>MVRA01000149.1 GCA_002067315.1 Methanocella sp. PtaU1.Bin125 | reverse complement strand
GTGGAAGCTGACCGTGATCGGCGACGGGCCGGAGCGGGCGTCGCTGGAGGCGCTGGCGGCCGATCTGAAGGTGCCGGTGACGTTCACGGGCTTCCTGGAGGAAGATGCGCTGATCGGCCGGCTGAAGGCTGCTAAGGTGTTCGTGCTCCCGTCGACGAGGGAGGGGTTCAGCATCACCACGCTGGAGGCGATGGCCTGCGGGCTGCCGGTCCTCACCGTCGACGCCCCCGGGAACGCCGCAGGCGACCTGGTGAAGGACGGGGCTGGCGGGTGCGTGGTGCCGCTGGACGACAGGGCATTGAGAGAAGCTATAAACGGCCTGCTATCCGACGATCCGGGGAGGCGCAGGATGGCGGACCGGTGTGCGGCTGATGCAGAAAAATACGACTGGGGCCGTCTCGTGCCGGCGCTTGAGGCCGCCTATCGAAGGTAATGCGCCCCGTCAGGCACCCGGCAGTTACGCGAGATGAAGCCCCGGGTCGTCATTCGGTTAATCCTTGAACAGCAACTTGTTATTGATATTAGTGGTATTATTGAACGCGTAAATCGTGTAGCCTTTATAATGGTACACGGCCGACGACGGGACCGTTTCGACCAGGGCCCGGGTATCGTTCACCTGGTCCTTACGGGCGTTGTTGACCAGCAGAAAATACCGGTCCGGTATCTCATTGTACCACTCGTCGGAAGAGATCAGCCTCACCGGCTTAAGGCCGCCATCGCCGGCCATCACGGGCCGGACGACGATTTCCCCGCCGGAGAGATACGTGAGGATAATCGAGTCCCAGTAGCCGCTGTAGCCGAAAGTGAGATTATTTTCCCCCAGATAGCCGATGATCTCGCGCTCTCCCTTGTTGGGGTGATAACTGAGGGCCTTCACCGTGTCGAAGTTGATCGCCGCGAATACGACGAGTATCAGCAGGACGCTCGCCGCCATCGCCTTATTCCTGTAGCTAAAGTAAGCGGATATCAGCAGAAATACCAGCACGGCGGTGAACGTGAGATATCTCGTCGTGTAGATGTTGACGCAGAGCGAGGTGAACACATACGCGACGAACGTCGCCACGACTGAGAATAAGAGGAACGCAAGGGCGATCCTTTTGTGCTCGGCGTTCCCGTCGAGCAGGTTTTTTACCGCCAGCCCGAGGACGACCAGGAATAAAACGGCAGTCAGCGCTTCGATGACGCCGAAACTGGCGAAGCCGGCGACGCCGCGATATACGTTGCTGCAAATGAGCAGCAGCAGTCCGTTGACGTATAACGGGATGTTCACGAAGGCGATATGTTCGATCCCTCTCGGTATCACCGGTATCGAATTAAAACAGGCCAGGCCGAGCCGGTTGACGATAAATCTCGCAAAAATGACGGCGGCCCCGCCCGATGCCAGAAGCATGACGGCGAATATGATCGAACGATAGCTTTTCTTACCATGCAAAAACAGGTAGTATCCGGCGACGGGAAAGATGAAGAAAACGGCAAATATCAGGTTTGAAAAGGTCAGTATCGCCAGGGCGATCAACAGTAACGATACGGCAGCCAGGCCCTTCGGGTTTTTAACGTCGATGCAGGAAAGCCGGTCGAACCAGGTCAAAAACAGTATCATGAAGACGCCGGCAAACAGTATGGCGGATATGTGTGACATCGGCGCGTCGAAGAACGAGTAAGACAGCGGCATGATGTTGGCCATCAGCGCGGCGAAGACCAGCGTGTTCGTCTTATCTTTCGTTACGATAAAAACGATATAGCTGAAGACGGCCACCACGAGCATAAAGATGACGAAGCCCGTGACCCGGAGCACGCCGGGGTCGTAGTTCGAGAGCGCCTGCGGGACCAGGTGAAACAGGAGGACGTCGTTAAACAGCTGGGAATCCAGCGCGTTCAGATAAATGCCCTTCAGCAGGTAATTGCCGTTCTTCACCATTTCCATCGCCAGGAAGCCGGGCGTGATCAGGTCGGAATTCAGCTGTAAGTTCAGGGATAATAAAAATTTACATGCCATGCCGTAGATAGTGAACGCGGCCAGCACGACCCGGTACAGGCTGCCCCTGGCCAGCATCTCTTTTAATCGATCGGTCCGGCTAATCACGGGGTCACCTTTCATGTTCTTTACTGCTCACATATTCCCGGATGAGCTTATAGTATTCCCGGGCCACGTTTTCCCACCGGTGATATTCATGGATATACGCCCGGGCGTTCTTACCCATCGTTTCCATGAGCTGCGGGTTCTCCAGGAGCCCGGCGACATACGCCTCCAGCAGGTCTTTTTCGTACACGTCGACGTCGACCTTCCAGCAGCAGCGGTCCGGGACTTCCCGGTATGAGCCGACGTTCGATACGATCGCCGGCTTGCCGAAGGCCAGGGCGTCCAGCAGCGTCCCGGAGGTCTCGCCCATCGTCGGGTAGCGCAGGTTCACGACGATATCGGCGCATGCCATGTATTTCCGATAGCGGGCCTCGTCCAGGTACCCGGTGAGGAGCGCCCGGTCGGCCAGGCCGCGCTTCTTGATGAGGTCTAAGATACGGGTTTTATAATGCGGTTCGACCTCCCCGGCGAGCAGCAGCCGGGCCGCAGGGTACCGGGGGACGAGCCCGGCGAAAGCGTCGATCAGGACTTCCAGCCGCCGGTTTGCGTTCATGAAACCGTAGCAGCCGAGTATCGGCCAGGCCCCTTCCAGCCCCAGCTCCTTTTTGTACTTCCCGGCGGTTTCGGCGTCGATATCGACAGGGTCGCGGCCATGCGGGATGACCCTGATGACGCCCCTGGTGAGCATGTCCTTCAAGTATTGGCTGTGGACGATGACACATCTGGCGGCATTGACGGCCCGCTCGTTCAGGGGATATTGCATCATGTCGACCCGCCGGAAGTCCTGCTCCAGGTAACCCCGGGCGATGCGTTCGCCCTGTTCCCCGTAGGCATATTTCATCTCGGCGACATACGCCGCGGTATCCCCCCGTAGCGCCGTGATGTGCTGGATTAGCGGGTGCAGGACGTAGTCGTGCAGCACCACGATCCCCGGGTGCCTGAGGAGGGTGACGTAGGCGCGCTCGTGGAATACGTTGTTTCCCAGGTGGTATATGGTGACGTCATACCGCTTTCTCTCCAGCAGCGCCTCGTATTCCCCGCAGCAATGGCACTCGAATTGCTCCCTGAACCCTGGGTCCGGCGTCACGCCCTCGTCGGTGAACAGGTCAATGCTGACGTAGTCCTTCAGGCGCGTGAGGAGCTCTTTGCTGTAGACCGCGACGCCGGTCTTCTGGGGCGGCAGCGGGCTGAAGTATGCGACCTTGATCTTCCGCGAATTCTCCGGAGGGCCGCCGGTATCGTGCAGCTCCCTGAACACCTCCAGGGCAGCGGCGGCCGACTTTTCCCGTGAGAACCGCAGCGATCGCTTCCGGGACAGGTCCCGGAGCCTGCCTTCGAGCGCCGGGTCCGACAGCACGCGGTCGAGTGCCGCCGCCATCTCTTCCGGGTCCGCGGGGTCGACCAGCAGCCCCGCGCTCCCGACGATCTCCGGCAGCGAGGCCCGCCCGGCGGCCACGACGGGCACGCCCCGGCCCATGGCTTCCAGGACGGGCAGCCCGAACCCCTCGTACAGCGACGGAAAGAACAGGACACTCGCGTGATCGTACAGCCAGAGCAGCTCGGGCTCCGGGACATATCCCGTGAGCCTTACCCTTCCGCCGATACACGTTTCCTCGAGGAAAGACGCGAACGTCTTCCGGGCGTTCTCGTCACAGGCGCAGGCGATGACCAGGTCGACGTTATCGTGCCTGCCCTCGTCCGCCAGTATTTTAAACGCCCGGGCCGCGTTCTCCATGTTCTTCCTCGGGTCGAACCCCCCGGGGTACAATATGAACCTGCGATCGCCGTATTTCTGCCGCAGCGCCGGGTCGTCGTTCCGGGGGACGCCGTCGTCGATTTTAGACCCCGGGTAGACGACCTTCGCCTTTCCCGGCCCGGCCCCGGTCGCGCGGGCGACGTCCCGGGCGGTGCATTCCGAGATAGGCATCAGGCGGTCGGTGACGCGGTCGAGCCGGGCGACGCGGGCCAGGTATTCCCGGGACATCTCTGCGGGCCACCTGTCCAGGTATTTGTCCTTGAGCAGCAGGGGTATCAGGTCGTAGACCGTCGCGACCGTCCTGCAGGGGACGGCATCCTCGATCAGGTTGACGTTCGGCATCAGCGGGTTCGTGATCCAGAAGACGTCGATGCCGTGGTCTTTAACGGCCCGGACAATGCCGTCGGTGTACGCCCGGGAGGCCGCAGCGTCGGCCTTCAGTCTCTTCCCGATGACGACGATGTTGACTTCGCTGGCAAACGCTTTGATCAGGCTACCGTCGTAGTCCTCGTAAACGGCCAGGTACAGCCCCGTCTCGCCGTCCTTGATTTTGGCCAGCCCGGACAGGATGTTCAGCAGGTAATCGCCAATGCCCCGCGCCATATCGGGCGTGCTGAGCGTCTGACCGTCCACCAGTATTTTCATCGGCCCTGCTCCTCGAAGTCTTTGAATATTTCCGTGTAGCGCCGGACGATCCCGTCCCAGGCGTAGCGCTCGAGGACGTACTTTCTGCCGTTGTTTCCCATGGCCGCCGCCCTGTCCGGGTGCTCTTTCAGGTACCTGATGGCCTCGCAGAACTCGTCCCCGTCGGCGACGAACAGGCCCCCGTTGCTCCGGATGCAGTGGCCCCGGGTCACCTCGCAGCGATCGCTGACGATGACCGGCCGGGCGGCCAGCCAGCTTTCCATGATCACCAGCGAAAAGGACTCGTTCTCCGACAGCAGGCAGGTGCACAGCGCTCCCGCGCAGGCGTCGTGCTTGTCGTCCTCGTCCACGTAGCCCAGGTCCACAAACGGCTCCTGTTTCGGCACCATCCGTTGGTCGCCCCCGCCGATGAACACGAGCCGCAGGTCGTCGCCCGCGGCTTTCCGGCACTCGCGGAAGTGGTCGATTAGCAGCCGGACGTTCTTGCCCCGGTCCTTTCGCCCGACGTAGAGGACATACGGGCCGGTGATCCCGTACTTCTCCCGGAACCGGTCGGGCCTGTATGCGTCCCGGCCCTCGACCCCGACACCCACGACCGTGAAGTTGTCGCCGCGGGTGCCGTAGAGCTTTTTGGCCAGGCCCATCTCCTCCGGCGACAGGAAGATGACCTTTCGCGCCTCCATCATTTCCCGGGTCGTGCTGAACCGGGCCTGCGGCTCGTCATGGAGGCAGGGCATGAGGATGCACCGGTCCGGCGCGGCCTGGTACGCCCAGTAGGCGAGGCCGTAGAAGTAGGGGCACAGGATGTAGACGTGATCGTCCCGGTGCCGGGCCACGTAGTCCGCGAGCGCGTCGCTGGAGATGCTGCCCTTCAGGTATTTTAGCTCTTCCTCCCGCGTTACGCGGGGGGTGAGCTGGATTTTCTCGTTCACCTCATAGTAGCCGGCCTGGCCTTCCCGGTTGACCGGAAAACGCTTTACTGTGACGCCGTTTAGCTTGCATTCCCCGGGCCGGTACTCGTCCTTCCACCAGCTATCGAAGGGCGTCCTCACGCAGGTGGTCAGGACCTCGACGTCGACGCCGGCCGCCCGTAGGTGTTCGGCCGTCTGGCGTACGGCCACCTCGGCCCCTCCCGCGAACTCGCCATACCAGGGTGTCACGAATGCCACTTTCATAGGTGTCTGCCTGCCGGCCTTTCTTCTCCCTGCGCCATCCCGGGCCCGCGCACCTCTACGGCCGCGGCGCCTGCCCGCCGGGGCCCAGGACGCAGGCGACCTGGGTCTTATCGTGGTAGTAGCCCAGGTAAAGCACATTGAACCCGGCGCTCTCCAGCAGATACCTCCACTCTTCGGCGCTGATCTTGCGCTCGTTCCCGAACTCCCGGTCGGGCCAGTACGGGGACGGGACGGAGAAGGCCACGTAGCGGGCGGCCTTGAGCTGCAGGGACAACAGCCGGATCAGCGTCTCGTTGTCGAAGTGCTCCATCGTCCCCTGCGAGAAGGCCACGTCGAAGTACCCGTCCTTCAGCAGGTCCATGGCCAGGGCGTCCATCAGCATGAACCGGGCGTATCCGCCCAGGCTCCGGTTAGTCTCCAGGGCCTTGACGACGATCTTAGGATCGTTGTCGATGCCCGTACACTCGTAGGCGTTCCGGGAGAAATGGATGGAGAGCGTCGCCGTGCCGAGGCCGACCTCGAGCAGCCGCGGGACGCGGCCCGCGGCGCTTTTCCGGGAATACTCCGTGACCAGGGCCACGAACTCCCGGTGAAAGGCCACGTTATCGGCGAGGAACTGCTCGGAGACCTCCATGTCATAAAACTCAGACCACGATCGCTTCTCCCCCGGCATATGATCCATACTCTCCAGCTTCTTGTTCATTTCGTTAAGCCTCCTGTCCGTGTACGAGATCAGCTGGTCGGCAATCCGGACGATGCCCAGGTTGAACTCCTGCTGCCTCCAGAACCGGGGGTCCACGTATCGCCTGACCTCCCCGTTGACCAGCTTCCGCCCCCTGATCAGCAGAGGGCCGGCAATCGCCCGGTGCGACTCGATGACGTACTCCGGGTCCCCGGCTTTCTGGCTGCGCTCGAGGCCCTTGATCTCCTCCCTCATCCGGCGGGATATGGCGTGAGCAGGCACGCTGTTCCTGTCTTCCCCGTTCTCCGGTGGCAGGTTATGCTTCTTCCTGACGTTCTCCCGGATGGTCCTCATGATCTCTTCGACGTCAACGTCCGCGACGTTGCCGTCATTCTTTCCGGATGCATCGTCCATGATTATCACCTCTGATTTCGTCTCATGCTCCCAGGTAGGCCACCGGGTCGTCAAAGACGTATTCGTACTTCTGGAAATTGGCGATCGCCCGGTGGGAACTGCAGTGCCGGCACACGCTGGCATACCGGGGTTTCCCGGCCCAGAAGTCCCTCGCCTTCTGCGAGTTGAGCAGCTCCAGCAGCGGCCGCCCGGCCACGTTGCCCAGGTTCAGCTCTTCCCGGCCGTCGTAGTCGTTGCACAGGCACACGGTGACGTCGCCGTTCGAGAAGACGACGCATGCCACCAGCGGGCTGATGCAGTAACCGGTGTTGACGGCCCTGGCCTTCCACTTCGCGTCGAACGGCAGCGGCTCGCGGTCGTCCAGCGCGCCGTTCCAGTCCATGAAGGTCAGCGTCTTGCCATACGCGACCTCTGTCCCGAAGTTCTCCGTCATCCATTGCCTGATCTCCTCGTCCGTGTGCCGCTTCAGGAACCGGAACCCGAACACGATCTCCGTCCGGCCCCGGTCGGCCAGGCGCAGCATCCGGCCGGCGTTCCGGACCATCCTCGCGTACTCGTCTCTCCGGGTGATCAGGCGGTATTCCTCCGCGCCCAGCCCGTAGACGGAGACCTGGATCCGCCTGAACCCGGCCAGGATCTGCCGGAGCGCGTCGTCGTCGTAGCGGTCGGCCAGGATAGCGTTCGTCGTCACCGAGAGCGACCTGATCGCCGGGTACCGCTTCGCCGCCTCCAGCCTCCGGGGCAGGAGGGTGTCGCAGAAGATGTCCCCCATTTTAGGCGTCAGGGACAGGTAGCCCCCGCCCATGTCCGAGTAGTCCCTCAGCACTTTCTCGAATATCGCCATGGGCATGACCATCTTTTTGCGGGTCATCTTACGGTAGGCGCAGATGATGCAGTCGTTGGTACAAATGTTCGCCGTCTCGCACTGTATCATGATGGGCCGGCTGTACTCGGCGCGCAGGCCCACGATGTCGAGCAGGGCGCCGGCCGGGGACGGCCAGGGCTTTTTCACGGTCAGGTAACGCTTATACTTTTTATCGTTCAGCGGCGGGATATGCTTGTACAGGTACACCGGCGTCACCTGCCATGGCCATTTCCCGGTCCGGGCAGCGCCCACCGGCAGTCGATCTCGAACAGGCCGCTGTCCGGCGTCTCCTTCTGGACGACGAACGAGTACTCTTTCTCGTGCCAGTCGTACGCGTCCCCGGACGGCGGTGCCGCTGCGACCGTAATATAGTACACGCCGTCGAGCATGGGTATCCTGCCGATCACCAGATCCAGCGCCCGCTTTCCGGCCGTCCGGTCCACGGTGTAGTTTTTAGCCTGCGTGTCCGTTGCGTAGCAGTATACGCCGGCCTCGTTATAGATCGTTATGCTGAAGTCGAGCGCGTCGATCACCTGCCGCACCTCGTAGCGGACCCTGATGGTCATCGGGTCCCCGGTGACGAAGTTGCTGCTGGCCGCGCCATGCTTATCAATGAACTCGAGGGCGGTGATCGCCACCTTTCGCTGCTCCTCCGGGAGCTGTCCTGCCGCCGGCCTGGCGGTGCCGGGATTTGCGGCCGGGGCCCTGGCGGGGCTGCCGGCCTTTTCGGCGCCGTTCCCGGCGGGCGCCGGCGGCTCCCGGGGCTTCGCCGAGTATATGTAACGGTCGACGATCTGGTTCGTCTCCCCGAAGGCGTACACTCCTCCTCTCCGCAGCAGCAGCGTCTTGTTGCAGAACTTGCGGACCGAGCTCAGGTCGTGGGACACGAAGAGCATCGTGACCCCCTGCTCCCGGAACTGCTTGAAGACGTCCAGGCACTTTTTCTGGAAGTCCATGTCGCCGACGGCGAGGACTTCGTCGACCAGCAGGATCTCGGGCCGGCGCTGGATGGCCGTGGCGAAGGCCAGCCGAACCTGCATGCCCGACGAAAAGTTCTTGAGCTTGGTATCCCGGAACTGGGTCAGCCCGGCGAACTCCAGGACCGAATCCATGTTCTTTTTGATCTCCCCATCGCCGAGGCCCATCATCGTGCTGTAGACCTCGATGTTCTCCCGGGCCGTGAGGTCGTTCTGGAAGCCGACGCCCAGCTCCAGGAACGGGGTGATGCGCCCGTTCACCTCGATGCTTCCAGCGGTCGGCCTCAGGATGTTGGCGATCAGCTTCAGCAGCGTGCTCTTGCCGCTCCCGTTGAAGCCGACGATGCCGAGGGAATCGCCCCGATCGACGGTGAAGCTGACGTCATTGAGGACGACGAACTTTTCGTAGACGGACGGCTGGAAGACGCCCCGGATGTTCTCGAAGAGCGTCGTCTTGCGCTCGTGCGGTATGACGAACTCTTTGGTGAGGTTTCTCACCACCACCGCGGGCTTTGCCGACCGCCCGGGGTCCTTTTCCGTGGCCTTGCGCGGGAACAAGCGGCTAGACCTCCTCCCCGAACCGGGGCTCCAGCCTGACGAAGATGAGCCAGCCGATCGCGAGCATGGCCGCCGCGACGAGGGCCGCGTACCCCAGGTCGAACAGCAGCGGCGCGGGCCTGCCAATCAGCACATGGCGCATCGCCTCGAGTATGCTGCCCATCGGGTTGTACTGCAGGACCCAGGCGAACGGGATTCCCTTGAGGATGTCCATCGAGTAAAGGATGGGCGTTAAAAAGAACCCGGCCTGCATGACGACCGGCCATATCCACTGGATGTCCCGCAGGACCACGTTCAGCGACGCGATGGCCAGGCTGACGCCCAGCGCCAGCGTGAACTCGATGAGCAGGATCGCCGGGAAGACGACGATCATCCAGGTGGGCATCACGCCGGCTATCAGCATGAAAAGGCCGAACACGGCGAACTCGATCAGCGACATCATCAGGGCCGTCAGGCAGGCGCTGACCACCAGCACCTCCCGCGGGAAGTAGATCTTTTTGACCAGCTGGGGCTTGTTCACGATGCTGCCCAGGCTGAACCCGGTCGCCTTGTCGAAGAAGCCCCAACCGATGATGCCCAGCAGCAGGTAGAGCGGGTAGTTCTCGATGGACCGGTTGATCATCAGGCCGGTAAACACGATCAGCAGGACGATGAAGGTCATCAGCGGCTGCAGGAGCGACCACAGTATGCCCAGCACCGAGTTCTTATACCGTATCTTCAGGTCGGTGACGGCGATCTTCCTGATCAAACCCCTGTATTCCCAAATGCCCGCCATGTTATACCCGAGTGTTAACAACGCCGTTGTACGTGACACCTGATATATATTTTCCTGCGGCCGGCCCCCCGGCGGTCAGCATCGATCGCCGGCGATCTCGCCGAACTTCCTGACCATGCCTTCCGGCGAGTACTTATCGCGTATGCGTTCGTCCTTTGCCGGCCCGGGCCGGCGCTCCCGGAGGTATCCGGCGAGCGCTTCCCTGAACGCCCGCCGGTCTCCGGCCAGCGTGCCGCGCTCGACCACTTCCGGGTGGGAACAGTTGTTAAAAGTGACGGCCGGCACGCCCGCGTACTGGGCCTCGATGACCGGCCGGTCCTGGCCCTCCCATAGCGAGCACGTGGCGTACGCTGACGCCCGGGCGTAATAGCCCCAGACGTCCGGGACGAAGCCCAGCATGTGGACGTTCCCGGCTTTTTTGCCCAGCGCGTCGAGGTACGGCCTGTACCCCTCGTCGCAGTGGCCGATGGTCACGAGGTGCACGTCATCGCCCAGCTCTTCCCTCACCTCGCCGAAAATTCTGATGAGCGTGTCCACGCCTTTGTAAGGCGTATGCCTGCCCACATATAGCACGTAGCGTTCGTAAGGCACCTCCGGGTCGGGCAGCTCTGCCGGGAAGTCGATCCCGTACGGCAGCGTCTCCATTCTCCCCCGGTAGAGATATTTCCTGCGGAACTGGCCCCCGAGGTAGCCCGAGATCGGCAGCACGCATCGCGCGCTCCGGGCGGACAGGAGCCGCCCGCCGTTCACCGCGGCCCAGAGATACTTGCCGCTGACGCCCTTTAAAACACCGAACGGGGGGATGCCGGGGTCGTGCAGGTAGTGGGGAATGCCCGACAGGGCCGCGACCAGGTCGAAGGGCGAATAGTGGGTGGAGATCAGGTCGAAACGCCGCCGCTTCAGGTCGCCCGCGGCCGCGCGGAGCCCCGACCGGAGGCTGACCCTGCACTTCAGGACCTCCAGGCCCCCGCAATCAGTGTCGGTATAGTTCACCGCCAGCGTGACGTTGTGCCGGCGGGAGAGCGCGCGGGCGAACTCCAGCACCGAGATGTCGATGCCGTTGCCCTTCACGATCCGGTGGGTGGCGATACAGATGTCAAGCGTCTCCACGGCCCGCCCCCTCGATGGCTTCCTTCATCCTGCGTTCGAACATACGCCCATCGAAATCCCGGCCTCTCCGCTCGCAAGCCTCCCTGGACCACGTCCACCCGGTCGACATGCCCCGTACGGCCCGGGCAAGGGCCCCCGGGTCGGGGTCGATCAGCGTCCCTGTCACGCCGGGCACCACGGTCTCCAGGTACCCGCCTTCCCGCACCGCGATCACCGGCTTCCCCGCCGCCATCGCCTCCGCCGCGTTCAGGCCGAAGTCCTCGTCCGCAGAGGTGGCGACCAGCCCCCGGCACCGGCCGTAGTAGTCCTTGAGCGTCGCGTCGTCCACGTTGCTCACGATGCTGACGTTCGGGGGCAGGGACCGCATGATCCGTCTTGCGTATCGCTCAGAATGGTCGCCCTTGCCATACCCGCCGATGATGACCAGCCGCTCGCCCGGCATCTGCCGGAACGCCTCCACCTGCAGCTCGACGCGCTTCTCCGGGTACAGGCGGTTCACGGAAAGCCAGAAGCCGCCGTCCTCGATATAGCTGAAGCCTTCGACGTCCACCGGGGGATAGATTATGGCCGCTTCTCTCCCCAGGTACCTCTTCACCCGTTCCCGGACCACCTCCGAGATCGCGATCACCGTTTCCGCGTCCTTCACCGCGTCCAGGTACCGCCGCTTGTGCAGGCTGACATAAGGCCCGTAGAGCCGCCCGGCCAGCCCCAGGCCGTTCCGCATGTGGTCGTACCGGTCGAAAAAGGCCCGGACCGGCGTGTAGCAGTACCAGAGGTTCGGCCGGTGCTTCCGGCAGGCGAACACGGCCCAGTTCCCGCTCATGACGAAGCGGTCGTACTGCCGGGAAAAGTCGCAGGACCGGAACTTCCGGGACGCGTGGAGCTGCGTGAAGGGCGGCGCCTTGACAGTCCCGCCGAGCGAGACGATGCGGACGTCCCCGAACCCCATCTTCGCCACGGCGTCCCGGTCGACGTCGGTCGTGATCACGTCCGCGCCCAGCGCCCGGGCCAGCGTCAGCACGGTCTTCTCGCCGCCGCCTATGAACCGGATGTAATCGTGGAAAATGGCGACCTTCATCGTCGGGCCTCCCTCATCAGCCAATCGATTCGATAGTATAAATACTAGGCTCCCGGGCATCGAACCCTGCCGTTCGTATACTTGCGTGCCGTATGTCTGGAACAGTAAACGGCCGCAGAGACCTCATTGATGATTAACAGGTATTTTCGTATGAAGGCTGATGAACATTATGCATTGTACAGGCTATGCGACTCCTGTTACGCTCGCCAAGACCGCCAAGGTTTAGATGAGAGAAGATTCACGCCTGCCATAAAAGACCTGGCGATCTTGGCGGCCCTTGGCGAACTTGGCGCTCTGTAACGCTGCGCATAGCCTTGGCAAGGCCAATTTTCATCAGCCTCTCTCATGAAAAATGTGTTCAAATGCCGATCAGGTCTGCGGTGTCGAAGCCTGCGCGCTGGCCCTCGTCGCATTCCCGCCTATCGGCGG
>MVRA01000148.1 GCA_002067315.1 Methanocella sp. PtaU1.Bin125 | reverse complement strand
GGCCGGCATCCCATTAACGACACAGGAAGTATGCATATGGTAAGGCTATTATCCAGCGCCGACGTCGCGTCGGTCATCTCGATGAGCGACATCATCCCCGTTGTTGAGAACGCATTCAGCGAGCACGCAAGAAACCAGGTCGTCATGCCCTGCAAGATTTACCTCGACGTGCCGGGCTACGGCGACTTCCGGGCCATGCCCGCCTACATCCCGTCCGGCAAAACCGCGGGCATCAAGTGGGTCAACGTGCACCCGGGCAACCGGGCTTACAATAAGCCGACGGTCATGGCGACCATCCTGCTGAACAACCCGGCCACCGGCGAGCCGACCGGCATCATGGACGGCACGCTGATCACCGACATGCGGACCGGCGCGGCCGGCGCGGTAGCCACGAAGCACCTGGCGCGCAGGGACGCGTCGATCGTCGGGCTGATCGGGTGCGGCCGCCAGGCGTGGACGCAGATGCTCGCCCATTACGCGGTCTACGGCGACGAGATCTGGCAGGTCAAAGTCTACGACCTCGACCTTGACGCTGCGAACGCCATGGCCGAACGCATCATGAGAGAGATGTCCTGCAACGCCGTCGCCTGTACGAGGCCGGAACACGCCGCCGACGCCGACATCGTGATCACCACGACGCCGTCCCGCAAGCCGGTGCTCAAGCGGGAATGGATCAGGCCCGGCACGCATATCAACGCCATCGGCGCGGACGCGCCCGGGAAGCAGGAGCTGGAGACGGCGCTGACGGCGAGCGCTAAGGTCTTCGTGGACTCCGTCGACCAGGCGTCGCACAGCGGCGAGATCAACGTGCCATGGGGCGAGGGGAAGCTGAACGAGCAAATGCTCGCGGGCACGATCGGCGAGGTCATCGCGGGCATCCGGCCGGGCCGGACCGACGACCGGGAGATCACCGTCTTCGACTCGACCGGGCTGAGCATCCAGGACATGGCCGTCGCCCATCTCGTTTACGAGCGGGCCATTCTCGAAGGTGTCGGCAGAGACTTCGACCTGTTCGAGAGCGGGACGGAGCGCAGCAGCGGTAACGCACAAAAAGTCGCCGCCCGCGTGCAATAAAGCAGACTAACAAACATTTTCTCTTTTGTAATTGTTCAGGTATCCTTTAACCGTCGTCGCGCCCGTCGCTTTCGTCGCGCCCGTCGCGGGAATACCGTCCGTCGAATTGCCTATCGAGGCTGCGACGAATGCTCCACCGCGGCCAGGCGCAGTACTGATTCCCGCGACGGGCGCGACGAAACGCGACGAGCGCGACGTTTCTCGAGGAACGATATAACAATCTGTTATCCTTTAAAATTCGTCGCGCCCGTCGCGAGAATGCAGTCCTGCGCTAAGTCTCCGCAAAGGCTATTCCGGAAGCCTGAACAGGACTTTCAAGGAACACCTGAACAGTTACTCTCTTTTTATCCTTTTTCCGTCCGGGTAGTGACGGCTTTCAGCCTGAAAAAACGTCAGGACTGACCGGTCAGTCCGTCAGGTGGGGCCGGCTTTGATCCGCGACCGGGCTGCCACGTTCCGGTCCATCACCCTGCCGATGATTTCCAGCACGATCAGGTCCTTCTCGATCAGCGCCTCGTACTGGTCGGCTGTCAGCCGGATGCGCATCTTTGCCTTCTCTTTATGCGGCCCTGCCACTGCATCCCGATTCACAAACGCCGCCGGAACGTGCGAGGCTTTACCTGCCATCACGTACGTGGGCGCGAAAAACTCATTGACATCGAGCGTCCGCCGGCTGTCGGCCGCTTCTTCTTTGACCTGACGGACGATATCCTCCAGTGTGTTCGCCGTCTCCGGCATCTCATTCTCGGGATGGTTTTGATCCCGGCGAACGAACAGGCTGTTGCGAATGATCCCTATCAACTTCATCGTAATAGACATATACTGCGCACCTGCCATCACCTGGCATACCTATCCCCCCTTACCCATTATTCTATAATCGCTATTCCTATATTAATATGGCGTTAATATGGTTAAAAAAAATTTAATACGGACAAAAATCGGATAATTCCAACCGGTGTGATCGCTGCAACAAAAGTGTTTCAATTTGATGAAACGAGTGTATCAAATTTTTAATGTTCGGATTATTTCTTCCTGTAACTTTTGTACCGGTTGGCCTTTACAAAAGTATCCAAAATGAACAGGTCCCGTTTATTTTCCTGACGGCGGCACGTAGTCGCACTTGATATCCTGGTGCAGGTGCTCACGGCTCGCGGCGCAGAACGGGCAGAACTCCGGCTTCTTATCGTCCAGGCCGAAACACTTGCCGCACACGTCGCAGGTAAAAAGCGTCTCCGCCGGCATCTCGATGTAGTCGTGGCACGGCGGCGTCTTCGAATAGGCGTTGTGCTCGATGGGGCAGCCGTTCTTGTGGAAGATAAGCGAGTTGATATAGTCCACCTGCGGCAGTGTCGTGAACTTCTTGCACTGCAGTTTCGCGCCGCAGACCGGGCAGGTCATCTCCTCACACTCGATATCATTGTACGACACCTTGAAGTACGTCTTGTCCCGCGGGCACTCCCGGCCCACCATGCCCATGGGGTCTGTTTTCAGCTTATACTTGATCGGCTCCGGCATCGCTCTGACCTGCAAAGAAGTACTCGTTGAAAGTTTAAATGTTTATTGCCGCGGCAGATGTCTCCTTGCCCTCCGATACTCCTGTGGCCTCCGGGGACAGTAAAGTCTATGGTTTTTCACGTCTAACATTGTTAAATACCGTCGTCCGCGGTGGCAACATTGGGAGGCATCTATCACGGATATCAGGAACTACAGGATGAGCATCAAGGAACTGGAAAAGTCGCTGAAAGAGATGGCGGCCGGGAAGAACGCTACGGTCCACGAGATCGACCCCCGGGAGATCATGGTCAGCGAGTGGGTGCGCTGGAAGTGCCAGTTCGGGTGTAAGGGCTACGCGAAGCACCTGAGCTGCCCGCCCTACGTCCCGGGCCCGGAGGAGACCCGGAAACTGCTCACCGAGTACAAGAAGGCCTATATCGTCCGCTTCCCCGGCATCCCGGGCATGAAGGACATCGACCCGGACGCCATCCCGAAGAACTGGCACCCGTTCCTGAAAGGCCTGATCCTCTGGATCCACGATACCATGTACGAGCTGGAGCAGCACGCGTTCTACCAGGGCTACTACAAGGCGCTGGCGTTCGCCGCTTACCCGTGTATCTACTGCGAGGACTGCGCCTCGGAGAAGCTGCAGGGTGTCGTCGACCGTTCGGTAAAACGCGAATGCCCCCACGGCGAGAAGGTCCGCACCTCCATGGAAGCCGCCGGCATCGACGTGTTTGCCACGGTGCGGAAGCTCAACCTGCCGATCAACGTCGTCCCCTGCAAGGCCAACGAATACGGGATGATCACGACCACGAATATCAACTCATATGGCCTGTTGCTGGTCTATTGAATCTGGTATTGAGTGATATAAG
>MVRA01000147.1 GCA_002067315.1 Methanocella sp. PtaU1.Bin125 | reverse complement strand
CGCATGATTGGCCCTTATATCTTTGTATAGTAATATTATATATTTAAGTTTATGTATCTGAGCAACTCCCTTCTGCATATTTGGAATCCGGTCTCAGCGATCGTTGGCAGGCTCTGGCGGCCGCTCGCGCGCCTGCAAATGCCCGGGTCGGAAATGCGACGATAGCCATGCCGTTTCTCATCGTCTCATACCTTACCGGAATACCGGTCATCGACCGATTCTCTGCAGCCTCTGTGACTCATACACAATGCCAGTTCATTGATTCATGTGAGAACGTTAAAACCATATACAGAAGGCCTGAGTAATTATAATGGCTCTCACATGCAGACCATCTGGGCGTGGGGCACGTTGGCGATGAACATCACGTGGGCCGCCTCGATGACGCCGGCGCCGATGGCGCAGGCCACGCTCTCCTCGCCGACCAGGTTGGCGATGGTCGCCTCCTGCAGCGCGGCCACCACCTCGTGGCACGAGGCCGGGGTGTGGCCGTAGAACTTTTCCGTCACCTTCAGCTGCGCGTTGCCGTCGGAGAACTCCTTGCCCAGGTACTTCTCGTCGCAGACGGCTACCAGCACCTCGTTATCGACTTTGTACACTTTCAGGAACAAATCACATACCCCTCAATCAACCATCAATCGACCCCGTACCTGGCCCCGCAGGCTTCGCACCTGATGAACGTGCGGCGTCCCTCTTTCTGGAGCTTCGTGTCCGGCAGGTGGCACTCCCGGCACATCACATAGCTCTCGACATACTTCTTAATGACCGCGTTGACGCTGTCCGCGGTGAAGGCGCCGTTCAGCGTCAGCCGGCCCTCCCGGCGGCTGCCGGCCGTGCCGAGCTCTCGCAGGAGATATTTGGCCACCGTATCCTGCTCCCGGTTCAGGCTGTCGCATATGTCCCCGAAATTGATCACGGTGGTCTTCTTACCCTGCTGTAACACCCTCGCCGCCGGCACCTCGAAACGGCCGCGGGTCTCGACGTTCTCGGGCAGCCCCGATTTGCCGCGGTTCAACAGGTCGTCATAGTCCATCATGTCACCTCAGGACAGGCTCACGTGGCCGGACTTCGGCTCGAAGATCTCGCCGATCTCCTTAAGTTTCTTTAGCTCTTTTTCTACTTTATCTTTTGTCAGGCCGCCTTCCACGGCGCGATCGACCACCGCTTCGACCGGGACGGGTCCGTCATACTCTTTGGCCAGGTCCTCGATGATGTGCTTGAGCGACTTGATCCGGTCGCGCTGCGACTTCGCCACGCCGACGGTGAGCTTGTCGATGTCCAGCTTGCCCGTCTCCTGGTCCATGCCGACCTGCTTCAGGCTCGTCGTGACGATGCGGATGGTCCGCTCCACGTCCTCCTGCGTGACCCTGTCGCTCAACCGCATCCGGGCACTGGCCTCCGACAGACGCACCAGGCCCTCGAGCTGCCGGGCCGTGATCGCGATGGAGGCGTTTTCCCCTTCGCTCTGCTTACGCAGGCTGAGGTAAAAGTTGATGATCTGCTCCCGGGCGCTATCCGACATGATCGGGAAGACCTTGCGCTTCGCGTAGGCGATGTACTTGCGGAGCATCCGGGGCTCGATCTCCGGCCGGATGACCGACATGGCG
This sequence comes from Methanocella sp. PtaU1.Bin125, assembly GCA_002067315.1. Taxonomy (GTDB): domain Archaea; phylum Halobacteriota; class Methanocellia; order Methanocellales; family Methanocellaceae; genus Methanocella_A. The sequence continues at coordinate 4,483 of MVRA01000147.1, read as the reverse complement.
TCCGTGACAGACTGCTCGGTGATCCGGCTCGTCGCGACGTTCTTCCGGTGCTCGTTGAGCTCGCCGGCGTAGTGTGACTTCAGGATGTGGCCGGCGATGTTCGAGTCCCGGCGCTCTTCCGGCTTGTCCTGCAGGATGAAGATCAGGTCGAAACGGGACATGAGCGACGGGGGCATGTTGATCTGCTCCGGGATGTTCTCGTAGGGATCGAACCGTCCCAGCTTCGGGTTGGCGGCGCCGAGGATGGAGCACCGGCATTTCAACGTGGCCAGGATCCCGGCTTTGGCGACGCTGATCGTCTGGGATTCCATGCCTTCGTGCAGCGAGGAGCGGTCCTCGTTCTTCATCTTGTCCATCTCGTCGATGCAGGCCACGCCTTTGTCGGCCAGGACCAGCGCGCCTGCCTCCAGCGTCCACTGGCCGTCGAACTCATCCTTGACCGCGGCCGCCGTCAGGCCCGCGGACGACGCGCTCTTGCCCGAGGCATAGACGCCCCGCGGCGCCAGCTTGACCACGTAGCGCAGGATCTGCGACTTGGCGATACCGGGATCGCCGACCAGCAGCACGTGGATGTCGCCGCGGATGCGCGTCCCGTCGGGCAGCGACTTGACCACGCCGCTGAACAACTGGTGCGCGATGGCCTCTTTGACTTCCTCGTAGCCGTAGATAGAGGGCGCGATGGAGCTCCAGATCTTGTCGTACACCCGCCGGTCCTTCGACAGCCGCAGGATCTCTTCCTCGTCCTCCGGGCTGATCTCGACCTCGTCGTACTCCTGCTCCTCCAGCTCGATGGAGTTGCCGTCCATGTAAATGTCGAAATACGCCGTCTTGCCGTCGCGGTTGATCTTCTGCGCCGACCGCAGGATGCCGGTGACCGTGATATGCTCGCCCGGGGTGACCTGGCCGGCCAGGTCGTCGCTCACGTTGATGTCGAGCGTCTGGGGCTGCTCCCCGCCCTTCAGCTCGTCGGGCGACTCCTGGATTTTTATCCGCTGGTAGTCCTCGAACCGGGACTCCCGGTAGAGGAGCCGGAATACGCCCTTCTTTTCCTCGTTACAGCTGCAATACGTCGGCTCGATGAACTTGCCGCCGCCCTCCTGCGGGATGATCATGACGTTCTTGCAGCGGGCGCACTCGAAGGCCGCCTCGACGATCCGGGGCCGGACGTCCGTGATCTTCCGGACCGTCCCCTCGATGGACAGGAACCGGTTGACGTCGACGCTCCGCAGGTCGCGGATCTGCGTCTTCTTGGGCATCTTCGCCACGCGGATGCGGGCGGAGATCTCCTTCTTGACTGGCAGGTCCACCATCGAGAGCGCCTCTTCCGCGTGCGCGAGCACTAAGTCCGGGTTGGCGACGAGCTCCTCCGCCAGCCGGACGTCGAACCGGTTGACCTGCGGGAACTCGATGACCAGCGCCTTGTTTTTCGTCTCCGAGACCGCCAGCTGCCCGATCTGGTTCTTGTAGTACCGGGTCAGGAACTCCTTCCACTTCGTGGTGCTCGAGATAACGCTTGCGGCCATACTTTACTCTCACTCGGGAAATGACAATAGAATCCTAACTGATATATCCGTTTCGAGTGCCCTTTTTGAAAGTATTTTACGGCCGGTAGAAAAAAACAATGGCCTGTTTTACAGGCCCTCACAAATTGCCATCCCGGTCGTCATGCGACGTGGATGTCCCTGCGCCGGAACATGCAGGCGGCCAGCGCCACGAAGACGATCGCCACCGCCAGCATCACGCCGATGTCCGTCAGGCTCAACGTCTTGCTCATCAGCATCGCGTTATACCGGGCGTAGTGGAACAGCGACAGATACCGTATCGGGCCGAGCAGGTCGACCACCGAGCCGAGCGTCTCCATGAAGTACATGACGACCAGGATGCCCAGCGAGGTCAGCGCCGCCCGCCGGCCGTCGCTCATGCAGGCCGAGACGAAGAGCGCGATCGCCCCGAAGGACAGCGTCATCAATCCCATGTAGCCCATCGCATAGGCCAGCCACGGGACCGACGTCTCGATATCCAGCGCCAGGACGGCGACGAGCAGGCCCGCCAGTGCGGCCAGCATGATCACCGCGATGACCAGCACGAGCGCAGCGTAGCGGGCCAGGACGATGCGCCCGCGCCTCACCGGCTGGGCCAGCAGGATGTCGATGGTCTTGTGGTCGATCTCGCCCGAGAGGAACCCCGCCGTCAGCCATGCCGTAAAGCCGCCCAGGATCAGGCCTGCGAACATCAGGGCCTTGGTCGACAGGTAGCTCTCGAACGAGTTGTCGAACTGCAGGTTGCCCAGTAGCAGCTTAATCGCCGGGTTGTTCAGCATTTCGTTGATGTTGGCTTCGGACAGGCTGGCCGTGGACGGGTATACCGACGTGAAGTAGGCCATGTACACGAAGAACAGGACGGTCAGCAGGCTGATGCTCTTCCACCGGTCCAGCAAGGTTTGCCTGAAGATCTTTAAGGACATCTTCTCTCCTCCTCACGTCACGTGGATATCCCTGCGCCGAAAAATGAACACGGCCAGTGCCAGGAACGCGATCGTCACCGTGGCCAGGACGCCGGCGTTGCCGGGGCTCAGGTCGTGGTAGACCAGTATGTCGCTGTACTGCGCGTAGTGGAACAGCGAGAGGCTGCGGATCAGGCCCAGCTTCTCTACGGACTGCCCGATCGTCTCCATGAAGTACATGACGATCAGCAGCCCCAGGGACACGATTGCCGCGGTCCGGCCGTCGCTCAGCACGGCCGAGACGAAGAGGGAGATCGCCCCGAACGCCAGCATGAACAGCCCCATCAGGGCCAGCGCAAGGGCCAGCCACAGGTATGATACCTCGATGTTCATGATCTTCGTGCCGATGAACACGCCGGCCAGCAGGCTCAGCACCAGCAGGGCGACCATCGGGACGAGCGCCCCGTACCGGTCGACGACGAGCCTGAAGCGGGTCACCGGCTGGGCCAGCAGCAGGTCGATAGTCTTCATCTCGATCTCGCCCGCGAGGAACGATGCGGTGAGGAACCCGATATAGCCGCAGATGACCAGGCCGATCAGGGCGAACGCCTCGATGGACAGGAAACCGTCGAAGGACGTGAAGTCCGGGGCCTTGCCGAGCAGCGCCTGGAAGGCCGGGCTCTTCATGATCTCGTCGATGCCGGTCATCTTCTGCACCTCCGGGAACATGATCACCATGTAGGTGATAAAGACGAGGATGAGCAGGATGGCCAGTACGTTCCCTCTCGCTTTGTCTTTCATCGTCTGGAGCAGGACGGCCAGGGTCATTTACTTACCCCCGGCGGCGTAGTACTGCATGAAGATATCGTCCAGTGTCATCGGGTGGATGTTGACGTCCTCCACGTCGAAGGCCGCGAGATCACGGAGCACGCTCCGGATATCGCCCGTCGCCGTCATCTTGTAGTACCCGTCGAGCTTTGCGACGTTGCCGGCGCCTGCCACTATGAACGGCTCGGGTTTAGCGCCGCGGAACTTCACCTCGATGACCTTGCCCGACTTGCGCTTCAGGCTCTCCATGTCCTCCTCCGCGACGATCAGGCCATTGCGAATGATGGCGACGCGGTTGCAGACCTTCTCCACCTCGGAGAGCACGTGGGACGACATGAAGATCGTCTTGCCCCTGGCAGCCTCTTCCCGGATGACGTCCATGAACGTCTGCTGCACCAGCGGGTCCAGGCCCTTCGTCGGCTCGTCCATGATCACGAGGTCCGGATCGCTCATGAGCGCCTGGATGATGATGACCTTCTGGCGCATGCCGCTGGAGTATTCCCGCATCCTGCGGTCCAGCCGGATGCCGAAGCGCTCCGCGTACTTATGCGCGGACTCCGGGTCGTACCTGCCCCGGATGCCGCCCAGATACTCCAGGTACTTCCAGCCCGTCATGTGGCCGTAAAGATTAGCCTCGGCCGGGATGTACCCGACCCTCCTGCGGATGGCCAGCGACTCCTTCTGGCAGTCGAGGCCGAAGATCGTGGCGCTGCCGCCGGTCGGCCGGATGAAGTCCAGCAGCGTCCGGATCGTCGTCGACTTCCCGGCACCGTTGGGCCCCAGGAAGCCGAAAATGTCGCCTTTGCGGACGGTGATGTTTACATCGCTGATGCCACGGTTCTTCCCGTAAAACTTCGTCAGGTTCGTCGTCTGAATGATCGTTTCCATGTAATCCCCCCTGACGTCTGTCCCGCCTATGCTAATGTTCGGACGGGGCTGGAAGGCCCTCGCCCGATGCGGTTTCAGGCGTAAGTAGTATATTTCACAATCTAGCGATGGCCGACGGTGCTATTAAAGCGTTATGGGCCGACCTGTACATGTCATATAAAAGTTTTTCGTATAGGCTGGAAAGCAATCCCCTGATGCAAGGCGATTTCTTTATCCTGGCGCTCTCATGAAAAAACGTGTTCATGGGCCGATCAGGTTTGCGGTGTCGAGGCCTGCGCGCTGGCTCTCGTCGTATTCCCGCCTATCGGCGGAGGATATGTGCGG
>MVRA01000146.1 GCA_002067315.1 Methanocella sp. PtaU1.Bin125 | reverse complement strand
CGGCCTCGCGCGCGCACGCACGGCCGACGGCAGGGCATGCGGCGATTGCCCGGCCCGTTTCTCATCGTCTTTTACCTGGCCAGGGCTCCGGTCATCCGCCGACTCTCTGCGGTCTTTTACTGTTCCTTGCTTTTTAACGGTACGCCGATCTCTGCGGCTTCAGCGTTCGACTTTGTTGCCCGCGGCGATCCACTCGCGGATGCCGTGGCTCAGGGTGCGCACGTCGTTGTAGCCGTACACGCGCAGGAACATCGTCGCGTAGGCGGAGCGTATGCCGCTGGCGCAGTAGGCGACGATCTTGAGGCCCTTGTCCTGAGGGAGCTCCTTGATCCGGGCCGGGAGCTCGCGGACGGAAACGTTGACCGCTCCCGCGATGTGCCCCGAGTCGTACTCGCCGGGCTCCCGCACGTCCAGGATGAGCATTTTATCGCCCGCCGCGATTTCTTTCTTCAGCTGGTCTGCCGTGATCGTGTTCCAGTCGGACGGCGCGTTCATGATGTAATTTTCCATTGCCGAGCACATCTCGTCTTTAAGGGCCATAGTTGTCTCTCACCATAGCTATGTAGGCGACGAATAATAAAAAGGTGAGGGCCTGGTATCAGCCCTATACAGGCAGCATCCGCCTGCCATACGTCTCGTTCAGTACCTCGGCGCAGGCGAGGTATATCGCAGACAGGCCGCAGAGGATGCCCTCGTAGCCTGCCAGCGTCTTTATGGCGGCGATCCCGGTGTAATCGCCGACGGCGAGCAGGAAGAACAGCAGCGTCAGCGTCCCGAAGACAAACTGCAGCGCGCGATTCTTTTTCAGCGTGCCGATGAACATGTACGCTGTGAACAGTCCCCATATGCCCAGGTAAGCGGCCATAGAGACGTTATCTACATGGTCTGCCAGCCCTAGATCAGGGAAGAGCAGCAGCGCCACCAGCGATAGCCAGAACAGGCCGTAGGAGGTGAACGCCAGCGTGCCGAACGTGTTGCCCTTGCGGAACTCGAGCAGGCCGGCGATCACCTGTGCGACGCCGCCGTAGAACAGGCCCATCGCGAGGATCATCCCCAGGCTGCCCGTCGAGATCAGCCCGGCATTGTGCAGGTTCAGCAGCACCGTCGTGGCGCCGAAGCCCATCAGCCCCAGCGGGGCGGGATTTGCGCCTGGCGGTATCGTAGCCTTGCTCTTTTCTGTCGCTTGTTGTGCTATTGCCATATGCAGGTCACAATATGTAATGATTATTAATGATATATTAAACTTGCTATGTATAATGATTAAACATTAGATATTATGGTCTGATGAAATCGGCCCGTTTATAGGGGTGGATAGGGCGGGAAAAAGACTAATATTAAAGATATAATAATCCTTATCTTCTCAGAAATGATATACCTAAGAATTCACTTCCCGGGCTGTCGGCCGCCAGCGAGGCGGGGTCCGGCTAATGATGATGTCTGGCAATGATCTGTGGAATCAAGGGTGAACAAACATATGGTAGACTTACGTGAAAAAGTGGTCCAGGACCGGGGCATTATCGCAAAGATACAGAGCTATATCCCCGGGTTCAGCGGGTACCGTGCGAAAGAGGACTTGCGGGCAGCGGATAACATGCTGCGCCTCCAGCTCGCGGACCGCCTCGCGGCCGTGCGGGCGGACATCGAGGCCTGCCGGGCCGCCATGGTCGAGGACGGGCAGATCGAGGGCCTCGACAGGGTCGGCACGCTCATCAATAAGTTTAAGGCCGTGGAAGGCGAGGTGAGGCATGCCGCCCAGGGCTACTCGGGCATCTCGGCGAAGATCCGGGTGGGCGAGGCGGAGCTGAGCAAGCTCTACGAGTATGACCTCGGCCTGCTCACCGCGGCCGCTGCCATGGGCGAGGACGCGGCGAAGCTGAAGGCCGTGACGGACGGCGCTGCGATCAGAGACGGCCTGTCGCGGCTGAGTGCCGGGATCGATGGCTTCGCGGCGACTTTCCGGAAGCGCATGCAGGTAGTGACAGGGACGGAGGTTTAAACAATGGCGATAATCGGAGGAGACAAGAAAAGTGTCATCGGCGCGGCCACGATCGCGTGGGATGACAGCGAAAAGCGCGACAACATCATGTACCGGGTGCCGCGCAACATCCGGCTGAACGACAACATCGTCGTGCGGGAAGACGAGTACGCGGTGTTCTACCGCGACGGCAAGGCGCTGGACTACATCGACCGGCCTGACCGGTACGCGCTCACGTCGATCAACATGCCCATCGTCGGCCGGATCGTCGAGTTCCTGTCCGGCGTGCGGCAGGACGCGGAGGTCTTCTACCTCCAGAAGCGCGTCTTCGACGGCAAGTTCGGCAGCAAGCAGCCCTACGTGTTCCGGGACAAGGACTTCGGCATGGTCAACCTGCGGGTGTTCGGCGAGTTCCGGTACAAGGTCTCGAAACCCATGAACTTCATCAACCAGTTCGTGGGCACCTTCAACTACACCACCTCGGCGGAAGTCGAGGACCGGATCAAGGAACAGGTCGTCATGGTGCTGTACGACGTGCTGGGCGACGCGAAGAACAAGGGCGTCGGCGTGGCCGACCTCGCGGCGAACCTGACGAACTTCGAGCAGGCGCTGCTGGAGCGGGCGAAGGCGCACTTCGACCTGTACGGCATCCTCATCGATAAGCTGTCGGGCCTGTACATCAACCTGCCCGAGGAAGTCCAGAAGGCGGTCGACACCCGGGCGTCCATGGGCGTGACGGGGACGAACTACATGCAGTACCAGACCGGCCAGGCCATGCGCGAGGCGGCCCAGAACCCGTCCGGCGGCGGCGCTGCCGCGGCGGGCGTCGGCGTGGGCGCGGGCTTCGGCATGGGCTACATGATGATGGACCAGATGCGCCAGGCAAACCAGCCGTCCCAGGGCCAGCCGCAGCAGCAGGAGCAGGCGCCTGCAGGGACACCGTGTCCCAAATGCAACGCCAGCGTCCCGGCGGGCGCGAAGTTCTGCCCGGCGTGCGGCGCGAAGCAGGAGGCGAAGACGTTCTGCCCCAACTGCGGCGCCCAGCTGCCTGCCGGCGCGAAGTTCTGCCCGTCCTGTGGTCAAAAACTAGGGTGAACGGATGCCTGAGTTCAGGTGCAACAAGTGTGGCGCCCAGGTGCAGTTCGACGCCGGCGACCGCTTCGTCAAATGCAGCTACTGCAACACGCAGATGTTCATCGACAAGAGCGGCGCCGGCTTCTTCTACATCATGCCCTACATGGTGAGCCGCGCCCAGGCCGAAGGCACCCTGAAGCGGTGGATGGCGGGCGCACGTATGGCGAAAGACCTCGACCGGCTGGCGCAGATCACCGACTTCAAGCAGATCTACTTCCCGGTCTACATGTTCCGGCGGGACGTGGGCGGCAAAGAGGTCGTCCGCGTCGAGCCGGCCAAGTCGACCACCCTGCCCGGCCTGCACTCCCTGAAGGTGCCGGCGGGCGATCTCAAGGTCTTCGACCAGAGCTTCCAGTCCGGCCAGGGTATCGAGTTCATGCAGCCGGACATCGACATGGTCGCCTACCTCCCGGGCCTCGAAGGTAACCCGCTGGAGCAGGCGTTAGTCTATTTCCCGATCTGGGCGGTCCAGTACGAGTTCCGGGGCAAGAAGTACTCCACCGTCATCGACGGCTCCAGCGGCGAGGCGATGGCCGGCGACTTCCCGACGCGGAACGCCGCGCCATACTTTTTGATCGCGGCCGCCGCTTTCATCATCTATCTGGCGGAAGGCATCGTCGGCCTCGTGCTGGCGCTGATCAATCCGGCCTTCTGGGTGCTTACCGCTATCGTGGCGCTGGTTACGATGCCGTTCGTCACGGCGGCCGCCTACGCCATTGTCCGGAGGTACTGACGTGGCCGGCATATCGCTATCCATGAGCTGCCCGAACTGCGGCGGCGCGGTATCGATCGGCGAGGGGGCCCGTTACGCGTCCTGCCAGTACTGTAACGCGATGCTGGCGGTCCAGGGCGACGACGGCGTCCGGCGCATCACCTTCAAGAGCAAGGTGACCCGCGTCGAGGCGGTCGAGGCCGTCAGGCGGTGGTGGCGGGGCGGCTTCAAGGCCCGCGACCTGAAGCGCCGGGGCCAGATCACCGAGTCGTTCCCCATCTACGTCCCGTTCTGGCGGCTCAACGCCCGGGCGGCCGGATGGGTGTGCGGGTACAAGAACGTGCAGCGCAACAAGCGCACCGAGCGGGTGCCGCTCGAGAAGATGATCGTGCGCGACTTCGACTGGTCCCACGTGGCCTGTGACCCCGGCGACATCGGCATCGAGCACCTGCGTAACTTCGAGGGCGAGGCCGTGCTGCACGACGAGGGCGACATCCCGACGTTTGAGGTGACCACGTCCCGCTCCGACGCGACCGCGCAGGGCATGCAGCAGGTGATGAGCGAAGCGGTGGCGTACACGGGCGTGCCCCACATCACCTTCCAGGACGTGCACGTGTTCCCCAAGGACCTGAGCGTCATCTTCTACCCGGTCTGGGTGGTGCGCTACACGTACTCGGAACGCACGTACTTCGCCACGGTGGACGGCGTCACGGGCATGATCCTGTCCGGCCGGGCGCCGGGCGACAACCTCTGGCGCAGCCTGGCCATGTCCGCAGGCATGGCGGCCGGCGGCATCGGCGTGTCGTTCTGCGGATGGCTCGCCATCGTCGGCGGCGGCTCGAAGGAGACCATCGGCGCGGCCATCGTCGGCCTGATCGTGTGCCTGGGCATCGTGGGCGGCGCGTTCACGTTCTTCCGCTACGGCTCGGAAATGACCACGGGCGACATCAAGGGAGGCTACAACCTCTTCAACTCGACGTCGGACGCGGTGACCGAAGAGGGCGACCTTGGCGGGCTGACGCCGGAGTTAAAGGTGAGGGCGAGGTGATCACATGACGAAGATCGTACAGATACGGTGCCCGAAGTGTAACACGCCGATCTTCTCGAAGACCGTGGACAGCGTCTTCCTGTGCGAGAGCTGCGGGACGATCCACGTACGGGACAGCGGCACGCCGGAAGACGTCGGCTTCCAGGCCGGCAAGTTCGCCCGGCCGGGCGACGGCGAGCGGGTCTACCTGCCCGTCTGGGTGACCGGGATCACGTTCAACATCGACGACATCAAGAGCGAAGGCGGCGGGCTGTCGAACCTGTTCGGCCTGCTCTCCGGGCAGTCCCGGCAGGGCGCGATCACGCTCTACATCCCGGCGTACGAGCTGGAGCCGATGGCGTTCAAGGAGGCGGCCATGCGGATGACGGCAAACCCCCCGAAGATCGAGCCCGACAGGCTCCAGCCGGGAGTCGCGCGCCAGCCGGTGACGCTGACGTCGGACCAGCTCCAGAGCATCGCCGAGTTCCTGTTCGTCACGGGCGTGGCCGAAAAGCCCGGCACCCTGCAGCGGCTGGACTACCGGCTGAGCGTCACGTCTAAGACCATCCTGTACCTGCCGTACTACAAGAAAGGTGACAGTTACCAGCCCGGCTATTGATCGGGCTGCTTTTTCCTTTTTCCTTCTGTTTACCGTCCGTATAGCCCGGTAATTGTTCCCTTCGCCAGCACGTGGCCTTCCATCGCTTCTACAAGCTCATCCCGGGTCAGGCCCGGCGGCAGGTTCAGCCTCTCGCCCAGGGCATAGACGGTGAACTCGTAGCGGTGTAGCTTGCCTCTCGGTGGCGCCGGCCCGCCGTAGCCGACGCTGCCGAAGTCGGTCTTCCCCTGCATGGCGCCGTTGTCCAGCTCCGCCTCCTGCCGGATGCCCTCGTCGAGGCGGTCGTAGCCGGGCGGTATGTTGTACATGACCCAGTGGATGAAGGTGCCCCCGGGCGCGTCCGGGTCCTCGCAGATGACCGCGTACTCCGCCACGCCTTCCGGGGCGCCCTGCCAGCGCAGCGGGGGCGACATGTCGTCGCCGTCGCCCGTGTACCGGACGGGTATCCGGCCGTTGTCCTCGAACGCCGGGCTGGTCACGTTTAACAGCTTCACTTTTGTCTCCATCATGTTTTCGCTCACCTGTCCGTAATCCGTCGCCGCCGGCCGCTGCGCGTATGCCATGCCTGCCACAAGGAGCGCCGCTGTCACCACGACGACGATCATTCTCATTGATCTGAGCTATGACCCTCAGAATTTAAATATCAGCCTCGTGATCACCCGGTTTTCCACGCCATCATGCGCTTAGCTATTTATGGGCTGGTGACGATATTAGATCATAGTGATCTTATGGCAGCAAAGAAAGCGGGCGGGAACAGCCTCATCGGCCGCCCGGTCGACCTGGCCGGGCTCGTGGAGTACCAGGACGGTTCGGTCGTCAGCCGCGAGGTCCTGAACAAGCCGACGGGAACGATAACGATCTTCTCGTTCGACCAGGGCGAGGGCCTGAGCGAGCACGTGGCGCCGTTCGACGCGACGGTCGTCATCCTCGACGGCGAGGCCGAGATAACGATCGAGGGGAAACCGAACCGGGTGAAGGCCGGGGAATTCATCATCATGCCGGGCGGCAAGCCGCACGCGCTCAAGGCGATCACGCGGTATAAGATGCTGCTGATCATGATCAGGTCATAAAACGAGGAAGTATCCCCGTTGTCCTATGCGGTAACAAAGCGCTTGTACGTGAGGTACGACAGCAGATACGCCGTTATTCCCAGCAGCCAGATCGATCGCAGTCCGGTGATCGCGTCGGTCAGCCATCCCGCCTCGATGGCGGTGATGACGATGGCGGTCAGCAGCGTCATGGCCATAAAAGCATTGTGTGTCGCCAGCATCGAGCACCGCTCGCTGCGCTCGTCCCGGGATTCGCCGATCTTTTTCTTCGACAGCGTCGCATAGGCCCACAGGGCGCCGATGGCTGCCAGTATGACAACCGTTCCCGCTAACACGTATTGGGGGAACGCACCCGTGAGCAGCAGCAGCGCGAACGTCAGCATGATGACAGCCGCAACCTTCGATTCTTTCTTCCTGAACATATTCTCTCTCCATTCTCTCTCCATTCTATCTCCATTCTATGGTTTTTTCACGTCCAACCTGGCACTCCATGTATCAGCGCAAGAATGATCCGGACGATGCTGAACGGGTCGAGCAGGTTGCCGGCAATGGCACACAGCAACACGGCCGTCAGCAGCACCGTGACCGTCGCCTTCGATTCGCGATAGCAGTACATCCCGGACACCTAACAGACATTCCTCCCCGAACGTTTTCTACTCGACTCTCTTGTAGTACAGATATGACAGCGAGTACATGGCCAGCGAAATGCCGAAGATGGTCTGCAGGGCCAGTATCTTCGTCAGCGGCGCGCCCAGCTGCCCGACTAGCATGTAGAACGCCATCAGCACCAGCCCGGACAGGAACGCGTTCCGCGTCGCCTTCAGCGAGCACAGGGCGCTGCGCTCGTCCCGGGGCTCGGGCTTGACCTTCTTGATCCTGGTCTGGTAGACGCCAGCGACCACGATGGCCAGGAAGATGACGACGTAGCCGGCGATCATGATCTGGACCATGGACCTGTCCACTTCTGCGACTGTCATCCATGCCGTGATCACCATCACGATGCTGGTCAACCAAGCGATCCAGCCGACTTTCTGCTCCTCTGTATTGAACCTGAAAATGTTGCCTGCCATCGTTTTATTCCTCCTCGAATATGTCTTCGATCCTGGCTCCGAAGCACTTCGCCAGCTTGAAGGCCAGCGAGAGCGAAGGGTCGTACTTCTGCTTCTCGATGGCGACGATCGTCTGTCGGGACACGCCGACCTTTTCCGCCAGCTCCTCCTGCGTCATGTCGTGACGGGCCCTGAGTTCCTTCAGCCTGTTGATCATCAATGTAAAGTATACTTTACTTTTTGTATATAAAACTTTACTTTTAGTATGGTATACTTTACATGCATGACGCTTTTTACACCTGACAAATGAATAGAGATGGTTATACATAGAACGAGACATCGGGGCCAGGCAAAAAATGCGAGGGCGCTGGCGGCGGCTTGCGCACGCACGGATTCCCGGGTCGGGCTCTATGCGAAATTACCTGCGCTGCTGCGGGCCGCCCGGCGGCGCCACCGGGATGTACTCTACGCCCGGCCGGTGCGCGCCCATGGCCATCTGGTAGAACTCCATCAGCTCATAGACTGACTCGGGGATGCCGACCTTGACACAGTCGCCGAGCAGCTCCCGCGCCCGCCCCGGGAAGATCGGGTAGTCGTGGGTGTACTTACCCATGACCAGTTCACTGATGATGGTGTCTATGTTCCCCTCGCCGCAGTGGCCCTTCATGATCTGCCGGACGAACACGATCATCTGGTCCTGCGCCTTCCGGGCGTCATCGGCGAGCATCAGGGTCGTATCGCTGATGCGCTCGACCGGCTTCTTCTCGACCGCCCGCATGATCGCGGCCGCGGAGAACTGGCCGTCCTTGTTGGCCAGCTGCGGGTCGACCGGGCCGATCACGGCGTGCGGGTCCATCAGGATCTCGTCGGCCGCGAGCGCGATCATCGTGCCGCCGCTCATGGCATAATGCGGGATGATGACCGTCTTCTTCGCCGGGTGGGCCTTCAGCGCCATCGCGATCTGGGTGGCGGCCAGCGCGATGCCCCCCGGCGTGTGGACGATCAGATCGATTGGCACGTCCGAGGGCGTGGTCCGTATCGCCCGGAGCACTTCCTCGCTGTCGTCGATGTCGATGTACCGGGACAGCGGGATGCCCAAAAACGCGATGGTCTCCTGCCGGTGGATGAGCGTGATCACCTGCGACTTGCGCTCGCGGTGGATGCGCGTCAGCATCCGCACCCGGGCCCGGTTGACCGCGCCGCGCTGCAGGACAGGGATGATGAACAGCAGGATGACCAGCAGTATCCAGATGTTGCTGACGATCGACCACAGGAAGGAGACAGTCTCCCCAATGGCCGTACCGATGTCCACGTTCTCCGACACGGCCTGGGCCATGAGTAGCGCGTTGACACTGGCAGACAGAATAACAACTCCGATGTATATTGGCATTCCGGGAATATAATGATTGAGATTCTGCGCCCCGGGTCGGGATTTCCTGCATGAAAATCAACGGGCATACTTTATCAGCGTAAAAGCAGATTCAATGATCAGAGGTGCGACAATATGTGTATTAGCTGTGGATGCGGCATGCCCAACGACAAGCACAATAATCCCGACCTGATCACGATGGATGATCTCCAGCGGGCGGCCCGGGCGGCGAACATGAGCGCGGACGAGGCCGCGAAGAACATCGCCGACGCCCTCGGCATGAAGTGCGAGAAATGAACGTTGAGCCCGGAAAGCAGGGGTGCGCAAAGGGCACGAATACAGGCGAGTTCTGAAGGATTTTGGCATTGTCAGCCGGACGAAGGCATCGATAAAAAGAATGGGCCCGAAGGGATTCGAACCCCTGATCCCCGCCGTGTAAAGGCGATGTCATAACCAACTAGACCACAGGCCCGCGGTAACATTACATGCCTGTGATGTGACTTAAACTTTTTGATAATCCGATGCTCATCGATCAATACGCGGTAGCAACCTGCATCACCTAAGAAGTCTCTGTACTATCCGGGCACTCTGTAACGTCTGTGAAAAAAGTGATGATGCGAGGGCTGGGAGGTGTGATGTGATACCCTCGCATCCTGGGGGTTTGCGCTTCGGGCTCATAGACGGGATCAGCGATCGCCGCGTATGACGGAAAGCAGGGCCGGCGCCTGGGGTTATCGCTCCGGCCCTGAAGCGTTTTTCGTTTTGGTGATATCTTTGCCTTGCAGGACAACTGTCCCGGGTCTATCGTCCCCGGCAATACATTGTTATACTATTTCATATATAAAGTTTATCTAACCAAGTGAAAATATTGTAAATGAATAGTGGTGTTATGTAAATGTTATATCTTACCGGCCAGGACGTGAGAAAAGTTATTGCATCGCCGGGCAAGTGGTATGCAGGCAGACGATCGTGTCGGTGAGGTCGATCGGTGAGGTCGATCGATAATCGCCTGCCCGACAGGCCGGATGTTCGATGCCCCTGCCGATGTCACACCGGCGCCTCAGGCCCAGGCGCCGACGTCGCCGGCCGGGGGTAAAATAGTATAAAGCTGTAACGGCCCGGGCTGCCTGCCCTTAAAACTCCCGGTACTGTTTCCATTTGCTATAGCGGTCCTGCAGGCTGGCGCCGATGCTCTGGACGTTCCCGCAGGCTTCGCAGACGGCGAATTTTTTGCCCTCCTTCTCGAAGAAGACTACCTTGATCCGGTCGCTGCAGCACTTCCTGCACATGGCTTTCGCGCCAGATGACAGGTAGGTGGTGATTTCTGTCGCTTCCTGGCGAATGGCGACCACCTATTGGGGGACCTTGTAGTCGTCGATGAGCATATTGATGATACGCTCCGGCTTCATGTCGCCGAGGTCGGCGTTCTCGAGGAGGTTGACGATCCGCTTGATGTGCTCGGAGTTGATCTCCTGGAAAGCCTTCTGTTTCAGCTTGATGTCCAGCTTGGCCGGGCGCTTGCCGTCCATGGCGCTCGTGTCCACCACGAAGCCCAGGCCGAGCACGAACCGGTACGGGTGCCCGCCCTCGCTGTGCCAGGACTGCCGCGACTTGGTGATCTTGATCGACCGCTGCAGGTCGCCCATGCCCAGCACGTTCAGGTGCACGACCGTGTCCGCGAGGTACATGGGGATGATGGTCTCGGACCCGGTCATCTCGCCAGTGGTGCCGTGCTCTTCGACGGTGCTGAATACCGTGCCCACGCGCTTGGTCTGCTTGAATAATTCGGAGATCAGCGACCGCTGCTCGTACTTGTTCTCATGGGCCCATATCACGGGCGTGAGCGGGTCGATGACGATGCGTGCCTTCGAGCCTTCCCATTCGGTGACGAACTGGGGCAGCTCTTCCCTGATGAAGTCGGCGAGGTCTTTGCCCCCGGCCTCGAGGAACACGAGGGAGCCCTTATCGACATAGGTACCGATGTCTTCCCATCCCATGCTCTTCGCCTCCTCCATGATCTGGGCGCGTGACTCTTCCAGCGTGATATAGATGGCGTCGCTGCCGGTTTCCAGCCCTTTGCGAAGGAACTGCAGGGCCATGGTAGTCTTGCCCGTGCCCGCGGAGCCGACGAGAATGGTCGCCGAATGTTCGTTGAAGCCTCCATCGAGGAGACTGTCTAATCCCAATATGCCTGTCTTGAGCTTCTTCATTTTTTTCACCTTACTGTCCTCTCGATTAACTGTTCAGTGATCGACGGGCCCCAGTGCCGCTCTATTTCCCTGAGCAGCTCTGCGTTCTTTACCCGGAACTCTTCGCGGTTCTCCCGCAGGAGGGCCGCCAGCTTTTCCTTGTCAGGGGCGCCGTCGTTCAGGCGGCTGCAGATCACGTCGCCGACCGTGCGCACTTCAAGCATAACGGAGATGATGTCGTAATCCCGGTCCAGGATACAGCCAACGATGCCATTGTCCGTGTTGTAGAAGATGACCGATCCCTCGGTCGTCTCGAACACGGTGCGCCGCAAAGGCATGTTCCTCATCGTCATCATGAGGGGGATTATCTTTTTCACGAGCTGTGTGGTCGTGCTCTCCTTATGTCCCGACGCTTCCCGGAAGACCTGCGCTACGGTCTCCCCGTTTTTCGATATCAGGAACGCGCCCACGACGCCTTTCCTGTCGAGCAGCCTGTGCAGGTCCTGCTCCACGTTCTTTTTCCAGTTGCCTGGCTGTCCCCTTTTCATGGGCTTCGGATTATCGTCCACGACTGAGACCTTCCCCCTCCATCCGGTTACCTTTTATTTTATAATTATTTTGCTATAAAATAAACCTTTCTACAACGGCGAAATTTTTACATTTCACGCCACGTACATATTATAATTAGTTAAAGATATAAAAAATTATTGGCTGATGCCCTGTTGTTCCGCGTTAATTACGTATCGCCCCGGTCGCCCGGATAGCAGCGCTTTATGCGGCCCGGGAGGCCTGCAGCGTTAAAGATGTGGCGAAAAGTTGAACACGGAGGCCATGGGGGTTATCGTCCCGCGGGAATCACAGGGGGCACGGAGCGCACACAGGTACACAGAGTTAATTTGTGGAGGATGCCCATTCTGGCCTTTTTATAATGGGCATCTGTATATCTCATGAAAAACTCGTCTGGCGGGCGCGCTGGCGCCTGTCGCATGCCGCCTCCGGCGGGCCATTCGTAATACCCGCCCTCCCGCCCCTGGCGCGCAGCGCTGTACGGATTGACGATACGATGGGAGGTGGAGTCATCCTTTTTTCATCATCTCTACCTGACCATGGCCCCGGTC
>MVRA01000145.1 GCA_002067315.1 Methanocella sp. PtaU1.Bin125 | reverse complement strand
GTCACCCAGGCGTCGCAGGCCCGGTAGTAGCCGGGCAGCTCCTCGTCCGGCACGCGCCCGGCGAACTTCACGATATCATGAACGCCAAGCTCCCCGGCCAGCGCCTCGAGGCGCGCCTGCTCCGGCCCGCTGCCAGCCACCACCAGCATGACCGGTTCGCCTTTCAGCAGGGCCATCGCCCGCAGGAGGTTGTCCACGCGCTTGCCGCTGGCCAGCCGGCCCACGTAAAGCAGCAGGAACCGGTCGCCGGCCCCCAGGGCAGCCCGCACCTTACTGCCGTCCCCCGGCGAGAACCGGGAAAGGTCCACGCCGATGGGGATCGCCGTAATTTTCGACGCGTCGATGCCCCGGGCGATCAGCTCGTTCTTCGTGTACTGGCTGTCCGTCTTTACGAGATCGCTTCGCTTCATGGAGCGCGTGTAGGCCCGGATCCGCAGCCGGGACAGCAGCCGTTCCCGGGCCGTGGCGAGCTGCGGAAGAGGCGTCATACCATGATACACCCAGATCAGCCTGAGGCCCGGGTTACGCCACTTTGCCAGATGTATGGCCGGCAGCGCGCCCACGTCCGGTCCCGCCAGCAGCAGCCGATCGAAGGACGCCAGCTCCTTCGCGATGGCGAATGTCCGCAGCAAGGCCTTGAGGTTCGTCCCGATGCCGTGACGGTTCGCGCCGCCGAGGAACCGGACCTCGACGCCGTCCACGGGCGGCCGCTCGCAGGCAAACGTGTAGAGGGCCACCCGGCCGCCGCACCGCTGCTTCAGCGCCGCCAGCGTGGCCGCCGAGAAGTTGCCCTGCGCGTCCCGGTCGACGAGCCGTGTGGTGACGAAGGCGACGTCCATAAGCGCTACCGCCGCGCCTCCGAGAGGCTTTCGATGAGGGACAGGTACTGTCGTGCGATGACCGGCCAGTCGAACAGCCGCTCGACCCGCTCCCGGGACGCGGCCCCCAGGGCCGCCCGCCGCCGGTCGTCGCCCGCCAGCGCCAGGATCTTTTCCGCCAGCGCCTCCGGGTCGGCCGGCGGCACCAGGAAGCCCGTGACGCCGTCCTCCACGGTGTCCATCATCCCGCCGACGCGGCTGCAGATCACGGGGCGCCCGCAGGCCATGGCCTCTAGCACCGCGATGCCGTAGGGCTCGACCACGCTCGGCTGGAGGTAGACGTCACAGCTCGAGTACACGGGCGGCATCTGCGTGTTGGGCACCGGGGTCTCGACAAAACGGACCGCGTCGTCCAGCGTCAGGTCGCCGGCCAGCTTCTTGAGGTCCGGCCCCGAAGGGCCCCGGCCCATGACATAGAGGACCACGCCCGGGTGCCGCCGGTGGACGATCGCCATCGCCCTGATCAGGTGTTCCAGCCCTTTGTAGGGGTGCAGCCGGGCGACCGTGAGCAGCTTGATCTCGCCGTCAGTGAGCGGCGTCTGGCCCTGGACCGGCCGGAAGAGCCCCGCGTCGACGCCCACGTGCAGGACCCGGACGCGCCCGTCAGGCACGCCGAGCTCCCGCCGGACGAAGTCGCGGGCCGCGGTGCAGTGCGCCGTATAGGCCGTAGCCCCGCGCCGCAGCATGGCGTTGAGCGTATGGTCGAACAGCCACAACGCCGGCCGCCTGAAGCCGGAGGGAAAGTGCGTGCGCTCCGTGGACAGCACCGTAGGGGTTCCCTTCCGCTTCGCAGCAAGGTAGGCCATGTGGCAGATGAGCTGGTAGTCTTCCTGCAGCAGCAGCGCGTCGTAGCCCCCGCGCCTGACTTCGCCGATGACAGCGGGGGTGAACGGGATTTCCCCGACGTCGAGGAGGGTCGGCAGGTACCGGACCTTGAAAGCCGCCTCGTCCGCAGGCTTGCTTTCGCTGGTAAGCATCTTTTCCCGCAGTGCCTTCCCCTGCGACGCGATGACGGTCACGTCCGCCCCGAGCCGGGCCAGGCCGTCCGCCAGACCGTACTCGTTGCCCCGGACATAGCGGGCGAAATACGGCACGACGATGGCGACCTTCATAGCCCCTCCGCGTAGACGGCCAGCATCCGCGCCGCCGCCTCGTCCCAGTCGGGTATCTCCTTCGTATACGGCACCCTCGCGGCCATCAGGACTTCGGCCGCCAGGCGCTCAGGGCGGACCGGCAGGTCGACGCCCCGGCACAGGCCGCCGTCCGCGAACTCCGCGAGCGACGAGGACCGGGCCACCACGCAGGGCGTCCCGGCCGTCAGCGCCTCGGCTACCGTGATCCCGTAGGACTCGTAGCCGGACAGCATGACGAACACGTCCGCCGTCGCGTACCAGCGCAGCAGGTCGCGCCGGGCCAGCCCTTCCAGGAACGTGACCCGGCCTTTGAGACTCTCCTCTCCGGCCTGGCGCACGAGCGCCGACTTATAGGGCCCCCGGCCGATCACGACCATCCGCCATCCGTCCAGGTGCCGCAGCGCCGCCAGGGCATGCTGCACGCCCTTGTACTCCTCGAGCCGCCCCGCGTACAGCAGGACCTTTTCGTCTTTCGGGAATGGCGTCAGCCCTTCGAACTCCTTCCTGTCGATGCCGGGAGGGATGACGCGAACCTTCCCGCAGTGCGCCGGGAAGTCCCGGCAGACCAGGCTCCGCTCGAACGCCGAGTTGCAGACCACCGCGTCCGCCCGGCGGAAAATCCGGGCCCCGGGCAGCCGGTAGGTCTTCAGCAGCAGGTTCCGGAACGTGGTATGGCCTTTGCCGTGATAGTAAGGGTTGAACACGAGCCGGCGGGCGTTGCACGAAGCCGCGGACAGCGCCGGTAACGCGTGATAGCTGTGCGCGTGGACGACGTCGAACGACGCTTTCTTCAGGTAGTCCCGCAGCTGCAGCGAAAGGTAATAGGCGTCGCCCGGCGCGTACGCCGGGAACCGGACCACGCGGACGCCGTCGACGGTCTCCTGCCGGGGCAGCGATTTCGTGGGGTCTGTGGTAATCACCGTAACGTCATGCCCCCGGGCCGCCAGCCGCCGGCTGACCTCCTCGACGACCGTCTCGACGCCGCCGATGTGGGGCTTATAGCGAGGGCATACCTGTGCTATTCTCATAAATAGTTCAGATCCTGAATACGCGCTTCGTTCGCTGGTGCTCGATACCCATTGATCAGGTCGGCTTATATACGTTTTGCAGCCATAAATAAAATATGGTGCCCGTCATAGCGCTTTTTAAAAAGACGACTCTTCTGCATTATTGGGATCGAAGGGCTGTGGCCGGATGTCTCTGATGGTTTGCCGTTCAGGCGTCCTGTGATGAGTACGCAAGGACGCGGGACTGTATACTCGCGACGACGCGGACATCTGCCGATGTCCGGCAACGAAACGCGACGGGCGCGACGACGGTTAACGGATAATCCGCTATATTATCATTCTTAGAAACGTCGCGCCCGTCGCGTTCCGTCGCGATCGTCGCGAGAACTTAGAGAAACGTCGCGCCCGTCGCGTTCCGTCGCGATCGTCGCGAGTGCTGGTACGTCAGGCCCCCGAAACAAAGCCCATTTCATTGAATCGGCAGATCCGAAAAAACACAGAAGAACCTAAAAGACTATAACGGATCGGACATGCCCGGCGGCCTCGCGCGTATCAGGCTAACGATAGTATCCGGTGTCGTCGGTTTTACGATATCATCACAAACGTTATAGCAAAGGAACTATGTTAAGAGATTAAAACCAGCAGTCAGGCGTATAGATGTCAAAATCCAGAATTTGCGTCGTAGGGCCGTCGAAGAAGTTCTTGAGCGGCATCAGCTATTATAACATCAGGCTCGCGAACAGCCTGACCGGCCGATATAACGTCTCCGCGCTCTGCTTCCGGAACCTGCTGCCGAGGCGCATGTTCCCCGGGCACAAGCACGTAGGCAAAGACCTGGCGGACGTCGATTTTGACCCGGCCGTGCGAGCGTTCGACGGCATGGACTACAACAACCCGCTGACCTGGTACCGCGCGTTCCGGTTCTTACGGCAGGAGAAGCCGGACGTCATCGTGTTACAGTGGTGGACCTCGTCGGTCGCCCACATGCACCTGCTCATCAGCCTGATGAGCGCGTTCCTGAAGGCGCGGATGCTGATCGAGTTCCACGAGGTCGTCGACCCGCTGGAAGAGTCGATCCTCCCGATCAGGCTCTATTCGCGGGTGATGGGCCGGTGGCTGATCCGGCGCTCGGACGGCTACGTGACACACTCCGAGTCGGACCGCAAGCTGCTCGCTGAGAAGTACGGCATGGACGCTGGCCGGATTCATGTGCTGCCCATGGGACTGTACGATCATCACAAGCAGATGGACCGGACGGAGGCCCGGCAGGCGCTCGGCATAGAGGGTGAAGACATCATCCTCTCCTTCGGGCTGATACGGCCGTACAAAGGCATCCCGTACCTGATTAAGGCCTTTAGCAGCCTGCCTGCGGACGAGGCGCAAAAGTCGAGGCTGCTGCTGGTCGGGGAGATCTGGGAGGACCGGGCGTCGGTGGAGGACGCCATCGCTGCCTCGCCATACCGGGACCGTATCACGCTGGTCGACCGCTACGTCTCCGACGCCGAGGTGGCAAAGTATTTCTCGGCGGCCGACATCGTGGTGCTGCCCTATCTCCGGGCGTCGCAGAGCGCCGTAGCCCACGTGGCCATGGCGTTCGGGAAGCCGATCGTCGTCTCCCGGGTGGGAGGGCTGCAGGAGTCCATGGCCGACTACGAAGGGACCTGTTTCGTCCCGCCTGCCGACCCGGAAGCCATCAGGGACGCCATCGTCCGCATCCGCAGCGAGCGCCCCGGCCCATTCCAGCCGCCAAAGCGCGGGTGGGATGAGATCGCGGCCGGCTACGCGGCCATCATTTCCGGAAACAGCCCCGGAGCAGCCGACGGCGAGCACAAAAGATATATGTAAAATAGCGTTCATTCACGCATTATCCTACGGGATAATGCGACATTCACACATTATCCTACGGGATAATGCGACATTCACACATTATCCTACGGGATAATGCGACATTCACGCATAGTCCATTGAAAAGGTGAGCGAATGGCAAAGACAAATAAGGGTGTAAAAAAGGCTATTAACAACGATAATAAGCCCATGCCCCCGGCCGCCGGAGAAACGGCGAAACCCCGGGCAGCTAAAGTACAGGAGATTTCCGGGCAGAAGCCCGAAGCCGCCGGCAACGGCGGTACAGGGACCTGGCAGGCGGCCGTCGCCGTCGAGAAAGCCCCGGTGAAGCCATCCTTCGACGTGAACGCGTATGTCAGGTCGTTCGCGTGGCTATACCCGCTCGCCCTCGTCGCGCTCATGCTGCTGATGGCCTATATCCGTGTCTCCGGCTCCTACGACGACGTGTTCACTTCATGGGGCGGCGGCTACGTGAACGTGGCCCAGGACGACGCGGTCATGCAGATGCGTCTGGTGCACAACACGCTCGCCCACTTCCCGGTGCGTATCATGTTCGATCCGTTCACCCACTTCCCCTACGGCAGTAACATACACTTCGGCCCGCTCTTCACGCTCACCATCGCAGCGGCCGCATTGATCGTCGGCCTGGGGAACCCGAGCCCGGCGCTGGTCGACACAGTCGGGGCCTATTTCCCGGTGCTGCTGGGAGTTCTCTGCATCCTGCCCGTCTACTTCATCGGCAAGAAGCTGTTCGGCCGGAACGCGGGCATCGTCGCGGCGGCCACGCTGGCGCTGCTGCCCGGGCAGTTCCTGGGCCGGTCGATGCTGGGGTTCACCGACCACCACATCGCCGAAGTGCTCTTCTCGGCGGCCACGGTGGCGTTCCTCGTGTACGCGCTGGACGCGGCGAAAAAGTCCGGGCTGAGCCTGGAGAAGATTAAGCAGAAAGACAGCGGGTCCCTGAAGACACTGGCATACGCGGCGCTGGCCGGCATCGCCTTCGGCTGCTACATGCTTAGCTGGCCGGGAGCGTTATTGCTCGGCTTCATGCTCTTCGTCTACTTCGTCGCCCAGTCGATCATCAATCACATGAGGGGCGAACCGCTGGATTACCTGGTCGTTATCGCGGCGCTGCTGTACCTGATACCAGCCGTCATGGTGCTGCCCTGGTCGATCCAGGACATGAGCCTCCAGCTCGTGTTCTATTCCATGACCCAGCCGCTGTTCCTCTGCCTGGCACTTGCAGGCGTGGGTGTCGTGTACGCCGTATCCGCCCTGCTCAGGAAGAACAAGACTGAAGCCTGGACATTCCCTGTGACGCTGGGCGGCATCGCGGTCGTCGGCCTGCTCATCGCGTACATCATATTCCCGCAGGTATACGGGCTCATCATGCTGGGCTTCGGCGTATTCGTGCCCCAGGGAGGCATGCTCACGGTCGCGGAGGCTATGCCCACGATCTTCGAGTTCAACCCGGCCACGGGTAACTATGACATGCTCAACACGGACACCCTGT
Organism: Methanocella sp. PtaU1.Bin125; assembly: GCA_002067315.1. GTDB lineage: Archaea > Halobacteriota > Methanocellia > Methanocellales > Methanocellaceae > Methanocella_A. The sequence continues at coordinate 694 of MVRA01000145.1, read as the reverse complement.
GGTACGGGTTCTACTGGTCGATCGCGATATCGTTCGTCGCCATCGTCATGCTCGCGTTCCGGGTGCTGAAGGACAACCGCCCGGCTGAGCTGCTGTTCCTGGTCTGGAACCTGGTCATGCTCTGGGCCACGATCAGCCAGGTCCGGTTCACCTACTATTTCGCGATCAACGCCGCGCTGCTGACCGGCTACTTCGCCTACGCTATGTTCCGGGCCTTCGAGTCGGAAAAGTACCTCGTAAAGTTCAGGGACCGGGTGAAGAGCCTGAACGACGTCGGAGAGTTCGTCGGCAAACACGTCGGGCAGACCGCTACCCTGGGGATATTATCCCTGGTGTTCCTGCTCGTCATCATCTACCCGGCCACGTCGCTGTCGCTGCAGCCGGGCATGGACCCGGCGTACAGCGCCTCGTTCTTCGGAGGCATGGTCAAGGCGCAGGCGGACGGCGGCCCCGGCATGCCCTACGAGTGGTTCGACGCGCTGACCTGGCTGCGCGACAACACGCCTGACCCGCAGGGAACGGTCGTCCAGAAGGACTTCGACTATTCCGCCGGCACGTATGAAAAGGCCTTCAACGAGAATGGCACCTGGGCGAAATACCCGGAGAGCGCCTACGGCGTGATGAGCTGGTGGGACTACGGGCACATCATCACCTACGTCGCCCACCGCATCCCCAACGCCAACCCGTTCCAGGC
>MVRA01000144.1 GCA_002067315.1 Methanocella sp. PtaU1.Bin125 | reverse complement strand
TTTAGTATGAAAGACTTTCAGGTTTTTCATCGTATATGCCTGTACTGCAGGCACATCGGCGTTTCATAGGAGTCGAGTCGATGACCGGGGTTTTGGTCAGGTGTTAATGACGAAAAACAGGACCGGTCAATCGCCAGTGGCCGGTCGCGCGCTTGCGCGCCTGGGGCAGGAGGGCGGGCAGTACGAATGAGACGCAGAGGTCCGCAGAGAACGCAGTTTCATTTTAAATATCGTTTGTGAAAAACTAAAAAGAAACCGCGTACTCTGCGGCCCTCTGCGGTCTCTGCGGCCTTTAACCATTTCTCGCTTTGCCAACAGGAAAAGAATCGATCGACATTCGCGAGCAGCCGGTTATAGCGCCGCGAAGTCGACGTCCACTTTCCCTTCGAAGACGGTCTCGGCCCCGCCTTCCATGTAGGCGATGTCGTTCACGAAGGAAATCTTGAGCTCGCCGCCCTTCGTGTAGACGACGGTCGAGTCGCGGATGTAGCCGTGGTGCCGGGCCACGGCGGCTGCCGCTACCGATCCGGTGCCGCAGCTGAAGGTCTCGCCTTCCACGCCCCGCTCGTATGTCCGTACGCGGAGGTTCGGGCCCTCGCGCGCGACAAAGTTGACGTTCGTGCCTTTGGGGAAATGCCGGTCGTAGCGGATCGGGGGCGCGGTCTTCATGAGGTCCACCTCGTCCACCGCCGGGACGAAGACGACCGCGTGGGGGACGCCCGTGTTGACCGCGGAGACCTCGCAGCCCCCGACGGGCATGTTGAAGAACTCGCCCATGCCCGTGCACGGGACCTTCGCCGCGTCGAACAGCGGCTTGCCCATGTTGACTTTCACGACCGTCCGGCCGTTCTCGCGGCGGCCCTCGACCTCGAGGACGCCTGCCTTCGTCTCGACCTTCGCGGTGCCGGGCTTCATGTGCCCGGCGTCCATGGCGTACTTGACGAAGCAGCGAATCCCGTTGCCGCACATCTCCGCCTCGCTGCCGTCCTCGTTGAAGATGCGCATGTGGAGCGGCGCGTGCAGGGGCTTCGCGAAGAAGATGACGCCGTCGGCGCCGACGCCGAACCTCCGTACGCAGTACTTCCGGGCGAACGCCGCCTTTTTGTCGTCGGGCACCGGGCAGTCGTACTCGTTGACGACGATGAAGTCGTTGCCGTTGCCGTGCATCTTGGTGAACTTTATCTCGGTCATAACAGTCTCCCCGGGACGATCTGGTTCTGCAGCAGGTCGTCGTATGTCTCGCGCTTCCGTATCAGCTCGGCCTGCCCGTCGTGCACCAGCACCTCGGCGCACCGGGGCCGGCCCACGTACTGGGAGCTCATGCAGAAGCCGTAGGCGCCCGCGTCCAGCAGCGCGACGATGTCGCCTTTCCGGACCGCCGGGAGTTTCCGGTCGGTCGCCAGGATGTCGCCGGACTCGCAGACGGGGCCCACGACGGTATACGTGTCGGCCGGCGCGGCGTCGGCTTTGTTGGCGACGACCGCCTCGTGGTACGAGTCGTACATCGCCGGCCGGATGAGCGTGTTGAATCCCGCGTCCGTCGCCACGAAGTTCGAGCCTGATCGCTTCACGGTGTTCACCTGCATCAGCAGCACCGTCGTGTCGGCGACGATGTAGCGGCCGGGCTCCAGGTGCAGCTCCGGGCGAATCCCCAGCTTCCGGCACCGTTCGTCGAATACCGGCAATATGGCGTCGGCCCATTCCTGCGGGGTGGGCGTTTTCGCCCCCTTCTGATAGGGAATGCCGTATCCGCCGCCCAGGTCGACCCATTCCAGGTCAATGAAGCCACAGATCTGCTCCACGAGATCCATCATCTTGCCCATCGCTTCCGCGAACGGGCCGGTCTCGAGGATCTGGGAGCCGATATGGCAGTGGATGCCGACCGGCTTTACGCCGGGCAGGTCCCTTGCCTCCTTGTATATGCTGACGATCTGCTCGCGGGGGATGCCGAACTTGGACTTTTTGAGGCCGGTGGCCAGCTTGGGGTGCGCCTTCGCGTCGACGTCGGGGTTAACCCGGAAGCCGATCCGAACCTCCCTGCCGGCAGCGCTGGCGATCTTTGACAGCGCTATAAGCTCGTCGTGGCTGTCCACGGAGACCATGGTGCCCGCGTCCACGGCGTACCGGAGCTCGGCGTCGGTCTTGGAGTTGCCGGTGAACAGGATCTTTTCCGCCGGGATGCCCGCCAGCCGGGCCAGGTAGATCTCGCCGTCGGAGAACGCGTCGGCGCCGGCGCCTTCCTGCGCCAGGATCTTCTGGACCACGATGTTGTTGTTCGACTTGGCGGCAAAGAAGATCTGTACGCCGGGGAACGCGGCGGCAAAGCGGCGATAGTTCTCCCGCAGCCGGCCCTCGTTCGTCACGTACAGGGGCGTGCCGTACTCGGCCGCGAGGCGCACGGTGTCGACGCCGCCGACGTGCAGGTGGCCGTTCTTTACTTCGAGGTGGCCGGGAATTTCGAAGGGCATCATAAATGCCTCATCCTCTCCACGGCGATCCGGATGCGCTCGATCGGGCTGGTCAGCGAGAAGCGGATGTAGCCTTCGCCGTACTTGCCGAAGCCGACGCCCGGCGTGCCCACGACGCCCGCGCTGTCCAGCAGGTACTTCGCGTACTCGATGGACGTGTACTTCGCCGGCACCGGCGCCCAGACGTAGAAGGTGGCCTTCGGCGGCGTCACGTCCAGCCCCATGGCCTTCAGCCCGGCGCACAGCGCGTCCCGGCGGGCCTGGTACATCCGGTTGAGCCCGGGGAGGAACTCCTTCGAGCGGTTCAGCGCCTCGATGCCGGCGAGCTGCACGGCCAGGAAGGCGCCGGAGTCGACGTTCATCTTCACCTTGCCGAGCCCGGCGACGATGTCCCGGTTGCCGGCGACGAAGCCGATCCGCCAGCCGGTCATGTTGGACGTCTTGCTCAAGGAGTGGAACTCGACGGCACACTCCATCGCGCCCGGTATCTCCAGGAGGCTGGGGGCCCGGTAGCCGTCGTAGGCGATCTCGGAATAGGCGTTATCGGAGACGACCACTATGCCGTTATCCCTGCCGAAGTCGACGACCTCGCGGTAATACTGCTTATCGGCGATCGCCGCGGTCGGGTTGTTGGGATAGTTGACGAACAGCATCTTCGCCTTTTTCACGATCTCTTTCGGTATGGCGGACAGGTCGGGCTTGAAGCCGTTCTCCGCCCGCAGCGGCATGTCGTACGGCGTGCCGTCGGCCAGCGTGGTGCCGATGCCGTAGACCGGGTAGGCCGGGTTGGGGCACAGCGTGTAGTCCCCCGGGTTGACGAACGCCAGCGGGATGTGGGCGATGCCTTCTTTTGAGCCGATGAGGGTGATGACCTCGGTCGCCGGGTCCAGCTTCACGCCGAAGCGTTCCGCGCACCATTGCGCGGCGGCGTCCCGGAAGACGTTGGAGCCGGAGTAGGACGGGTACTGGTGGGTTTCCGGCTTACGGACCGCCTTGCACAGCGACTCGATGACGTAGTCGGGCGTGGGCGTGTCCGGGTCGCCGACGCCCAGGTCGACGACGTCGACGCCCTCGCGGATCTTCTGCTGCTTGGCCCGGTCCACCTCGGCGAAGAGGTAGGGCGGCAGCGACGTTATTCTGCTTGCGTATGTAACCATCGGAAAATGACGCTCCTGTGTACTGGACTGAGTCTGGTTTATAATAACAACAAAGGGGTAAATAAAGATGTTCTTTTAAAGAGAACAAAGTGGACACAGAGGTGCCCGTGTCTGGCAGAAAGCCCGTTAAGATAGCGCCTGTCGCTAACGGCCATACAGTATTATACGCCTGACATCCAGAGTCTGCAGGCTGCCCCGGTATAGACAGGTGCCGCAATGCTAACCACTGGTATTGCTGCCGGTACGGGAAGACGGCCGCTACACCACCCCCGTAGAGCGAAATCCGATGCAGATATATGGATCCGACACCAGGATCGGTCTGGAACGGATACAATATTACGTCTTCTGTATGAATTTTTGTACCGACTGCAGGGTCAGCACGGTAAAGATGCATAGTACGCCAGTGACGATGCAGAGTATGCCCAGTGTCGTGATCCCGATGGCAATGTTATCCGTCAGGCCGGCCGGGTCCGTCATCATGAGGGAGAAGGTGACGGTCCCGGCAATGAGCATGACGAGCCCCGTGAGGCCGTAAAACATCGCCTGCCGGCGCCGGGCGATAGACCCCAGCACGGAGAGCAGGACGCTGAATCCGTGCACGACCGGATTGTACGTGGAGCCGGCGACGTCGTACCGCACGTCGATCTGTACCTCTTTGATGCGAAGGTTCGCGCCCGCCGCGTCCATGAGCATCTCGCTCTCGATAGCCATGCCGTTCTCCCGGAACGAGAAACAGCCGAAAGTGTTGCGGGCGAAGGCCCGGAAGCCGTTCTGGCTGTCAGTAATACGGTGCCCGGCCCCGGCGTTGGTCACCAGGGTGAGCACGTCCTGTCCGATCCGCCGGTACGCGGGCACGTGGTGGCTGTTCTTCGCGAGGAACCGCGAGCCGTTGACCATGTCGGCCTCGCGCTTGAGGATGGGCTCGATCAGCCGGGGTATCTCGTCCGGGTTGTGCTGCCCGTCGCCGTCGATGAGCACCAGGATGTCGGCGCCGGCCATAATCGCGTACTCGAACGCCCGCCGGATCCCGGCGCCCTTGCCCTGGTTGACCTCGTGCCGGAGGACCTCGGCGCCGGCCATCCGGGCGACATCGGCGGTCCGGTCGCGAGAGCCGTCGTCGATGACGACGACGCGGTCGGCGTAGTTGTAGGCGCGGAGGACGACGCTGCCGATCGATACTTCCTCGTTAAAGCATGGAATGACCACCAGTATGCCGGGTTTCCTTATCAAATGAATCTGACCTGCCTCCGCGCTATCTGCAAGGTCGGATTTTACAATTGATATCTTTCGTTCTTCTTGTGGTTTCATCAGCGTCGTTGCCATTACTATTTGTCTCCCCGTGATCGCTTATTGTTTTTATATAGCTATTTATATAAAATAATTTTGGTAAAAATGGAATTTATTGCCCGATAAAGGGTGAGGCGTGATGGCAATATCCCGTAACGGCCTGGGCATCAACTTATCCTGCGGTCAGGTATTTGCTCGTTAAGGTCTATGGAGGCAGTGCCATCCTCCCGTGGCCGCCAGGCGTGCTGAACCCGGATGCCGCCGGCTCACCGTAAGGCCGGGTCGTTGCCGGGAACGACGACGGCCGGGACGGCTTGTGGTCCTATCCCGGCGAGATCGATGGCGTGGCCGAGGTGGTACTCGTGGAACGACTTCAGGAGAGTTTTAGTGCCGTTGCGGCCTTCGATGAGGTAGACAAAATACGGTACCCGTTCATTTCCCGACGATGGCACGCAGACCTTCGTGAAGCCGATCACCGTGTACTTCGTCTCGGAGACCTCGCGCGTATCAGACTTACAAAAGATGCACTTTTTCACCGGATAGCTCCAGCATTTGCCGCAATGCGGGCAATGATACGCTAGCATTGGCTCCCCTCGAGGATGGTGACGGCCGCGGTGCCGCCGATGCCGCCGACGTTGTGGATCATGCCCACGTTCGGGCCGGCGACCTGCCGGGGCCCCGCTTCGCCCCGCAGCTGGACGACGATCTCGAAGATCTGCGCCAGCCCGGTCGCCCCGATCGGGTGCCCGTCCGCCTTCAGCCCGCCGTCGGTGTTCACCGGCAGGTCCCCGTCGCGGAGGATGCGGCCCTCGCCGACCAGCTTCGCCGCCCCGCCTGGCTCGCACAGCCCGAGGTCCTCGAGGGCGAGCAGCTCGCTGATGGTGAAGCAGTCGTGCACCTCGGCCAGATCGATGTCGTCCGGGCCCTTTCCGGACTCGGCGTAGGCCATCCGGGCGGCGATCTTCACGGCATTGAAGGAGGTGAGGCTGGCCCGCTGTGTCAGCGACGTCGCGTCGGTCACGTACTGCGAGCTCAGTATTTTTACGTCCCGGCTACCCTGCGGCTCTTTCGACAGGACCACGGCGGCGGCGCCGTCGGACAGCGGGCTGCAGTCAAAGAGGTTCAACGGCGACGAGATCACCGGCGATCGCCGTATCATCTCGAGGGTCACGTCCTTATCGTGGAAGTGGGCGAGCGGGTTGAGCCGGGCGTTCCGGTGGTTGATGAGCGCGATCTGCTCCAGCACCTCGTGGCCGATGCGGTATTTTTGCATGTACTGCTGGGCGATCAGCGCATAGTTGGCCGGGAAGATGAGGCCGTTCAGCTGGTCGGCGTGCCGGTCGGCGGCCATCGCGATCGCCTCGGTGGGGCCGAGCACCGTCCCCGCGGTCATCTTTTCCGCGCCGACCACCAGGACGTGGTCGTGTTGCCCCAGCGCGTACAGCGCCTGCTTCAGCGCGACGCTGGACGACGCGCAGGCGGTCTCCACCCGGGCGATGGGCACGTTCATGCCGGGCAGCAGCGACGCGACGATCGAGTTCAGGTGCAGCTGCCCGTTCAGCGGGCCGCCGAGGAAGTTCGAGACGAAGATGGCCCCGATATCCGTGATGTCCACGTTGCTGTCCACGATCGCCTCGTACATCGCCTCGTACGCCAGCTCCGGCAGCGTCTGGGGCAGCGATCCGAATTTGGTCCGGCCAATGCCGCTGATATACATCGTTAACCTCCTTACGTATCAGGCCCTTCCGAAACAGCCTGTTAGTCTCTATGACCCGTTCGCTATACAGGGATGACCAGGTCGTCGCCGGAGAACTGGCTGACGTTCACCCATAAGTTGCATGCCCGGTAAGGCGTCCCGCGCTCGCCGTCCGCGTACAGCAGGAACATCAGGTTCATGTGGTCGCCGGTCCGGCCCGGGGTGACGTTGATGACCTTCTCCAGCGTCTGGTTGTCGCCGACGACGATACGCTCGGCGAAAAGCTGCTGGCGCTCGTCGCCGGTCCCGTCGATGGTTACCAGCAGGTCGTAGGCCATAGGGCCGCCCTCGTGGTTCGCGATTCCCGCGATCACCGGCCGGGTCTCGCCCAGGACGAAGTTGAGGGGATACTCGGCGATCGTGCCGTTGCTCCCGTATATGTAGAACTCCGTGTATCGCTCGTGCTGGATGGGCATCGCAGCCATCAGGGCGATCGTGGCGATCACGAGCAGCACGGATATCAGCAGCATGATCGTGACGGTCTTTTCTGATCCCTTCCTGTCCCCGGGCCACAGCCACTCCCTGGCGATGCCGATAGGCGCGGCGATGTCGATGCCGAATCGCTCGCTCCGGGGCCGCAGCAGCCTGCGCAGCACCGTCACTATCATACAAAGCGCTATGAAGGAGCCGATCCCGGCGGCCAGCGGGAGGCTGCGTACACCCAGTACCGTGTAGTTGAGGGCGAAGCCGATCAGCGGGGAGAAGACCAGCGACAGGCCGCCGGAGAGCGACAGGCGGGCGATCAGGCCGATATCGTCCTTCCCCGGGAACAGCGCGGCGACGAACGCGTACCCTGGCAGGAACATGAAGAACGCGATCGCCAGCGGCAGCCGGATGAACGCGTATTCGGCGCCGGATAAAAACAGGGATAGTATGGCTATCGCGGTCAGCGCCAGCACCAGCACGATGTCCATGTACGGGTCTGAGAAGACCTCGCCCGAAGAGATACGCTCGTCCGCACCGGCCGTTACCCGTACGCCGCGGTCATTCGTGTGATAGTGCTCGTTCGCCATGGGTATACCTTCATTAGTCTTTATGCCGGGGGACCGGCTGCCGAACAATATTATATTCTACTTATTATAGTTACACTATAAAATAATTATAATATTAATAACTTTTTATCGCCTGTGACCTTATCGGCATATCAGCCGAAGATCCGGTGGTACAGCCACGAGAAAAAGTCAATGATCGTATTGCCGCCGGACGGCTGGACCGCGGGGGAGGGCTGCAGCATGGGCTTGATCACCGGGGTAGGCGTCGCGCCCGGGGCTTTGGTCACCGCGGGGGCCGGCGTGGGCTCGTAATAGTTGCCCTTGAGGATGCAGCTGCCCTTGTCCAGTATGACGATGGGCGACCGGGAGCAGTCGTGGATGTAGTTGGTCGCCAGCGTGATGTTGTTGCAGGGCAGGCTCGGCCCCCCTTCGAGGTACTTGTTGCCGGCCGGGTAGTGGAACTCCTCGATGCCGTACTCGCAGTCCCAGATCTCGTTATCCTCGAAGAGGCAGTCGACCGTGCCGTCGTGGACTTTGATGCCGATGCTGCGGCCGACGTCGGGGTTGCCGCTGATGCGGTTGTCTCTGACCACCAGGCCAGAGTCGTAGAAGCCGGTCCGCAGGACCACGCCCCCGGTGTACAGGGTATTGTTCTGGATGACGCAGTCCTTGCTGTTGTATATCTTCAGGGTATAGTAGTGTCCCCCGGCTTTGTTGTCCTCGATGAGCATGCCCTCGACATGGTCGAACCCGATCGCGTTATGGTCTTCGGTCGAGCCCGGCCCGTGGTACGGGTCGTAGTCCACCTGGTTCCCCCGGAACACCCCGCCTTTCGTGTACGTGACGTAAATGTCGTTCCCCTGGCGGAAGCCGTCGACGTGCCCGATGTAGTTATAGCTGATCACGGGATCGGTGCAGCCGTCGAGATAGATGCAGTAGTAGGCGCCCCGGACGTTGTTGCCCTCCACGACGGGGCGGGTCGCGTTGGTAATGTATATGCCGCAGTCGTTCTTGACCTCGTTGCCGCGTACCGTGTTATCGAGCACCCGGACGTCGCTCACCCTGTCGGCGAAAATCGCATACCGGGAGTTCGCGTATACGATGCAATGATCGACGATGCAATCGTCGGCTGTGATGACCACGGATTTTGCGACGACGTCGCACACTCGCGCGCCGGGTGCAGCCAGCGTGACGCTGTTCACCCGTTTGCCGTCCCCGAACAGGCTGACAGGCCGGGTGATGACGAGCTTGTCGATGTTTTCCGTCAGCACGGCGTTCGCCCCTTCCGGAAGGCTGTTGATCTCGTCCTGCGTCCGCACCTTAAAGGCGTCGGCCGGGGCCCGTTCGTCCAGGACCGTCTCCCGCCCGCCACTCCCGGCATTGTCGCCCTGGCCGAGGCTGAGCAGGCTGATGACGATGATCATGGCCGCTGTAAAGAAGAGCAGCGTAGTGACAGAGACAACTTTTCTGATAAGGACACATCCTGTAAGCGCTTGTATTATAAGTATTTTATAATTTATAATTAATATATTTATATGTTATCCGTGTAAAAGCGATGGAACGCCGAAAGAACGATAGAAAAGAAGAGAACGAGGGAATTGCCTCGTTCATTATACCCTGTTGCCATACGCTCGCCGCAGGAAGCTATGCCGGGACAGGGCCGGAATTTTACGGCCCTCTCCCGGGCAGGCGCCCCTGTGCGGCGGGCGATACTGGCGGTATATTTAATAATTGTCCCTTTTTCCCGCCCTCCTCAATACATGCTCCTGACCGTCTTGCAGTCCTCGATCCGGTTCCCGCTCTCGATGGTGCTGCCCTTGTCATAGATGCCCAGGGCGACGGTGCAGTGATGGATGTAGTTGTTCTTCAGCGTGATGTTGCTGCACGGTGTGCTGGGAGCGCCGTACAGGTACTTCGTACCCTCGGGGTAGTGGGTGATCTTGATACCGTAGTTCATGTACGAGATCTCGTTGCCCTCGAAGATCGAGTCCTTGACGCCGTCGTTGATCCAGACGTCGCTGTAGCCTATGGCCGCATCGCCGGTCATCTTGTTGTTCTTCACCGTGATGCGCTGGTCATAGAAGCCGACGCGCAGGCAGGCGCCGCCCTTGTACATGACGTTGTTCTGGATGAGCACGTCGTGGCTGTTGTACACCTTGAAGCAGTAGTAGTGCCCGCTGGCCTTGTTGTTCTCCAGGGTCATCCCCGAGATGTGGTCGAAGGCCATCCCGTTGTGGTCTTCCATGTGGCCGGGCCCGTGGTACGGGTCGTACTCCACCTCGTTGTAGCGGAAGACGCCGCCGTCGGTGTACGTGATGAAGTAGTCGTTGCCCTGCCGGAAGCCTTCCTCGTGCTTCACCATGTTGTGGCTGATCTGCGGGTCCTTGCAGCCGTAGGTATATATACAGTAGTAGGCTCCGCTGATCGTGTTGCCGTCCGCGACGAGGCCGGTCATGTTCGTGGCATAGATGCCCGCGCAGTTCGTGGTCTTCGAGCCGTGGATCGTGTTGCTGAGGATCTTGACCCCGTTTACGCGATCGATGCGCACGGCGTTCGCGCCGGTGCCGTAGATCGTGCAGTGGTCGACGACGCAGTTGGCCGCCTTGACGGTGACCGTGCCCGCGACCGCGCCGCTCAGCCGGGCGCCGGCCGCGGTCATCGTGACGCTGCCGACCTTGTGGCCCGCACCGAACAGGTTGATCTGCTTCGAGATGGTCAGGCCGGAGAGGTCTGCCGTCAGCACGGCGTTCGAGCCGGCCGCCAGCGCGTCCACCTGGGCCTGCGTGGCCACGCGTACCGCGTTGGCCGGGACTGCCGGGTCGATCTGGATCGGCGCGGCAGGGTTCGAGCCCGGGACGGGCGTTACAGTCGGCTTCGCCGTGGGAGTGATCGTCGGGGCGATCGTCGGCGTTCCGGTCGGCTTCGCCGTCGGCGCTATGGTCGGGGCCGGAGTAGCGGTCGGCGCCGGGGTCGGCGAGACCGTGCCGCCGATGGCGTAATTGGCCTGCGACTCCATCAGTATGAAGACGTCCTTCATGTTCGTGCCATAATAGGCGATGTCACCGACACCGTTACCGTTCGCGTCCGGGGCCTTGAGGCCGGCCCAGTAGTTACCGAGCTTGCAGGTGTAAGTTTTCCCGTGGTAAGCGTAGGTCAGTTCAGCAGGGGACTGGTACGCGTTGGTCACGCCGCTCACGCTGTAGGCGTTGACCAGGTCGTTCATGTAGATCGAGTTGCCGCTGCTCGTGCCCTCGATGCTCAGGCTCTTGCCCGAGTTGGTCACGACGTTGTTCAGCACCGTGTTCTTGCTGCTGCTCCGGAGGCAGATGCCCGCCGTCGTGCCACCGTCGACGGTATTGCCGCGGACGGTGTTGCCAGTGCCGCCGGTGAGGAAGATGCCCCAGCCGCAGCCGCTGACCTTGTTGTCGACGATCGTGGCGCCG
>MVRA01000143.1 GCA_002067315.1 Methanocella sp. PtaU1.Bin125 | reverse complement strand
CAGGCCAGAGTGCAGGTCAATCGGCAGATAGCCAGGCCGTAACGCATCAAAGTACGACAATTGACTAATTTCGCCCGGTTATCGCATACTATACTATATATTATGTATCAGGCTACTTTGTGTCTGGCTGGGCAAATATATTTGTCGCACCCGTAGCGGCAGGACATCAACCGATCGAAAGAATGACAGGGTAACTGGTTTCCCGGGTTATCGGACACCGCGCATGCTTTGTACAGGCTGAAGCGCCTGTCACACCGTTTTGATGACCGCAATCAACAACTAAATATATTTCTATACTGCCTGTTAGTGTGTAAACGGACATGGATATCATGAAGTACGTTGTGGTTCTTGGCGACGGGATGGCCGACTATCCCGTCGATGCGCTTTCCGGCCGGACACCGCTGGCCGCCGCAAGCAAGCCCTGCATGGACTATCTTGCGGACAGGGCCGTGCGCTACGGGCTGGCGCAGACGACGGTGCGGCACCTTCCAGCGGGAAGCGACGTGGCGAACCTGTCGGTGATGGGCTACGATCCGGAGCGTTATTATACGGGCAGAGGGCCGCTCGAAGCCGCCAGCATGGGCGTGGAGCTCAAGCCGGACGACGTGGCGTTCCGCTGCAACCTGATCACGGCCGACGACACCATCGTCGACTATAGCGCAGGCCATGTCACTTCGGAAGAAGCGGGAGAGCTGATCCGGTTTATCGACGCGCGCCTGGGCAGGGAAGGCATGAGGTTTTACCCGGGCATCAGCTACCGGCACCTGCTGGTGATCAACCGCTGCCCCGACGGCATCGTCTGCACCCCGCCCCACGACGTCGTCGGACAGCCGGTGAAGGACCACTTGCCGAAAGGCGAGGGGAGCGAGACGATCATCGGCCTGATCAAGGCATCGCAGGAGCTGCTGCCGGAGCACCCTGTCAACGGGAAGCGAGTGACCGCAGGCAAGCGGCCGGCGAACTCCATCTGGCCATGGGGCCAGGGACGCACGCCGTCTATGCCCACGTTCCGGGAAAAGTACGGGCTCAGCGGCGCCGTGATCTCCGCCGTCGACCTGATCAAAGGGCTCGGCGTCTTCGCGGGCCTCGAGGTGATCGACGTGCCCGGCGCCACCGGCTACCTGGACACGGACTATGGCGCGAAAGCCCGCTATGCGCTCGAGGCGCTGAAACGCTGCGACTTCATCTTCATCCACGTCGAAGCGCCCGACGAAGCGGGGCACGGGGGCAAGCTGCAGGAGAAAATCCAGGCCATCGAAGACCTCGACGCGAAGCTCATCAGGCCACTGTTAGACGGACTGCCGCAGCTCGGGGACTTCCGGCTGATGCTCCTTCCCGACCACCCGACACCGCTCGCGACCAAGACGCATGCGTATGATCCGGTACCGTATGTTATATATGATTCAAGATATAATTATAAAAATAATAAGCGGTACGACGAGGCGGCCCTGGCCGACGGACAGTTTGTCAGTCACGGGCACGACCTGATGACCACGTTCATCAAAGGCTGAACCGCACAGGTGCATCGATATGAAGTCCATCACGGTAAAGGCGTCGGCGACTTCCGCCAACCTCGGCGCGGGGTTCGACGTCCTGGGCCTGGCATTAGACAGCCCCTCGGATATCATCGAGGTGGAAAAGGCCGGCGAGACCTCGATTGTCGTCCACGGGCTCGGCGCCGGCGACATCCCGGTCGACCCGGAAAAAAATACGGCAGGCCTGGTCGCGCTCGCGATGGACAGAAAAGTCAGGATCACCATTCATAGCGGCATCCGCCCCGGCAGCGGCCTGGGGAGCAGCGCCGCCCCGGCGGCCGGGGCCGCGGTGGCCATCAACGAGCTATTTTCGCTGGGCTACTCGAAAGAGGAGCTGGTCTGGATCGCCGCGAAGGGAGAAGTGGCGGCCGCCGGCATCATGCACGCCGATAACGTGGCGCCATGCATCACGGGCGGCCTGGCCATCGTCTGCGACGGGCACGTGGAGCACGTGGAGATGCCGCCCATGAGCGTGGTAGCCATCCTGCCGGAGATCGTGGTCAACACCCGGGAAGCCCGCGCCATCCTCCCGCAGCAGGTGCCGGTCAGGGAGATGGTGGAGAACGTCGGCAAGGCGTCGATGCTCCTGGCCGGCGTGATGAAGAAAGACCCGGCCATCGTCGGGCGCTCGCTCGCGGACACGTTCAACGAGCGCTACAGGTCCCCCCTCATCAGCGGCTACGCTTCGGTCCGGGACGCGGCGATGGGCGCAGGCGCCTACGGTGTGGCGATCAGCGGCTCGGGGCCGACGATGATCGCCCTGTGCCCCGGTGACAGGGCGGCCGGCATCGCCGACGCCATGCGCAGGAGCTTCAGCGCCGCGGGCGTGGGCTCCGGGTCGTTCATTACCGGCATCGGCAAAGGCGTACAGGTGACCAGGAGAGAACAGTCGTGAACTGCAAAAAAACCTCGATACTAACGATCTGTCTGATAATAGTGACTACAATAGCATTGTCCGGGTGCATTTGCGGCAACACCAGCGTGACACCGACGCCGACGCCGACGCCCGCTGCCACGCCGATCACCACGTCGACGGTCACCCCGTCGCCGACGCCGGGCCCGGCCATGAGCGCGGAGCTGTCCGGCTGGCGCACGGACAAAGACACGTACGCCCGGGGCGAAAACGCGACCGGATGGGTCTACGTCTATAATACGGGAGACGGTACCATCGAGCGGATGGACTTCACCCTCGTCATCCACCGTTCAGTCTTCCTGATCGGCGATTATAGCATAACGTACAATTACAATTTGACGGGCCTCGACATTAAGCCGGGCGGCAAAGAAAAGGTGCAGTTCGTCCAGCAGATACCGTCTGAATATAGCGGGATCTCCACGGCCGGCGACTACCGGTTCGACGTGACGGCGTTTCTCGCCGGCCATATCGCCGGCGAATACTCGAAGAATATCCGGGTGGTCTAGCCACCCGTTCTCCTTTTGGCCATCTTTTTTCCGGTGCCAGGCCCGGTATGCTGTAAATGTGGATAAGAATAATCACTGCATGATAAAACCTTGATCTGGTGAGAGTTATGAAACTGAGGAACTTCAGTCTTATTGCGACCGGGGCCGTCGCGGTGCTCGCTATTGCCGCGTGCCTGTGGGCATCTGCAGTACTGGCACAGCCGGTACCTTCTGTCACCGTTGGGCCGACCGCCTACGTGCCGGGCGGGTCGCCGACCGCCGGGCCGGGAGTTGCCATAGAGACGAGGAACGTGTCGACGCCGACGCCAGTGGCCACGATGGTACCGGCGCCGACCGTCACGGTCACAGTCACGGTCACGCCGACACCGGCGGCCGCAGGAGGAGGCACGACATCGGCAAAGATCGTCAACTACGGAACCGATAGTGACACCTTCAAGCGCGGCGAGCGTGCGACCGGATTCGTTACCATCCAGAATACCGGCAACACAGCCATTAACGACATCACGGCCATCGTATCGGCTAAAGCAGAGCTCCCGGTCATCGGCTCGACGGCCGTGGGCAGTAAAGACTACACGTTCAGCGACCTGAACATCAAGCCGGGCGAGACCAGGCGTATAGAGTTCACCGTCGACATCCCGTCGGAGTACAGAGGCGTCTCGACCGCCGGGACCTATAACCTGGACGTAAACTTGAAGACGGGCAACACGGACATCGGCAGCTTCAGCAAGACCGTGAAAGTGACCTGAGCGGTGGCCCCGGGCCACCCGTTTTTTATCGTAGAGCCGCGCGGATGAGGGCCATTTTACTGCGATTCCGTTGATCATCGTTTTCATTGCGCGCGTGAATTTTTCATGGGTGAGTGATCATTATGGGCACTATCACGATAGCGCCGACGACGCGGAACGAAGGCCACGGGAAGTTCGTCCTCGAGGTGGACGACGAAGGCATAGTGACGAAGGGATTTTTCATGAGCCTCGTGCTGGTTCGGGGTTTCGAGAAGTTTCTGGTCGGGAGGGCGATGGAGTTCGCGCCGGTGGCGACCAGCCGTTTCTGCGGCCTGTGCCCGCCCACGCACGCGACCGCTTCGTCCGAGGCGATCGAGCATTCGCTGGGCGTGTCCCCGCCCGCAGCCGGCCTGAAGCTGCGGGAGCTGTGCAACATCGGCAACCACCTGCACGATCACCCGCTCCAGCAGGTGCTGGTCCTCCCGGACTTCGTCAGCGACCCGGCCGAGCAGCGCGAGGCCCTCGCCCGCATCCAGAAGCTCCGGAGGATCGGGCAGCACGTCTGCGACGTAGTCGGCGGCGAGGCCATCCATTCGCCCCACATCAGGGTGGGCGGCATGGCGCGGAACATCAGCGAGGCGGCCCGCCGGAAACTGCTTGATGATCTGGCTGAGTTCGGAAGGGTCTGGGAAGATCAGCGCACGTTCATGGAGTACGCCTATGATAAGTCGGACGTCCCGCCCGGCCTGGGGGCGCACGACCTGCCCATGATGGCCACCGACCTGATCTACGGCCGGTCGGACGTGTTCACCCGCGAGTACATGCCGGGCTACTCCGAAATGTTGCCGCTCAACTACTATGGCGAGGAGATCGGCACCGAAGCCTGCACCGTCATCCCGATGCTCAACGGGAGCCCGGTCGAGGTCGGGCCTGTCGCCCGGCTGCGCAAATACCGGAAGCTCAAGGACACGGGCACGATGGCGCTGGACCGGGCCAGGCTCGTCGAAATATCCCTCCGGCTGGAACGCGCCGGCGAGATCCTGGAAGGCCTGGACACAAAAGCCCGGACCCTCAACAAGCCGGTGATCAAAGGCACCGGCAGGACCGGCATCGGCGTGAACGAGGCGCCCCGGGGCACGAACGTACACATGACCTGCATCGACGACGGCCGCATCACATGGTATAAGGCGATGCCGGCGACCATGTGGAACATCCCGGTGATCGGCAGGGCGACCGAAGGGTTCCACCACAAATGGGCCCAATGGGTGATGCGGGCCTACGACCCGTGCATCTCCTGCGCCACCCACGTCATCGTCATGCACGAGGGCGAGGTCGTGGAACGGCGCACGATGGCGCCGGCCGGAGGTTATAATGGATAAGCCGATAGACGCGCCGACGGGCGTGCCAGGGGAGAAGCCATCGGGTAAACCAACGTTCGCCTACATCCACTTCGCCGCCTGCTCGGGCTGCGAGATATCTTTCCTGGACAACTTCGAGAAGCTGCTCGAGATCATGGACATGGTCGACATCCGCTACATGACGCTCATCAACGACAATACAGAGTTCCCGAAGGCGGACATCGTGTTCGTGGACGGGGCCCCGTGCCTGCAGTCGGCAGAGAGCGTCGAAGAGCTGAAGAAAGCGAGAGAGAACGCGGGCTACCTGGTCTCGTGGGGCGGGTGCTCGACGACGTCGACGATCAATAACTTCGCGAGAGGCGGGCAGGCGCCCCAGCCCCAGCATGAGTCCTTCCCGCCGATCAAGCGGCTGGTTAAGGTGGATGCCTTCGTGCCCGGCTCGCCGCCCGGGCCGGAGATGGCCTACAACGTCATCAGGGCGTTCGTGAAAGGCGACACGGACTACCTGAAGTATCTCACGAGCTACAGCGTCGGGGGATGGGCCTGCGGCTGCGACCTGATCAAGGACATCGTCGAGAACGCGCTCTGCATCGGCTGCGGGGCCTGCGCCTTCGCCTGCCCTACCCGGGCCATCGAGATGGTGCTGGGACGGCCGTGCATTAACTGGGAGCGCTGTGTCAAATGCGGCGCCTGTTACGCCCAGTGCCCGCGCAGCTTTCAGCCGGTGCCTCTGATGGACCGGATGATGGAGGAGCTATGATGGGCGGATATCAGGGATTCGGGAAGTACCGGGGTATAGTCTCGGCCCGGGCCGCGGACGAGAGCATCAGGAGCGTCGCCCAGGACGGCGGCACGGTGACCGCGCTGCTGTGCTTCGCGCTGGAGACCGGGGACATCGACGGCGCCGTGCTGACGCGCAAGGCAGACGAGCGGTGGACGCCGGGGCAGCTGGTCGCCACCACTGAACGGGAGATCCGCGAGTCGGCCGGCAGCGTCTACGCGCTGTCGCCCAGCGTCTTCCAGCTTAAGGAAGCGGCCCGTGAGATGGCGCTGGAGAAAATCGCGTACGTCGGCCTGCCCTGCCAGGTGGTGGCCGTGCGGAAGATGCAGCTCTACCCGTTCGGCGGCCGCTACGTGGGCGATAAGGTCCGGTACGTCATCGGCATCTTCTGCAGCGAAAACTTCCCGCCGGAAAGCCTGCGGAACATCGTGGAAGGCTATGCGGGCACGCCGATCGAGAAGATGCGAAAGATGTACCTGGCTAAAGGCAAGTTCAATGTCGCCAGTGATGGCGAGATTCGCCAGGTATCGGTGAAAAAAGCATCGCACTGGGCCCAGGACGGCGATCACGTCTGCCCTGACCTGGTCGCGGAATATGCGGACATATCCGTCGGCTCGATCGGCTCGGAGCCGGGCTGGAACACCGTCTTCCTGCGGACCCGCAGGGGCGAAGATCTGTTCAACCGCGCCAGGGACCAGGGACGCATCGAGACAAAAGACATGGAAACGGTGCAGCCTGGCCTGAAGACGCTGGAGAAGCTGGCCGTGGCCAAAAAAGCCAACGCAAAAGAGGCCATCGCGAAAAGGGAGCAGATGGGGCTGTACGTGACACGGGATATGTACTATTAACGTCGGCCCGGGCTGAGTATCAAATCAATCACCGCCCGGGCATGCGCGCGCGTGCGGGTACGGCCCGGCACCACTGGCGGACGGGCCGCAAAATCACGTTTTTCAAATCTATTCTGGTTTGTCGATGATAGGATAAAAGCATATCGGTACAGCCCTTTTTTAGCCGAAACAACAGATTTATATGGCTTAAGCACCTACAAGGTAATTGCTAACATACTGTGAATAGCTGTCGAATGCGGTATAGCAGAAGAACGCTAAAAGCAGTGAAATGTTGAGGTGTTCGGGAAAGCACTACACTGTCAATACAGTATAGCTGTTGAACACAAACAGCGGTTACAGACGGTATCGCTGATGGACACGGGCTCGCGGCGGGCCTGAAATCGCCGCACTTTCTCCTGTTTTTCTTTTTTATCATGCTATTCTGACAGATGACAGCTGGGGCTATGAGCCAGATAGCAGAGGATATAAGAGCTGCCAGTACAAACATCATTTTTAGCACATTTCAAATGAGAATATGATGTGTGGAGGGATATTATGGCCGACTTGATACATGTAAGCGGTAAAAAGCGCAGGCGGCTGATGCTCGTTACCATCGCGTTGCTGATCGTCGCTATCCTCGCGGTATGCGTCAACCTGGCAGCTCCGGTCGCTTTTGCGCAGGACCTGGGCGACTGGGGCGACTGGGAAGACTGGGATACGGGAAGCTCCTCGTCGTGCTGTTGCTGTTGCGCCGCCGCCATCCTGCCGCTGGCAGGCCTGGGCCTGACCTACTCATGGCAGGCAGACCGGAAAGAAGGGGACTAACCAGTTCGTAAGGCTCTGTCTCGACGACAGAGCCATTATTTTTTTAGGCATTCCCGAATCCGGATGATGATCGCTGATATGCCCGATGGGCAATCGTCATCGGCAGGAGGGCGGGCAGCCGGGTTTTAACGATGAAAAACAGGCATTGTTGCCGTTGTATGCCCGGCCAGGGCATGTGCATGCGCGCGATGGTGCCCGCCATGGCCTGCAACCACACGATATGGCCAGCAACCACACGCCAGTGCCGTTCTATTGCCCGATTTTTACGTGAGAGTCGGTCGGTCGATGACCGGGGTTTTGATCAGGTAGAGAAGACCCCCTTTTCTCATCATATCGTCAATTCGTACAGCGCTGTGCGCCACGGGCAGTACGAATGATTCGCCGAAGGCGGCAAACGATACATCCCGGCGCGCAAACCAGACGAATTTTTCATAGAAGCGACAATACGTCATTCAGGTACCGGCTAATGCAACAATCATCACTGGCAATATTCTGGCTGAAAAGCACGACCCATCGTTTCCTTCTGATAAAATAATCAGCCTGCATGTATTATCTCCTTTTTAACGACAGGGCATGGCCGGACCCCACATCGAGCTAAAAGACGTGTACCGGACGGTGAGCCGGAGGCAGGGCACGGATAGTGCCAGTTCCGCCGTGCTTAAAGGTGTGGACCTGACCGTGTACCGGGGCGAGCTGATCACGATCATGGGCCCGTCCGGGGCGGGCAAGTCGACGCTGCTGCGGCTGATCAACCGCCTGTCCGAGGCGGACTCCGGCGTCATCCGGGTCAATGGCAGGGATGTCAGGGACTACGATCCCCGGGAACTCCGGCGGCGGGTGGGCATGGTGTTCCAGATACCCGTCGTCTTCAAGGGCAGCGTGAGGGACAACATCGCCTTCGGGAAAAGGCTCTGGGACACCGGTGCGGACGTCGACGCGCTGGCCGGCGAGGCCGCGATACCCCGGGAGCTGATGGACGAGGACGCAGCCCATCTTTCAGTCGGCGAGAAACAGCGCGTTTGCATCGCCAGAGCCCTAGCGAACAAGCCCGAAGTGCTGCTGCTGGACGAGCCGACGTCGTCGCTCGACCGTGCGGCGGCGGAAAAGGTGGAACAGCTCCTCGTCCGGCTCCAGTCGGAGCACGGCCTCACCATGTTGTGGGTGACCCACGAGCAGGCGCAGGCCCGGCGCATCTCCGGATATAACTACGTCCTGGAGGACGGACAATTGTGTAGAGAGCATGGCTGACGTCGTCGTGCTGGCGCTAGGGCTCACCGTCGCACTGTTGGTGCTGGCCACAATCCTCGCCGCCCGATACGGGATCTGGAAGGAAGTGTCCTTATCCGGCGCCCGGGGCATCGTTCAAATCCTGATCCTCTCGTCCGTGATCATCCTGATGTTCAACCTGCCGCTATACTGGAGCGCCCTGGTCATCCTGGCCATGGCGGCCGTCGCGGGCTATACGACCTTCACCCGGTCGGGCAGGCTGGACCGGATGCTCCAAGCGGCCGTCGCCTCCATCGCGGTGACGTCGCTGGCCATGCTGGTGCCGTTTTTTGCATTAGGTATATTCCCGCTGGAGCCCCGCTACTTAATTCCGACGGGCAGCATCCTGATCGGCAACGCCATGAACGTCAGCTCGCTGGCCATCGACCGCTACCGCGGCGAGCTCAGAAACCGGCGGGCGGAAGTCGAGGCGTATCTCGCGCTGGGGACCACGCCCCGCATGGCGACGGAGCACTGCCTGAAGCAGGGCATCCTGTCAGCGCTGATACCGTCCATCGACAATATGAAAAACCTGGGCCTCGTCTGGATTCCCGGGGTGATGACCGGCATGCTCCTGAGCGGCTCTGACCCGGTGCAGGCGGCGTCGATACAGGTGAGCATCTTCATCGCCATCTTCCTGGCCGGGATGATCGCGTCCAGCCTGCTGCTCTATTATGCGACCTCTGCGTTCTTCACTCATGCGATGCAACTGAAGGACGAGGCCCTGTAACGTCGCTCTGACGGCGGCGAAGGATTGCACGTGCGCACACGGCGCTGCCGCGGCCTCCGATTATCGCCTGGCCCCCCGGCTGTCTCCCGCCAGTACAGGCCAGGTAAGCGTATGTTTATATTCTAATGGTAATAATATACAGGTCAATTTTAATCGGGAGGGTATAGAAGTGAAGAACAGATTCTTAATCATTCCAGCGGTACTGTTAGTGATCGCCACAGGCCTGTCGCTCAGCGGATGCACGTCAGGCGGGCAGGCGACAGGCACCCCGACGCCGGCGGCGACCCCGTCGCCGACTCCGACGCCAGCGCCGCTCTACGAGTTCAAGCCGACGGCAGAAACATGGCCGTTTAACGTGACAGAGCACACGTATTTCCTGTACAAACGGACGAACAACCTCGTCGATCCGGAGGACTCGGTGAGATACCAGTCCTGGGATTACGCGGTCCTGGCGATCGATAACACGACGAAGGTCCGGCGCCTGGTCTACAACGACACACAGGAAGGGCAGAGCTCGTCGATGATCACGCAGTTCTACTTCGAGCTGCCTTCGGATCGCTTCATCAACGGATCGCAATGGATCGTTCTGGACGGTCATCCGGGCGATAAGACGGCACTGCAGGAGAGCCGCGTGGGCGGAGTCGACCTCCGGCAGGGGTCCGACTGGTACAGCGCGCGGATCGAGGCGGGCAACGAGACGATCACTGTGCCGGCGGGCACCTTCGAGTGCCGGAAATACGTGTCGAGGTACCAGAACGCGACCACGGGGGCCATCTGGGTGGCCGACTTCGTCCCAGCGCCGGTGAAGCGCGAGATGTACGGCACGAATAAGACCAACGTCGTCTACGAGCTGATGGCGTACCAGATGGATAACGGGGCAATGCGCCGGGAATAGACCCCGGCTTTTTACTTTTTATTACAGATGCCAGGGTAGCCAGGACTCATAAATGAAAATGAGTTTTCAAATTAGTCGGCCGATGACCGGGGTTTTGGCCAGGCATTTATGACGAAAAAGTGGACCGGTCAATCGCCAGCAGACCGGTCGCGCGCACGCGCGCCGTGACCGACGCGGAGGCGTCCCTTATAAGCGGGAGGGCGGGCAGTACGAATGGTCCGTCGGAGGCGGCATGCGACAGGTGCCAGCGCGCCCGCGGACGAGTTTTTAGTATGAAAGGCTTTCAGGACTTTTATCGTATATGCCTGTGCAGCAGGCACATCGGCATTTCATAGGAGGATGGTTGATGAAAATTAGGCTTTGTATTGGCTATGCGACTACTGTCACGCTCGCCAAGAGCGCCAGGTAGCCAGGAGCGCCAAGGATTATCAGTACAGCGATTTTCTCGTTAATACCAGTTAAAATATTCATGGGAGTCGGTCTATGACCGGGGTTTTGGTCAGGTATAGATGATGAAAAACGGGTAAGACCTGTCGCCAGAAACGTAGTCGCGCGTGCCAGCGCGCCAGGGGCGGGAGGGTAGGTCGCGCATATCTTCCGCTGAAAGCGGGAGACGACACTTGACTGCGCGCAGGCTTTGCCATCGCCGATTTGATAAAGTTTTTCATGAGAG
>MVRA01000142.1 GCA_002067315.1 Methanocella sp. PtaU1.Bin125 | reverse complement strand
CACCTGAGCTGCGGCTCGGAGCACAGCGGCGTGCAGGGCGAGATCGAGAAAGCGGCCAGCCAGGTCAACGCCCAGATCGTATTCCCCGAGGTCGAGATTGGAAATGTCCGCGAGAACGCCGAGGCCTTCGGCTTACAGGTGGCCAGCCCGGACCTGCGGCTCATGATCGCGCGGGCCAAGAGCATCGTGAACGGCGACACCAAGGCTGACGCGGTGTTCATCACCACCTGCTTCCGCTGCGCCGAGGGCGCCATCGTCCGGAACGCGATCAGGGACTTCATCCACCAGCGCGCCGGCATCCCGGTGATCAGCTACTCGTTCACCGAGCGCACCAGCCACGAGACGCTGCTGACCCGGATGGAGGCGCTGTCGACCACTGCGTTGAGGCGGGGCCTGCTGGCCCGGGAAGAGCAGACCGGGCTGACCGCCGGCATCGACTCCGGCTCCAGCACCACCAAGGCCGTCGTCATGCGGGACAACAAGATCATCGGCACCGGCTGGGTGAAGTCGACGGACGTCATCAAGAGCGCCGAGGAAGCCTACAGCCACGCGCTGGCCATGGCCGGCGTGAAGCGCGAGGAGATCCAGGGGCTCGGCACGACCGGCTACGGCAGGTTCCTCATCGGCAAGCACTATAACGCCGACCTCGTGCAGGAAGAGCTGACCGTGAACTCCAAGGGCGCGGTCTACCTCGCGAACATGCAGAAAGGGCCCGCGACCGTCATCGATATCGGCGGCATGGACAACAAGGCCATCTCGGTGCAGGACGGCATCCCGGGCAGCTTCACCATGGGCGGCATCTGCGCCGGCGCATCCGGCCGGTTCCTCGAGCAGTCGGCCAACCGGCTGGGCGTAGACATCGGCGACCTGGGCGCGCTCGCCGTCAGGGGCAACCACACCAACGTCACGATGAACAGCTACTGCATCGTGTTCGGCACCCAGAGCCTGATCAACTCGCTATCCCAGGGCAAGGCGAGGGAAGACGTGGCCTCCGCGGCCTGCTACAGCGTCGCGGAGCAGGTCTTCGAGCAGCAGCTCCAGGAGATCGAGGTGAAGAAGCCGGTGATCATGGTCGGGGGCTCGTCGCTGAACATCGGCCTGGTGAAGGCGATGAGCGACCTGCTGAAGATGGAGATCGTCGTGCCGCCGTACTCACAGTACATCGGCGCCGTGGGCTCGGCCCTGCTGGTCTCCGGGCTGCGGGGAGGTACAAAAGCGAATGGACAGTGAGATCGAGGCGCCCGAGCGATTCACGGTCGAGAGCACCGACCCGGAGGGCGCAAAGAAGTATGACGGCGTGATCCGCGACGTGCTGAGCGACCTGAACCTGGTCCGGGCGATCGGGCGGCTGCACGTCTATATCGACCCGAAGCAGCCGGTCTTCATCGCCGTCGGGCTGTTCCGGCGGGGGCTGCCCACGCTGACGCTGGGCGACGTCGCCGACCTGGCCTCCGTCAACGAAGGCCTCATGGTCTCGGTGCGCGACGAGGAGTACGCGGCCACGGCCGTGGGCAAGCTGTACCTGAAGTACGGCCGGGACAAGCTCATCCCGACAGACCGTACCTCGGTCATCGTGCCGCACATGGGCGACTTTGCGAAGCAGCACGACGACATCGCCTCGATAGTGGTCTACGACCCGAAAGACGAGCTTAAGAAGTCGGTCATCGACGCGCTGATCAGGATTACTCCCGAGGGCTTCCGCGTCAGAAAACACTATATCTCTGAGCACATGCTGGCGTTCATCGCCTCCGAAGACCCTATCCGGCCGGAATGGATCGATATCTGCCGGAAGCTACGGCAGAAGATCGGCAGCGAAGGATCGGTGGAGTAACATGGAACCGGTGATTTTCCAGGGCGGCGTCTACAAGCACGAAGAGATGATCGAGCTGGTCGAAGACCTGGGCGGATACATCCTCCAGAAGAACCTGCTGCAGCTCGACGTCATCGCCGTCATGCTGGTCCCGAACGCGGACCTTCCCCTGATCGAGGCCAAGGCGAAAGAGCTGCTGGGCAAGCTGACCAAAGCGCCGCTCGCCGGCGCCGAGATCGCCGTCGTGACGCCCACGCTGGCCTACCAGCACCTGCCGCACCTGGCCTGCGATCTCGCGGAGTACCTCCGCCGGTCCGGTGCCAAGACCAATATGATCGGGCTGGCAAGGGGCGTCGGCAAGCGGATCGCGCAGCTGAAGGCCCACGAGATCGACCTGATTAACGAGCACGACGTGGCCATCTTCACTTATGGTAATTTCCGCGACTGCATCATCGAGAAGACGAAGCTGTTCCGCGACATCCAGGTCCCCATCATCGTCACCGGCGGCCCCGAGATGGATAAGGCCGAAGTGCCCGGCTGCGTCGACTACGTCGGCGGCCTGGGCCGGATCATGCACCGCACCCGGCAGAAGGAAGAGCTGAAGCTCCTCGATAAGCTGGTCGAGGCCACGGGCAAAGTGCTCGACGAGAAGCGGGCCGAGCTGGACAAGGACCCGCTAAGCGTCAGCCCGCCGCGGGTCGCGAAAGAGATCGAGAAGCAGATCCCCGACATCCCCGAGTCGCTGGCGCCCACGCCGATCACGCTGCAGCTCAACGGCCTGCGCCTCAAGGTGCCCTACGAGGAATACAAGGACCGTGTCCTGAACGTCCGGTTCGACGAGGGCATCTACATGCGCGAGGTCGCGAAACTGTACCCGTCCCGCATGAAGAACTACATCATCCTGCGCATCCTGCCCAAATCCGAGACCGGCTTCGTGATCTAAGGCGCCAGGTGTCCAAGAAGAGGGGCCAAGTCGCCAAGAGAAGATTCCAAGACGCCACTGTAGAAACTAAGAGGCGCCAAGGCGCCAAGATCTTTTTTTTGTTTTAAGGCGCCAAGTTTCCAAGTAGTTTAGATTGATAAGATAAATGGCACCTGTCCCCCTGGCGCCTCATATTTTCTACAGTGGCGCCTTGGCCCCTCTTCTTGGATCCTTGGCGGCTTGTAACAAAAAAAAAGACTTGGCGCCTTGGCGCCTCATAGTATCTACAGTGGCGCCTTGGACACTTCTCTTGGCCCCTTGGTCACTTCAGCGTTTTGTGATGCCGGTGTGGTTGATGACCATGCCGGCCGCCGCGAGGCCGCCGGCCAGCGCGAACGGTAACAGCGGGATGCAGTCGTGCCAGCCGGCTCTGCCCGGGGCCGGCGTGCCTGACGGGGCCGGGGTGGCCGGGGCCGGGGTCACGGTCGGCGCCGCGAGCCTGAACGAGTGGTCGATCGTGCCGTCGAGGAAGACGATCTC
>MVRA01000141.1 GCA_002067315.1 Methanocella sp. PtaU1.Bin125 | reverse complement strand
AACGATCGCGACGTTTTTAAGAATGATAATATTGCGGATTATCCGTTAACCGTCGTCGCGCCCGTCGCGTTTCGTTGCGATCGTCGCGAGTACGGGTACGACAGGCCCCCGAAACAAAGCCCATTTCATTGAATCGGCAGATCCGAAAAACGCAGAAGAACCAAAAAATTTTTTAACAGGGGCATTATCCCGCAGGGCAGGCCGGACCCTCGATAAGAGACACCTCCAGGTCGATCACGCTCGCGCGGGAGGCCGCGACGGAGGTCGCCCTTATCAAACGCCGCACGATGCTCCCCGGACCATCCAGAACCTTTCAGGATCGACTATAGTCCATATCGCCGACGTCGTAGACCTCGGTCAGCATCCCGGCCTTCAGGTCCTCGAGGACGTCTTCCAGCGTGCCGACGGCGCCCTTGAGCACGCGCACGCCCCTGTCGAGCAGCACGGCCAGCATGTGGGGGCCGATGGAGCCGGCCAGCACCATTTTGACGCCGTTCTCGGCCAGGAACTGCCCGTTGTTCATCGCGCCCTTTTTCGAGGGATCGTTGCTGATGTATCGCAGGTCGCTGATCTCGCCGTTGTCGTACTCGAACACGGCGAAGTCGCTGGCCATGCCGAAGTGATCGCTCAGCTCCGATCGCATGCCTTCCGGGGATACTACGGGTACTGCTACTCTGACCATGGTTGTACAACCTTCAATGACAGCACGGGTTGCTATCCGAACGCTCTGTGAGCTTACTGCCCATGAACGCCGATATGGCGTCCTGCACGGTCCCCGATGCGCCGGTGAACACGCGCATGCCGATGCCGGTCAGGGTCAGCCGCTCCACCTCGGCGATTTCCCGGACCAGGACGGCCTGCACGCCTTTGCCGGCCAGGACGAACGCTGTCGCGCCCCCGCCCGGGGCGAGCATGACCTCGACGCCCTTGCTTCCGCCGATGTCGACGATCGTAAAGTACACGCAGCCGTAAAAGCCCGGGCAGACCGTGGCGTTGAGCCCGGCGTTGCCCTCAGAGGGGATTGCAACCTTCATGCTGATCACTTCTGCTATTACCCTGATGGTTTATATCCCTTAGCAAGGCCGGGAAAAGTTATATAGCGCCCGTCCTATTATGAAAATAAGAACATGCCCCCCGGATACTCGATCGTGATCACCCGCCCCTGCACGGACGCCCCGGACCGGTATATAGCGGAGTCGTCGTTCGGCCGCAGGCTCGACATGGCGAAGGCTTGCGGGCTGGCCCGTCACATCCCCGGCGCCAGGTGCTCGGAAAGCCTCGGCGTGGCAAAGTTCGACTACGGGGAACAGACGGTCATCCTGTACCAGAGCGGCAGGGTCGACCTGAGGAAGATCCGGGACGAGTCCGACGCCCTTGCGGCGATGGCCGGGCTGGAGCGCATGTTCGCAGGCGCCTTCGCAGAGGAAAAAAGGTAATCAAGTGGTGTTCATGAGGATCAGCATTATCGGCACAGGCTACGTGGGTACGGTTACGGGCACATGTTTCGCGCACCTGGGGAACGAGGTCATTTGCGTGGACGTGGACCCCTCGCGGGTGGAGAGGATGAACGCGGGCATACCGCCCATCTACGAGGAGGGGCTGGAACAGCTCCTTCGCGAGCACGCCGGCAAGAACCTCAAGGCCACGCTGGACTATGACACGGCCATCGCGAACACGGACATCTCGTTCATCTGCGTCCCCACGCCGTCCGACGAGAACGGCAAGATCGACCTCCGCTTCATCCGGGAGGCCAGCCGGAGCATCGGCCGGCGGCTGAAGGATAAAAAGTCGTACCACGTGGTTGTCGTCAAGAGCACGGTGGTGCCGGGCACGACGGAGCAGATCGTCACGCCGGTCCTGGAAGAGGAGTCGGGCAAGAAGGCAGGCAAAGACTTCGGCGTGGGCATGAACCCGGAGTTCCTGCGGGAGGGCAAGGCCGTGCACGACTTCCAGCATCCGGACCGCATCGTCGTCGGCGCGGATGACCCGAAGGCCGCGGGCATCATCAAGAGCCTGTACGCAGGCTATAGCTGCCCGATACTGGAGGCGGACACGAAGACCGCCGAGATGATCAAGTACGTCTCCAACGCGTTCCTGGCCACCAAGATCTCCTTCTCCAACGAGGTGGGCAACATCTGCAAGCGCCTCGGCATCGACACGTACAAGGTCATGGAAGGCGTCGGGCTCGACGCGCGCATCTCGCCGCACTTCCTCCGGTCCGGCCTGGGGTTCGGCGGGAGCTGCTTCCCCAAGGACGTGAAAGCGCTGGTCGGAAAGGCCTCGGAAGTCGACTACGAGCCCGTTTTGTTGAAGACGGTGCTGGCCGTGAACGACAAACAGCCGGAGATCGCGTTACGTATCCTGAAAAAGCACATCCCGGACCTGCGGGGGGCCCGAGTAGCGGTACTCGGCCTGGCGTTCAAGGACGACACGGACGACATCCGGGAGTCCCGGGCGATCCCCCTCATCGGCATGCTGCTGGCCGAGGGCGCCACGGTGACCGCGTACGACCCTATGGCCGCGGAGTTCATGAAGAAGGTCTACCCCGCCATCGGCTACGCGAAGACCGCCGGGGACGCGCTGGACGGCGCCGACGCCTGCATGATCGCCACGGAGTGGGGCGAGTTCGCCAGGCTGAACGGCGAGTTCGCCCGGATGAAGAGACGGATCGTGATCGACGGCCGCCGGATGGTCGACCCGCGTGGCAAAGACATCGTATACGAAGGACTCTGCTGGTAACACGGAGGGCACGGAGGGCGGAAAGGCCGCTGAGGTCTGCCATTTTCAGCCTTTTGCCCTCAAAAATTCAGTGAACTTTTTATTTTTTCCCGCCGACCTCTTCTCATGGACTCTGCGGGCATGTGTACGATGTGCGGGAAGCCCTCGAAAAAGCTTCATTCTTGCCGGACCTGCGGCCGGATCGCCTGCGGGGAGTGCATCCAGTTCGACCTCTGCCGGGCATGCATGGCAGAGCGGAAGATGGAGAAAAACGTACATTAGCCCATAACCTTTTTTTAGCTGCAGGTCGTTTCATGATGCTATGTCCGATCTCTCCAGCATCGTCGCAGGGATAGCGCTGGGACTGTCGCTGGGCGTGCCGCCCGGGCCGGTCAACGCCGCCATAGCGGCCGCTGCCGCACGCCGGTCGTACCTCGACGGCATCAAGGTCGGGCTCGGCGCGATGACCGCCGATTTCACATACCTGGTGTTGACGGTGATCGGCGTCGCGGTGCTGCTGACCGGCAGCCTGGCCCGGGACGCGATCTCCGTGATCGGCGGCCTTATCCTGGTCTATTTCGCCTGCGCCACGCTGAAGAGCTACCGGCAGTCCCGCGATAATCCGGAGAACATCGGGACGGGCAACCATTATCTCATGGGCCTCGTCATGGGCCTGACGAACCCGCTGGGCATCCTCTGGTGGGTCACGGCGGGCGCGGCGTTCGTTGCGATGTTCAACGTGCTGGGCGTCGCCGGGTTCATGCTGGGGCTGCTCGCCTGGATCAGCTGCTTCTCGGTGTTCGTGCACTACGCGGGCAAAAAGGTCGACCTCGTCTACCCGATCATCGTCATCGGCAGCGGCCTGATGATGCTCTTCTTCGGGCTGGTGCTGCTGTACGACGTGGCGGCTCCCGCGATCTCGTCGTTTTTATAGAACCAGCCGGTGAAGCAGGCAAGCGAGACAGTTTCAAGCCACAGAGAGCGCATAGGGAGCGCTGAGAATCCGATAGATGAAAAACGGGAATTTTCATGTTAAGGCTTATGAAAATCAGGCCTTGTCAATGCAATGCGACTACTGTCACGCTCGCCAATCAACAAGCGTTCGACCCTTCGGTCGCTTCAGCGCCAGGTAGCCAAGGGCGCCAAGGACTGATTAGTAAAGGTCGTATCACAATACCTGTAAATGCTTGGCTCTCCTGGCTTCCTGACGCCGAAGCGACCGAAGGGTCGAACGCTTGTTGATTGGCGAGCGTAACAGTAGTCGCATAGCCTGTACAAGGATATTTTCATGGAAGTCGGCCGATGACCGGGATCTGGGTCAGGTATTAATGATAAAAACGGTTAAGGTCAATCGCCAGGGGCGTTTCCGCGGGGTAGTACGCATGGTCCGCCGGAGGCGGCATACGATACATGCCGGCGCGCCAACCGAGCGAGTTATTTCATAGAACACAGTTCCACTTTCAGCTATGGCTAAGAATAAAGCTTTAAAGAAACTGCGGTCTCTGCGCGTCTCTGCGCACTCTGCGGCTTTAACCGCGCACGGTCTGCCACCACGCAAGCCTGAGGAGCAGCTGCTAACCTCGCATGCCTTACCGCTTGACGGCTTCCGCGATGATCGGCGCCACCGAGACCTTGCTGGTTGCCTTTTCCAGCGTGTCCGTGGACAGGATGGAGCGCATGCCGCCGTTGTTGAGCCGCAGGACGGCGTTCCGGACGAGCACGGCGTGGATGCAGGCCACGTGCACCTCGCGGGCGCCCTGGGCCTTCAGCAGCTTGATCGCCTCGGCGATGGTGCCGCCGGTGCTGACGATGTCATCCATCAGCACGACGTCGCGGCCCTTGATGTCGAGGTTCTTGGGCGCGATCTTCACCTCGTCGCCCGAGATGCGGGTCTTCTCCAGGTAGTCGTATGGCAGCTTATACTGCTCGGCCGCGGGCTTCACGATCTTCAGCGCCCCGTCGTCCGGCGCCAGCAGGACCGGCTCATACAGGCTCATGTTGACCACGTAGTTCCCGATCACGCCCGAAGCGTTCAGGTCCGTGGCGGGGCAGGGGAAGTACGGCAGCACCGACGGGTCGTGGATGTTGACGGTGAAGACCCGGTCCGCCTTGATCGTCTTCGCGATAGCGCGGGCGCTGATCGGCTCGCCCGGATGGAACCGCTTGTCCTGGCGGGCGTACCCCATGTACGGGATGATGACTGTGAGAGTCTTCGCCTCATCGCAGGCGTCGATCAGCTCTAAGAGATAGACGTAATCGTCGGCCGTCGGGGTGCTCTGGATGACGACGACGTCCTGCCCCTTGATCTCGCCGGTGACGCGGGCATAAACCTCGCCGTCCGGGAACTCCTTGTAGTCGGTCAGGTCGACCCCGACGCCCAGCAACGATGCCGTCCGGGTCGCCAGCAGCTGGGAGGACGGCCCTGCAACGATCTTCAAGCCCATGATCATCACGCCTGTAGCTCTGCTCTGATATTACCTTGAACAGCGACCTGATGGAATATAAATGTATCCTGAAGGCGGTGCGGATAAGCTTTAAAGCATATGCGGATAAGCTTTTTAGCTTACGCGGATAAGCTTTTTAGCTTACGCGGATAAGCTTTTTAGCTTATGCGGATAAGCTTTTTAGCTTATGCGGATAAGCTTTTTAGCTTATCCGTGACATTATAAGAGTGCTTATGAAGGTCATTTCCGTCGTCGGCTACAAGAAAACGGGCAAGACCACGCTCGTCGAGCGGCTCGTGTCCGAGCTGAAAAAACACGGCACCGTCGGGACCGTGAAACATTCGAGGGACGAG
The DNA here is from genome assembly GCA_002067315.1 of Methanocella sp. PtaU1.Bin125. Taxonomy (GTDB): domain Archaea; phylum Halobacteriota; class Methanocellia; order Methanocellales; family Methanocellaceae; genus Methanocella_A. Next base: position 2,788 of record MVRA01000141.1, on the reverse strand, counting down.
ATATTGCCCTATGGGGGGGATACCGACCGGCACCTCGACAGCGGCGCGGCGGTCACGATCGGCGTCACGCCGACCCGTAGCATTAAGATTTTCAGGAACACGGACGTGAACGGCGCGTTGCGCGAGCTGGCCTTCGAGGGCGTCGACTTCGCGGTGGTCGAGGGCTTCAAGGAGAGCGGCCTGCCGAAGATCGCCATCGGGGACGTGGAAGCGCAGAACATCGTCGCCCGCGTGGACATCAGCGCGACGGGCGGGCAACTGGCTGCCATCGCGATGGCGCAGCCCGAACAGGTCACGCTGTTCGACCTGCTGGCGAAGGTGCGCCGTAACCCGGAGATCAGGAAGGCGGGCGCGATCGGCACGTTTACCGGCATCGTCCGGGAGATCGCTAAAGGCGAGACCACGAAGGCCCTCGAGTTCGAGAGCTTCGAAGCCGTGGCGAAGGAGCGCATCGCGAAGATCGAGAGCGACCTGAAAGCTATGGAGGGCATTGTGGACGTGCTCATCCACCATAAGACGGGCCGCATCGAGGCGGGCGATGACATCGTCTACATCGTGGTCGCGGCGGGCCACCGGCAGGAGCTGTTCGTCGCGCTGCGGGAAGCGATCGAGAGGATCAAGGAAGAGGTGCCCATCTGGAAGAAGGAGCTGACGGTCTCCGGCGAATACTGGGTACACGACGAGGAGCATTAAAATGGCGCTGTTTGGCACGAACGGGGTGAGAGGGGTCGCCAACGTGGAAATGACCCCGGAGATGGCGATGAGCCTGGCGAAGAGCATCGGGACGTTCAGGAACGGGAAGTTCGCGGTCGGCATGGACACGCGGCACTCCGGCGCTATGCTGAAGAACGCGGTGATCGCCGGCCTGCTGTCGACGGGATGTTCGGTCGTCGACCTGGGCATCGCGCCCACGCCCTGCGTCCAGTACTACGTGAAGCGCCACGCTGACGCCGGTATGATTATTACGGCGTCCCACAACCCGCCCGAGTACAACGGCATCAAGGGCATCGCCGGCGATGGCACCGAGATGTCACGGCAGGACGAGGCTGCCATAGAAAAGATCTACTTCGCCCGCACCTTTAAGAACGCAAACTGGAGCGAGACGGGCAGCGTCGCCTGCGCCGACCCGAAGCCCGAGTATATCGACGGCATCGTGAACGCGGTCGATGCCGAAGCCATCCGGGCGAAGCGCTTCACCGTCGTCTGCGACACCGGCTGCGGCGCGGCCAGCGTGACCACGCCATTCCTGCTGCGGAAGCTGGGCTGTAAGGTGATAACGCTCAACGCGCAGGTGGACGGCACCTTCCCGGGCCGGAACCCCGAGCCCACGGGCAACGAGATCAACGACCTGAAGGCGGCGGTTAAAACCGCTGGCGCCAACCTGGGCGTCGCCCACGACGCGGACGCCGACCGGGCCGTGTTCATCGACGACAAAGGCCGTTTCGTCAACGAGGACGTGCTCCTCGCGCTGATGACGCAGTACAAGCTGCAGCGGAAGCCCGGCAGCACCGTGGTCACCCCGGTCAGCTCGTCGTCGCTCATCGAGGACATCGCGAAGCAGTATGACTCGAACGTCATCTGGACCATGGTGGGCAGCATCCACGTGGCCCGGAAGATGATGGAGGTCGGCGCCATCTTCGGAGGCGAGGGCAACGGCGGCCTCATCTTCCCCGAGTTCCAGTACTGCCGGGACGGCGGCATGTCCGCGGGCAGCATGCTGGAGATGCTGGCGAAGACCGGCAGGAAGCTCAGCGACATCGTCGACGCGCTGCCGTCATACAGCAGCGTGAAAGAGAAGATCAAGTGCAAGGATAAGGACCGCGTGCTCAAGAGCATCGAGGACGATGTCCGGAGGGAAAAGGCCAAAGCCGACCTCACCGACGGCATTAAAATTTTCCGGCCCGAGGGCTGGGTGCTGGTCCGGGCGTCTGGCACCGAGCCGATCATCCGCGTCTTCGCCGAGTCCCGCACGGATTCAGGGGCCCGGACGCTCGCCGACTACGGCGTGGGGCTGGTCAATAAATACAACAGGTAGCCGGCCTGACCCTTTTTTCTTTCGGATTCAACGATTGCGAGATAATATCTTTCTTATAAAATCCCCTTTAATAAGTGATCGATAGCATCGGAGATGGCGCCGATGGATACTGACGAGGTACTGGAATGGCACGACAGATACATAGGGTTCTATCGCACATATTTTCTTACCTTCGAGTTCATCGTGTTTCCGGCAGTGGCCATTCTGGCAGGCTATTGGCTGGGCTACCTGGATCCCGCTTCGGCAATTGTGGTTAGCTACTTCGTTGCTGATATAACGACAACCATTGTCAGTGGCAGAACGTTAATGGGCGTAAAAATCCCTCGGATTAAGCCCTGGAAATTACATTACGCCCGTCCGCTGATGGCGGTACTAAGCGTGCTTTTAATACTTATCCTGGCGGCCGTCGCTATCCTCGAACTGATAAGCGGCAAACTTCTCATTGGCCTTGCGTCTCTATGCCTTGTGGCGATATACATCAATGCATTGATCATGCAGTGGAAGAAAATGTACGATCGCAGGCTTGCGGCCGCGTTTGGATTCTTGCTCCTGATCATGATGCTTCTGATCGCCGCCTACGTCGAGCACCCGATTATCAAGATAATCACCTTACTACTGGCCCTCGCGTGGAGCGTTTTCGTGGCGCTTGGGACATATAATGTATTTATCAAGAGACAGCAAGCACAGTCTTGAGGTTCCGCCAGGTTCAGTCGGGTACAGGTAGCCTATGCTGGTAAACCGGTGTACGCACGG
>MVRA01000140.1 GCA_002067315.1 Methanocella sp. PtaU1.Bin125 | reverse complement strand
TCAGTGCCCTGACGTGGCGCTGCTCGAAATATGCCAGCCGCGCCAGCGCTTTTTCGTCGAGCTGCTCCGGCGGGAGGAAGGACCAGCCCTGGAGCAGCGCCATGGCATCCATCTGGCCCGGCTTCGGGTATAGCGAGCCGCCGAAGACGTTAAACATGCCTTCGTATGGCTCCATAAGCTCGTCCCTGAACATCGCCCGCTTCTTCTCGGCGTTCGTTTCTGCGATAATCTTCCTGTAGACGGACAACGTGTCCTGTACTGTAAATATCATGCGATTGTCTCCTGATAATATCATTATAACACTGACGTTAGCCGTCAGCGACCCGTACCAGCTATCGCTGTTGGTTTAAAAGCCGCGCTCCGGCGCCTCTCACCCGCCGGCCTTCCGGTCTGCCCGGCCGTCCGCAGGAAGACTATAAGAACTGACTGCTCATAAGCGATCGACAACCCGTTAGCCGTTCAAGGTATATAAAACGAGCGACGGCCGGCTACGTGAGCTTTTCCCGGACGAGGTCGTAGAACTTGTCGCCGAACTTGACGAACAGCGCCGGGGTATCGCAGCGGGTGAAGGTCAACATGTCTTTAGTGCCGACGTTGACCATGTACTGCCCGTCTACGACGACCATCGACTCTTTGTCCTCCCGCAACAGCTCCAGCTCGATGATGCTCTTTCCGGGGACTACCCAGGGCCGGGAAGACAGCTTATAGGGCGCGAGCGGAACGATGATGATCCCGTCCACCCGCGGATCCACGATAGGCCCGCCGGCGCTCATCGCGTAGGCCGTCGAGCCGGTCGGGGTCGCGAGCACGACGCCGTCGGCCCGGAACTCCTCCATGAGCTTGCCGTCCACGTGGATGCGGAAATGCGAGATCTTCGAGGGCCGGGACGTGAGCACGACCGCCTCGTTCATGGCGCAGGGCAGGTCCTCGTGGTTCCGCTTCACGGCCAGCCGGGAACGCTCGGTCACCTCGAAGCTGGCGACGATGTCGTCGATCATGTACAGCGCGCTCTCGGGGTCGACGACAGTCAGGAAGCCCACCTCGCCCATGTTGATGCCCAGGATCGGGGTCGGCTTGGGTAATAACTGTAAGGAGCGCAGGATGGTGCCGTCGCCGCCGAAGACCAGGATGAGGTCGGCGTACATCTCGTCGACCTCCGTCGCCTCTTTGCTGTTGCACAGGCCCGCGGTCACAGGGTCCAGGAATAGCTTGACCTTGTACGAAAGGTGCTTGACGAACGCCGGGACATACCCCTTCGGGTCCCGGACGTCGATGCGCGTGATAATGCCGACGGACCTGGCCTGCATGGTGACTACCGATGATTTATTTGCGCGTTTTTGGTATAAGTGCTTTCGTGTTAGCCCGGCAACACCCGGTGCCCGGAACGTTCCCCGGCTGTTAACGCCGTCGGTAACGGCCTCCGAATATTTTTACTATTATTTTACAGATATCGATATGACGTAATAAAATTTATATCAGAGTAAACGCTTGTAAAGAAATGGTATCTTATGCCTTCTGCAGCAGACCCCAAGAAGTGCTCCGGGTGCGGCACCTGTGCGGATAAGTGTCCGGAGAATGCCATCGACATGGTCGACGGCATGCCTGTGGTGAATAACGTGTTATGTATCGAATGCGGCGTATGCGTGATCATATGCCCGTGCCAGGCCCGTGACATCATGGAAGCCATAGCTCTGATGACATAGGCGGACCAAAAACGTCTTTTTTACGTTCTTTCGGGCCGGGAATCTGCCCGGATTACGGTACCCGGGTCCCGGGGGTTAATCCGCCTGCCAGGCGTTCCCGCCCTCTGGCGGCGCTGACGAAGTACTGGGCGGACCGCTCCCGGACGATCAGCCACCGGACAAGGGACCTGTGGAACGGCCCGATCATCCCGTCTTTGACCGGGAAGAGCGTGTAGAGGTCGCTACAGGCATCGATGACGTCGTTTTCGCCTGTATCGAGCAGGGCTGCGATCGTTTTGATATCGACGGGCTTTTCCGAAGCGCATATGATCTCCAGTACCGGCCGCAGGCGTGCCTTATACCGATCGAGATCCGGGAACTGCCGCCGGAAGAACCGCAGGTAGTGGGCGCCGAGGTTGCGCGGGAACGCCCGGAGGCTGTCCGGCGACATCCCCCCGAGGATGATCTCGTCGACCGCGCACCCTGCGTACAGCATGTTGCCCTCGCTGTCCGCGGCGACGCGCTCCACGGCGGCGTCCGTCGCTGACCCCGGCCCGTAGTGTCGCGCGATACGACCATAAGCATACGTTTTGACGTCCCCGGTGGCATCGAACTGCGCCAGGTCGACGATGGCCGGCGCGAGACAGCGAATCGATGCTTCCAGCCGCGGCGCGGCACGTCCGGCGATCAGTAGCCGTAGCCATGGCGGCGTCTGTTCAAATTCCGATGCAAGCAGCCCCGGCAGGTCCGTTGCCAGTGCCGCCCCGTCGGCTTCGTCGACGACGAGCAGGGCGGGCCTTTTACCCGAATGGGTCACCTGCTCCCTCAGGGGCCTTACGATCAGCTGATCGAACAGCACGGCCGGGCTCATGCTGCGGGCCATCTCCTCGATCGACAGGGTGCCGTAGTATGGCTGCAGCCCGGGCAGCTGGGTGGCCAGCTGGTAGGCGATCGAGAGGATGAACTTCCCGGGGTCAGACCGCTGCGTGTCCTCCGCGCTGCAGATGTGGAGGGCGAGGACCTCGGGGCGGTTGTACGCGAACCAGGCGGCGATCGCGCTCTTGCCGGAGCCGGGCGGGCCCGTCAGCCAGAGCGCACGGGGCGCAGCCGGATCGTCGAGCCAGTCACAGATCCTACCGATGGCCTGCCGGCGGCCGACGAACCGGGACACGTGGCTCTGGACGTCCGCGTCAAAGGGGATGGGGTCGAGCACCCGCATGAGATGCGACTGGATGCCCTCCACGTCCATCTTACCCGTACGGAGCATCCCGGCCAGCTGATGAAGCCTGAAGGCGTAGCGGGTCGGCCTGGTCTCCGGGGGCAGGCTGTCCCGCATGTCGAGCCACTGGACGCGGCAGATAGAGAGGGGCGGCTCGCACAGGCTGGCCATCACCGGCACGACGGTGAGCTTTTTCACGATCGCCTGGCTGAGCTCGTTCAGGCACGTGCCGCCCGGCCTCCGCACCGCGGCCGGGCTCATGATCAGGAGGAACCGCCCGTTAGCCTGCGCTTCCGCCGTCCAGGACAGGCCGTCTTCCACTGCCAGCTCGTATTCGGGGGACGATCGGTCTATGCCAGAACCGTCATATACCTCTATCCCCTGCGATACGAGGTCTTCCTTGAGCCGTCCGGCCAGCTGGCGGTGCTCCGGCGCGCAGCCGATGTAGACGCGCACGGAGCCGGAAGAGGCCGGGGTACTGGCGTCCGTCGCCGTCGCCGCCATCGATCGGTCCGGCGTTTCCAGGTCGCCCTCCCGGGGCTCGCCTTCGATCACCCGTATCAGGGCTTCCAGCCGGGCCCGGTAGAGATCGGGCTTCCGGTCGGGCGGGAGGCAGTCCCGCATGTCCAGCCATCGCAGCCCCCGGATGGCGGCCGGGACCTGCGCGGTCACGACCATGACCGGTATCAGCGGGATGCCCCGCTGGATGGCCCGGGAGATCTCGTTCAGACAGAAGCCGTCCGGCCGCCGCACCGAGTAGGGCGTGACCAGGAGGATGTGCCGGCCTTCGCCCGGGTACTCCGAGACCCACTCCATCCCCTCCTCGATGAACTTCTCCCAGTCCATGCCGCCGGTGAGCTTTTTCACGTCGAACCAGATGTCGTAGCCCGCCCGGGTGAGGTCCTCGTGCAGCCGTTGCGCAAAATAGGCGTGCTCGTCGTGGCCGTACCCCAGAAAGATGCGCCGCCGGTGAGCCGGCTGAAACTCGTGACCGCAGTCCTCACAGATGTAAAGCTGCCGCTTTTTGCTGAACATCAGGTTCGTCGACTCGCACTTTTCACATCTGACCGCGTTGTCCGTCATGGCAGTAGGAATAATATCAGTAATTATTGCTAATCGTACGATATCACTTTTTAAATACGATTGTCAATATGCCTGTTTATTTATTTATCTCTACTTACCAGAGGGACTGATCGGCTATCGCGGCTATTCCCTATTTTCTCTCCAGTTTGGGCTTTTTCACTATCCAGCGGATAAGGCTGAGATTGTTGTCCCCCGGTGGCGCGGCGGCCCGGGCCATGCCAGCCCCGTTACCGGCGACTGTCGCTCTCAGTTCCAGGCCCCTGGCTGCGGGCGTCCTGCGGATTAGCGGAAGCATCTGTCCGGCCAGCCTTTCCATCCCTGCTTTCCGCACTATGCCATATGCCTCTTCGATCAGCGGCACGGGGTCTCCCCGGCTGTGATAGCCCCTGATGGCCGCCTGGTCGATCAGGGATATGGCCAGCCCTTCCATGTACTCGATGTCCCGGCAGAGTTTCTCGGTCTCCGTCAGGAGCCGGAGCGAACCTTCGATGTCTCCGGCCTCGTAGAGCAGGACCGCCTCGTTGCCCTTACAGGCGGCCAGCCCTTTCCTGTTGCCGGTCCGGCCACTGATTTCGCCAGCCTCCCGGAGTAATCGCATGGCCTCATCACGCTGCCCCCGGCCAGCGAGTATCGTAGCCTGCCCGGACAGGCAGCCCGGCAGCCCGGCCATGTAGTCGTCCTTGCGGAACTCCTGCTCGGTTTCGGCGTATAGCGCCATGGCGCCGTCGGCGTCACCCAGCGCGTGGAGGACGCTGGCCTGATTATAGCGGCAGACGCCGAGGTCTTTGCCCTTGGCGATCTCCCTGCAGATCGCTTCCTCCTCGCGGTGGAGCCGCATGGCCCCTTCAAGGTCTCCCCGGTCGAAGAGGATCAGCGCCTGGTTCCCCAGGGCGATCTGTATGCTCTTTTTCACCGCCAGCTCCCGCATGAACCGCTCCTTTTCCTTGAGCAGGCCCATCGCTTCGTCCAGCTGCCCGCGGTCGTAGTGTACCAGGGCCATGTTGCCGAGGGTGATCTGGCGGCTGGGCAGGTCGTTCTGCTCGTTGCAGATGGCGATCTCTTCCTCGAAGGTCTTCATGGCCCCGGCCAGGTTCCCGGTATCGTAGTAGATGATGGAGAGGTGGTTGAGGCAGACCTCGATGTCCTTCTTGATGCCCAGGCCCACGCTCAAATCCCGGGCCTGCACCAGCTGGCTGACGGCCTCTTCGACGTTGCCGATGTCATAGTTGATATCTCCCAGGTTGATGAGGGCGAACCGCAAGGCCAGCTTGTGGCCGTGGTCCCGGCAGACCTTTTCCATTTCCCGGCTGACGCTGAGCGAGTGCTGGAGGTCTCCCTTCTCGTAGAGGGTGGCCGCCTTCATGTTGAGCGTCCATATCAGGCACTCCACGTCCTTGATCTCGCGGCAGATCTTCTCCTTTTCCATGAAGATCCTCACGGCTTCTTCCAGGTTGCCCATCTCGAACAGCATCAGGCCCTTCATGTGTAGCGCGCGGGTCAGGCCGCGCTTGTTGATCCGCTCGAGGTTACCCTCCATCTCGACCACGATCCTGTTGATGCTGTCCCAGTCTCCCTTACTGTAGAGCGGGACGGCCTGGTGGGCGAGGCAGTCGTACAGGCCGAACCGGTCGTTCAGCTCGCGGCAGAGCCGCTCCTCTTCTTTAAGCATCGACAGCGCCCCGTCGATGTCGTTCTTATAGCCGAGGATCAGCCCGGCCTTCTCCAGCGAGTCCTTCAGGTTCCAGCGATCGTCCTTCTGCCGGTAGTACCCGACGAGGTACTGATAGAGGACCTCCGCCTCGCCAAAGTGGCTGGTATTAAACAGCAGGCCTGCGACGCTCACGCTCTTCACGCCGTATGCAGGCGGGTCCGACA
>MVRA01000139.1 GCA_002067315.1 Methanocella sp. PtaU1.Bin125 | reverse complement strand
TCTGATGGTTTGCCGTTCAGGCGTCCTGTGATGAGTACGCAAGGACGCGGGACTGCATACTCGCGACGATCGCAACGAAACGCGACGGGCGCGACGGCGGTTAACGGATAATCCGCTATATTACCATTCTTAGAAACGTCGCGCCCGTCGCGTCTCGTTGCGATCGTCGCGAGAACTTAGAGAAACATTGCGATCGTCACGAGTACTGGTACGACAGGCCCCCGAAACGAAGCCCATTTTCATTGAATCGGCAGATCCGAAAAACGCAGAAGAACCATATTTATTTATCCTTGGCGCTCTTGGCTACCTGGCGCTCTTGGCGAGCGTGACAGTAGTCGCATAGCTCTGACAGGGCTTGCGTCTCATTTGTTATATTGGCTTAGCGACCACTGTCACGCTCGCCAAGAGCGCAAAGTAGCCAGGAGCGCCAAGACTAGTTTTAAAATTAAATAACAAAACGTTAATATCACCTCCCGATTATTAACATACGATGGCCGCCTTGAAGAGGGACTGGATGGGCAGCGAGTACGCCGACTTCGAGCGGGCGCTGCTCTTTGACCCGGACAAGCAGCACTGGGGATGGTGCCGGTGGGCCCCGGGGGGCGGCAGCCGTATTTTTACTCTGTCGAAAAGCCCGTTCCTGGACGAGGCCGGGCTGCCGACGTACTACGTTTTGCCCGAAGGCTACGAGAACCCGCCTTCCGAGGGGCAGTTCGTGCAGGTGGAAACAACCGGTCAGCCCCGTCGCGAGATCGACGAGAAGAAACTCATCGAGGGCAGATTACAGTACAAGTACGTATCATACGAAGTCGGCGCGATCATGGGCATTCCCGATAGTAAGCTGATCGATATTCTTCCCCGGCCCCGGCTGTACATCGACGAGTTCCGGCAGCAGACGACGATTAATTTCGAAAACGCCGACAAAGACAACCTGGACCTCGTGCTGCCGCTACAGATGGTCAGCTGCCCGACCAACGAGATCGGCAAAGGCGGCCTGACAATCAGGCGACAGTCGTTCCTGGAGCGGGAAGGCGGAAGCTTCGAGTCGCCGGAGCACCGGCAGATCGTCCGGCAGTTCAAGAACGGCGTGCTGGAGGAGATACCCTCCGGCTTCCGGGAGGTCAATCCGGCCTACATTTACAAGGTGGTCACCCCGAGGGGCGAAGGCGCGGTGGCCGCGCTCATGAGAAAGGTCCGCGAGGTCAACCTGATGACCGATCCCGGGACATCGCTCAAGATCCACATGCCGCTCATCCACCTGCAGTCCCGTTACCGGTACCGGCAGCTGCTGTCGTCCGACGTGGTCTCCTACCAGCTGACCGCGCTGATCTGCCAGCCGCACCTCCGCCGTCAGGACATCAAGCCTATCGAGGCCTCGATCAAGAAGGCCCGCAAGCGCATGGAGCGCCTGTCGATCGACCTGAACATGACCCCGCTGGCGGAGGTCAAGATCGCGGAGGCGTTCGCCCGGATGCGCCTGGTGCAGAACAACGCGATCTACCGTTTCCTGGGCGATGCGTCGAAGCTCCTGGAGACACAGCGCAAAGCGGCCGAGGACCTGTACGAGGACTACTGGTCGTCGCAGGTCGACGCGTACGCGGACCTCCGCAGCGCCTTCGACGGCGTCGAGATCAGGGGCGTGAAGGTCGGGAAGCGGAACCGCTCGTTGAACGTTAGCAACTTCGATAGCAGCCTGTCCCGCCGGGACATTGGCGTGTACGTCGAGATCCGCCGCCTGATGCAGGAGGCCGGTATCCAGCACGTGAAGCGGCAGGCGCTCAAAAAGTCGTTAAGCATGGACGACGTCAGCCTCAACGAGAGCCTCGAGGTGCTCCGGTCCCGGGGCTACGTCATCATGCTCCAGAACGGCTCGTTAATTAAAGTATTCGACCTCGGGGAGTTCAGCGGGCGGTTCGACGAGGCGCTGCCGCGGTGACGCGAAATATAATAATAATTTTGTATAGCTACAGGAATAACACTCTGTTCAGGCTATGCGACTACGGTCACGCTCGCCAGGGGCGCCAGGTAGCCAAGAGCGCCAAGGATATTATAGTCATTCCTGAAAGGTTCTGAACTATCCAGGGCGGCATGCAGGTGGCATGCGGTCAGCCTCGCGCGCACGCGGGACCGGGCATGGCTGGCCACGCTTCCCGACCTGTTTTATTCCCGCGGGAAACACCGGCGTTTAAAACCTTTCAGGAATAGTAACTGTTCAGGTGTTCCTTGAAAGTCCTGTTCAGGCTTCCGGAATAGCCTTTGCGGAGACTTAGCGCAGGACTGCATTCTCGCGACGGGCGCGACGAATTTTAAAGGATAACAGATTGTTATATCGTTCCTCGAGAAACGTCGCGCTCGTCGCGTTTCGTCGCGCTCGTCGCGGGAATCAGTACTGCGCCTGGCCGCGGTGGAGCATTCGTCGCAGCCTCGATAGGCAATTCGACGGACGGTATTCCCGCGACGGGCGCGACGAAAGCGACGGGCGCGACGACGGTTAAAGGATACCTGAACAATTACCAGGAATAACTATAATACACGCGTCTATGCGAGCGGTCAGGCAGGCGATCGTAGTTCATTCCCTGTGTTGTGGTAGCGATATTTAAAAAAAGTCTTGGCGCTCTTGGCTACATGGCGCCCTTGGCGAGCGTGACAGGGGTCGCATTGCCATGACCGAGTACAGTCTTGTTGCCTATACCTGGCCGGGCAGGGCACCGCCTTTCATACCTTCCTTAGAATTGCTGTCCTGTTGCGGGCTCTTCGTACCACGCCCATATCCCAGTAGCCGCATGCCGTTCAGGATGACGATGAAGATGCTTGCCTCGTGGATGAACATGCCTGATGCAAGCACAACCGTTTTGATCAGCACGCCCGCGATGAGGAGCAGAACGACGAGGACTGAGAACGCCGTGTTCTGCTTGATGATGCCCAGCGTTTTCCGGCTGAGGCCTATCGTGTAGCTGATCCGGTCCAGCCGGTCGGACATGAGCGCGACGTCGGCCGCCTCGATGGCCACGTCGGTGCCGGCGGCGCCCATGGCGATGCCGATGTCGGCCGC
>MVRA01000138.1 GCA_002067315.1 Methanocella sp. PtaU1.Bin125 | reverse complement strand
GTCGATCTCCGACCACTCGTACTGGTATTTGCCGCCGTTGCAGATGCTGCAGTCGCCACAATGGACCGGCAGGATCTTGATGCCCTTGCCCAGCCGGCTCGACATGAGGCTGTTCAGCTCGCAGTGGCTGAGCGCTTCCTTGATCTTCGTCGTGGCGTACATCTCGGCCAGCGAATCCGGGTCCGCCGCAGTCTCCTGTCCGCAGGGGTTGGGCCGGATGAACGCAGTGGCCTGGGTCCAGTCGAACAGGTCCTTTGTATAGTCCATGAGCCGTTTACCCGCGTCGGCAAAGGACTCGCCCATGATGACCGACATGGCCAGGAGCGCTCCCGCCATCCTGCGCCCGGACTCGTTCAGCGGCAGGTCGTCGTAGCTGAGCCGCAACAGGCAGGAAGCCTCTTCCATCAGCGGTTCCGGCACGCTCCGGGCCCACCGGGGATCGGGGAACATCTGTTCCATCTGGTACCGGCCGACCCGTGACCAGGCCCTCCGGACGTCTCCCTTCAATAATAGCGAAAGGGCTTCGTTTTCCATGTCTTGCCGGGCCTTTTCTTTCATCGCGATATATGACTCCATCCTGTGCGTGCCCGCCGGGGTGGCCCGGTACAGGCGCACGTCCGTGACCATGGCTTCCGCTTCCGCGGGGGATATGGCTGCGATATAGGCGGCGATCATCTCGCCCTTTTTGCCTTTGATCTTGATGCCCTTGCTCTCCAGCATCTGCTTCAGGTCCGAGACCCGGAACTTGGCGTCAAAACGGTCCGCGAGAGACGCTTCTTCCAGGAGGCCCCTGCTGACGAACCGGGCAATGTTATGCTCGAGCGGCCCGACGATCGGCGTCCAGGCCTGTTCCATCTGTAAATCGATGCGCTGGCGGGTAAGACACAGCAGCAGTTCGCACTGAGCTGTAGAGAAGCTAGCTTTGCCAGAGTTATTAAGACCTAAGAGTAGGTGTAGTACACTCACCGTTTCCATCCCCATAAACAAATAACCTGTTCCGGTTATATTCTTTGTGCTCTATACGTTTATTACATAATAACAAGTAAACCAACCGATATCTGGTTATACTGGATGAACGGGGTGATTATATGGTATATATGTCATTAATAGCTAATATTTATGGGTTGTATTGACAAACGGGTGTGAAATATGGCTGAAAAAGTTCCATAATGGATATTTATATTCTAAATAATTTAATATGTCTTCACATCGCTCTGTCCGGACGTCGTTACTGTGACCGGCGGGCACAGGAAGGCTCACATTAGTCAGAATGATCAATGCATCTATTTTATCTGGCTGCTATGCCGGCCAGAAGACAACAAGTTTTATGTCTTTAACTTGAAATTATTAGGTATATAGGCCGGAGTGTTACTTTGTCTCGCATCAGGCAGTTATCGGTCCCGATCAGCATCCTGCTGATCGCCTTGATCTTTATTATCGCGGAGGAGCCTGCGGGCGCGCAGATGTCGTTGCCGGACGGCGTGAAGTTCGTCGATCCGTCGTCCGTGCTGCGGGCTGGCGGAGCAGAGTATACGATCACGGTCCAGCTGAAGATACACGACGCAGATTATCCCTTGAACGGCATCGGCGTATACTTCGAGTCTACAAATCCCTCCGTCCTTGACATAGGCCGCGGTACTTTTGTCATGACTGACAGCAGCGGCCGGGCATCCCTGAACGTGGTCACAGGCCCGAACACGGGCAACGTTACCGTCACTGCCGTCCTGATGAGCACCGACGGCGACGTGAGGGCGTCGAAGAACTATACGGTGAAAGGCTTCGGCAACGTCAGCGGTACCGTCGTCGACGCGGCGGGCAAGGGAATACCTGGCGCATCTGTCACCCTGTACCTGTTGAATAACAGCTCTAAAAGCAGCATCGTGCAGGTCCCGGGCAACCCTGCGACGACTGCCGGGGCGGATGCGGCGGTGCCCGGCTTCTACGCGATCAACGACGTCCCTTACGGCTCTTACTATCTCGAGGCGATCAAGGACAACCAGATCGCCGCCCTGACACTGACACTCGCGAGTACCGACGTGAGCGGTAACATCGCGCTCCAGGGGTACTACCTGCCGACGCCGGCCCCGACGCCGGCCCCGACGCTCGAGCCCACGCCGACGGCGACACCTGTGCCCCCGACGCCGACGCCAGGCGCGAAGTCTACAGGCGATCCGTTGAAGCAGGCAGCATGGATCATCGGCGCGGCGATCGTTCTTGCGGTGATCATCGTCGCGGTGCAGCTAATGCGCAAGAAGAGATAAAAAGTACCGGATCGGACCGCTTCTGTGCCGTTCATGCGTGCGGGCATACCCGGCGAGTCGACGAAGGGCACGATCCCTTTGTATCAGTGATACGGCAACTGCAAGGCCCTTTCAGCCTGATGAGTTTATTTTACCTTCTCCGCGGTCCTGGGGGTCTGGAGCAGGACGCTGTTGTCGTCGCCGGCTGCCCTGATGCGGGCCAGCATGCGCTCTTTCTTACTGATGGCGTTGAGTGCTGCCTGATCGACCTTGCGCTGCATCTCTTCGAAGGTCATCGGGGTCTCCTCGCCTACGACTTTCTTCACAGGCGTGTAGGCCGACTCGCGGAACCGGGGGGTGAAGTCCTTTTCGACGCCGTTCACGACCAGGTAGGCGCCGTTGCCTTCCCTGACTTCGCCGACAATGTCGATGGCCACGCCGCGGCTGCGGACCGCGGCCATGATCTCTTCCGCGTGCTCCCGCGGGGCGATGATCAGCAGGGCGTCCAGCGATACGCCGAGGTAGTCGATCTTCAGGGTCTCCAGCATCTTGAGCACGCCCGGCTCGACGAGCCTGCGCAGCTTCTCCTCATGGAAGACCAGCTTGACGCCGGCAGTGCCCGCGATCTCGAACGCGTCGCCCCGGATGCCGCCGTTGGTGACGTCAGTCATCGCGTGGATGCGGCCTATCAGGTCGTGGTCGAACAGCGCCTTGCAGGCCTCGAGGAACTTCACGTTCAGCGTCTTCTCCACGACGTCGTGCATGCCGAAATACAGCGCCGTCGTCGATACCGTGCCGCCGCCTGCGCCCTCGCTGACCATGATCACGTCCCCGGGCCGGGACTGGATACGAGCGGTCAGCTCCTCCGCAACGCCAACAGCGCCCACGCAGCCCGTGAGGCGCTCGCCGATGACCATGTCGCCGCCGATGCGCAGCGTGCTGCCGGTGATGAGCGGCACTCCGATCAGTTCAGACACCGTCGTGATGCCGGCCGTGTAGTCGAAGATCTTGGACACGTCGCCGTCGTCGGCCACGTGGATGTCGGATAACAGCGCCACAGGCTTCGCGCCCATGACGTAAAGGTCGCGCAACGACGCGCGGGTGACGTGGAACCCGGCCAGGAAGGGGAAGTCGGAGAGCCGGGAGTGCATGCCGTCGACCGTGACTACCACATACTTGCCGCCTGCCTTGACCACTCCGGAGTCGTCCATCTGGCTGGAGTCGCAGACCGAGTCTGTCTTGCCAATCACCTCGGCGATCTTCCTGTGCGCATAAAAGTCACCTCTGCCCCTGGAGCCCACGCCCAGCTCACCCATGCTTACTCCGCAGGGCTGCATGGCGATGATATCGTCCCTGACGTCAAGCGTCGCCTTCGCCTCGGTAATGACCGCGGCGGCGAGCTTTTCCGCGCCGGCGGGGGAGATGTTCTTGATCTCGAGAATGCGTTCGGTCAGTTTCTCAAGCAGCTTCGGGTCTCCTTTCCTGAGGCCCCTCTTTGCATAGCCTTCAAGGTCCATCATGTCACCAGTAA
>MVRA01000137.1 GCA_002067315.1 Methanocella sp. PtaU1.Bin125 | reverse complement strand
TTTAACAGTCGTCGCGCCCGTCGCGATTCGTCGCCGGACATCAGCAGATGTCCGCGTCGTCGCGGGAATACCGTCCTGCGCTATGCCTCCGCAAAGGCTATTCCGGAAGCCTGAACAGGACTCCCGGGGAACACCTGAACGATTACGTCAGACGAAAGCACCTGTGCTCTGTGCCCTCCGGGGTCCCGTGTGCATCCGAGAGCATCTGTATATCATTATGCGATACTTTCTGCAGTCCGGGCCGTGGCGCCGGTAGCGCCCTTGATCTTCGCGGACAGCGCCCGGGCCAGGTCCGCGACTTTGCCCATCGCCTCCCCGTCGGCCGGGCCGTTGATGTCCACGGCGCCGACCACGTCGATGCGCAGGGGCCCGAGCAGCTCCAGCGCCTGTCGCGCCGCGCCCCCGCCCCAGCCGTAGGAGCCCAGGAAGGCGGCGTATTTCAGGGGCGGCCGCAGGACTTTGACGAGGCTGGCGGCATAGGCGGCGAGCGGGTGGAGGCCGCCGAGGACCGTGGGCGACCCGAGGACGAGGGCCCGGGCGTCCACCAGCTCCCGGGCGATGTCGCCGACGTCGGCGCCCTGCAGGTTGAAGACGCAGACCTCGATGCCGTCGTTCGCCAGGGCTTCGGCCATGGCCTTCGCCATCCGGTCCGTGGTGCCCCACATGCTGACGAAAGCGACGATCGCCTTCTCCTTCGTCTCGCCTGCCGTCCAGCGGCGGTACTCGTCGACGATCTTTCCGGGGTTCCGGTAGACGGGGCCGTGGCTGGGCGCGAGCACCCGGATGTCGAGGGGCTCGATCTTCTCGAGGGCCTTCTGGCCGGGCTTGCCGAACGGCATCATGATCTCGCCATAGTACCGTTTGGCTAACGAGAGCAGCCCCTCGTTCTCGTCGTCATACATCCCGAAGGCCGTGTGGGCCCCGAAGTAGTCGCAGGAGAACAGCACCCGGTCCTCGGGAAGGTACGTGAACATGGTCTCCGGCCAGTGGAGCCACGGCGCCTCGATGAAGGCCAGTGTCTTTCCCCCGAGGTCGATGGCGTCCCCGTCTTTGACGACCAGGATGCGCCCGTCGGGGACCTTCGAATACAGCTTTGCCATCTTCGCCCCCTTCGCCGTGGTGACCAGCGTGGCGTCGGGGCTCTCGCCCATTACGTAAGGAACGGCGCTGGCGTGGTCGGGCTCCGCGTGGTTCATCACCAGGTACCTCAGGTTTTTCAGGCTGTCGACCTTGTCGACCTTCTCGTGCAGCTGCTTCCAGAAGCCCGGGTTCACCGTGTCGATGAGCGCCGTATGCTCCCGGCCTTTCACCAGGTAGGCGTTATAGGTCGTGCCCTGGGGGAGCGGGATGAACGCGTCGAACGTCTTCCGGTCCCAGTCCCTGGCCCCGACCCAGTAGACCGAATCAGCTATTTCTTCCACATGCCTCGTCTCGTCCATGATCAAGAATATCGGCCGGATAACCTTAAAGGAAAATGCAAGGAAACACGGATTACCCGGGCGGGGCCCGTCGCATGACGCGCTGGCGCTCGCGCGCGCGATAGCGGCTCCGGCCTGTGCGTGGTAATTGCTTGCCGCAGATATAATGCCGCAGCGAACGCAGCGAACGCAGCCAGACAGGCCTGTCTCCAATAATGATGCCGCGTTCGCTGCGTTCGCTGCGGCCTTTAACCGTACCATTCATACAGTCTCGCATTCGGGGACGGAGGAGCGCAAAGCAGGGAGACAGATTAGCCGCGCGAAACCAATATGTTTTTATCGTGCCCGCCTCATGTGTTACTGATGCGAACGATCGACTGGGACGAGGAGAAGAGCTGTATCATCATCATCGACCAGACGGCCCTGCCGGATAAGATGGCCGTCATGGACATTTGCAGTCTCGAGGCGCTGCAGGAAGCGATCTTAAAGCTGCGGGTCCGCGGGGCGCCGGCGCTCGGGGCGGCCGGGGCCTTCGGCGTCGCCCTGCTGGCCCGGACAATCCCTCCGATGATGCTGCCGGATTTCGTCGTCGAGCTGAAAGCCGGCGCTGAGCGCCTGAAGCGGACGAGGCCGACCGCAGTGAACCTGTCGTGGGGCGTTGAGCGTACACTGTCCCGGGCCCTCGCCGGCCGGGACATCGAGGAGATCACGGCGCTGGCGCTGCGGGAAGCGAAGGCCGTCGCCGACGACGACGTGGCCCGGTGCAGGGCGATCGGAGAGAACGGCGCCCGCCTGTTGCGCGACGGCGACACGGTGATGACCCACTGCAACGCCGGCCGGCTGGCCTGCGTGGACTGGGGCACGGCGCTCGGCGTGGTCCGCTCGGCGATCGCGGAGGGCAAGCGCGTCAGCGTCATCGCGTGCGAGACGCGGCCGCTCAACCAGGGCAGCCGCATCACGGCCCGGGAGCTCATGGACGACGGGATCCCGGTCACCCTCATCGCGGACAGCATGTCAGGCTACGTGATGAGGAACTGTCACGTGGACGCGGTCATCGTGGGCGCCGACCGCATCGTGGAGGACGCGGTCTTCAACAAGATCGGCACCTACAACCACGCTGTAATCGCGAAAGCGCACAACGTCCCCTTATACGTGGCGGCACCGCTCTCCACATTCGATTTCGCCCGGCGGGAGAAGGACGTGGTCATCGAGCAGCGGGACCCGGACGAGCTGCGGCGCTGCGGCGGCCGGCCGACGGCGCCGGCGGACGTGCCGGCGCTGAACCCGGCCTTCGACGCCACGCCGATGGAGTACGTCACCGCGATCATTACCGAATTGGGCGTGTTCCGGCCGCCGCTGGACTTCGGACAGCTCAGGCAAAAGTTGAAGATATGAATGGCGTATATGTTCGGGGGCATCGAGGACAATGAGCTATCGATATAACTCGCAGGAGATGAAGCAGGCGGTCGAGGCCATCATCGACAAGATCGAGAAGAACGTGGAGCTGAAAGAGCACTATCTCTCAGGCCTCCAGCACGTCTACCGCGTCGACGGACAGTACCTGCTCATCTTACGGTACAGCAAGAACAAGGAAGGCCATTACTACTTCTCGGTGCCGACGGAATTTTTGAACAACCTGAACATCAAGCACCTCGTGCTGATCTGCGACGACGCCGAGCGTGTTTTCGTATTGCCGTCGTCCCAGCTGAACGACCTGCTGGAAGACGTCGAGCCGGGCAGCAAGGGCTGGACGCTGGACGTCTATGACAAAGAGGGCTGGGAGATGAAGGTCGTCAAGACCGAGAAGGTCCTCTACATCGACAACTACCTCAACGACTACGACCTCATCTACTCCCGCAGCACCGCGCTGGCCGGCAAGTCGGCCATGCTCCTGCTCTGCAAGGACAAGCCCGGCGTGCTCCGGGATATCGCCGGCATGGTGGCCAAGCACGGCGGCAACATTACGTTTACGCAGCAGTTCATCATCGACAAGGGCGTCAACGAAGGCATGTCCTCCCTCTACATCGAGGTGGAGCAGGTGAAGGACATCGACGACCTCGTGGTGGCGCTGGAGAAGATGAACGCCATTCAGAGCGTCACGCTACACGCCCCGCTGGACCGGATCTTCGGGCAGCGCGTCATCGTGGTCGGCGGCGGCGCGCAGGTGGCCCAGGTGGCCATGGGCGCCATCAACGAGGCGGACCGGCACAACCTGCGGGGCGAGCGCATCAGTGTCGACACCATCCCGCTGGTGGGCGAAGACAACCTCGCCGACGCCGTCGAGGCCGTCAAGCGCCTTCACCGCGCCCAGATCCTCGTGCTCGCCGGCTCGATCATGGGCGGCCGCATCTCCGAGGAGGTCAGGAAGCTGCACGAAGAGGGCATGCCGGTGATCTCGCTGAACATGGCCGGCAGCGTACCCGACTACGCCGACCTGGTGGTGACTGATCCAATCCAGGCGGGCACCTTCGCCGTCATGCACGTGGCGAAGACGGCGGTGTTCGACATCGAACGGGTCCGGGGCAAGAAGTTTTAGATTTGCTGACAGGCATCCGCGCACGCGCGCGGGCGACGGGCCATCGAGTGACGAACCACGTCCGACCTTTTTATATCATTCGTATTAGCTACGGTAAGCGATGAAGACCTGTCGGCCGCTAAGGAACTCATCCCAGCTTATCTCCGACCACTTTTTAGAGTATGCGGGTATCTGTCCGGGGACTGGCGGGGGCGAAGGCCTGGCGGGCTCCGGCCCGGCGACAGGCGGCTGTGGGATGATGCCTTTGCGCTCCAGGACCGGGCCATCGGATGCGCCGACGATCGATGCGACGGCGTTACCGTCCTGGTCCCAGAGGTATCCATTGTGCAGCCGGCCGAGATAGCGAGTCCGGTAGTCGAAGATGGCCTCGTCGCTGATGAAAGCCCGGTAATTACCATGATTATCCACGATCGTGCCGGGCGGGCGAATCCACCCGACGACGTTGCCGTCCCTGTCAAAAATCGGTTCCATAGCGCGTCAATCCTGTATGCCAGTGATACAGGAGTTTACGCGCTATATTTTTTAATGATGTCCCTGAAAGCGTCGGCGACGATTCCCAGTTTCTCCCGGCCCACGCCCAGCGTGCTGATCTTGAAGTTCTTCGTCAGCCCGGGCTTGATGCCGTGGATGCCCCGCGCCTTCATCTCGCGGTACAGGAAGTACCGGTCGGCCTTCTGGGAAATATCGTAGAACACGGTGCCCTCGAAGAACATCAGGTCGTGGTTGTGCGGCTTATCGCCGAGCTGGCGCATGCCGATGGACTCCATCTGCTCCGCGAACCAGCGGGCGTCGCCGACTTCCTTCTCCCAGCTCGCGGGCTGCGTGCGCTCGACGACCTTCGGGAACGAGGCGATCATGGTCATGATGGTGGCGCCGCGGGCCGTGCATCCCAGGAACTCGATCTCCTTGTTCTTGTTCGTCGGGGACTTCTGGAATACCGTTGCGTCGTAGGGCGCGTTGACGCCGAGCACGCCTACCGGGCCCGACGCGGCCATGGACTTGTGCCCGCTGCCGGCGACGAAGTCGGCGCCGAGCGCTTTGCCGTCGAACGGCATCCGGCCGATGGCGTAGGCGCCGTTGACGATGATCGGGACCTTGTAGTCGTGAGCGACCTTCGTGATGGCCTTCGCGTCGGGCAGGTTCCCGTAGCTGCCGTCCGGGTAGGTCAGCAGCGCCAGCGCGGGCGGCTTCCCGGACTCGGCCCGGACTTCCTCGATCGCGGCCGCATAGGCCTCGGGGGTGATCCGGTAGTCGGGCGCAGGGGTCTTCGGGACGGTCTTGATTTTGAGCCGGGCCCGCTGGGCGGCGACCATGGAAGAGTAGTGCGCGTTGCCGTCCAGCACGATCCAGTCGCCTTCCTTGCACATGGCGTGCATGACGGCGAACTTGGACTCTCGGGCGCCGTTGGTGACCCGCGCGTGGTCCATGCCTAAAAAGGCCGGCAGCGCTTTATGGACGAAATCGTATATGGGGGGCGTCTTTATCTGGTCGAGCATGCCGCCGCAGTAGTCGCAGACGGAGTACCCATCGCCCCATTCGGTCAGGGCCTGCCGGGCTTCCGGCGTCAGGATGCCGCCGGTCTGGAGCGGGTCCAGGTTGATCGCCCTGGGCGTTTCCCGTTTTATGAGTCCGAATTTCTGCAGTTGCGGGTCGACAGTCATAGGTGATCGTAACTGTACGCCCTTCGTATATAAGACTGTCTCACGGGCCCGGGCTGTCGGTATAGCTGAGCAGCCAGGCCGATGCCGATTATTCGGGACACGTTAATCTGTTCGCAAAACCAGGACTCACTGGTGATCAAACTATGGCTGGGAAGGAAGAGAAAGGTGATATGACTGTACGTGAGGCCGGCCAGAAAGGCGGCGAGAAGACCGCAGAGACTCACGGCCACGAGTTCTACGAGGAGATCGGCCACAAGGGCGGCGAGAAGGGCGGCCAGAAGGGCGGCCAGAAGGTGAAGGAGCTCATCGAGAAGGGCAGGGAAGCCGAGGAGAGCAGGAAATAGACGAAAAATGATATCGATCTCTTTTTTACCGGGGGTTCATCCCCTGTTTATTACTTTAAACAGGGCTGTGCGTCTACACGTATGACAGGGCAGGCTATTACACAGGAACGCGTGAAATCGTTGAGATAAAAACGCCTTCTGCGGGGCATTGCTTACAAAAGTGTAATTACCCGTGCCATATTTGGTAAAAATAACAAAAATTATATAACCGAGACAGCCGAGACATTAAAAATACGGAAGATTACCAATGGGGGTACTGCCGTATGGAAAAAAATGCATCTTTTAACAACCAGAAAAGCCAGAGCGTACCGCCTGCAGCAGCACCGGCCCAGGGAAAGGCCCTGCCGGCTGCGGGAGCGGCACAACCTGCGGCAGCACCGGCCCCGCGAAAGGTCACCATCGATGACCTGATCAGCTTTGTCAGGGACAGCCCTGACCCGGCGATGCGGCAGAAGGCGGCGATGAAGATCGTCGAGCTCAAGGACCCGCGTTCGCTGGAGCCCATGACGGACATACTCAAGTCCGGCAATCCCTACGCCCGGCAGCTGGCCGCCTGGGTCCTGGGCAGCATCGGGGACGTGAAGACGGTGGAAGCGATCAAGGGCGCGCTCTCCGATCCAGACCGGGAGGTGCGGTCGACGGCCTTGCAGTCCCTGCGCAAGATGTCGCCGACCATGCCCGCAGCGGTCGAGGCGATGAAAAACGCGCTCTCCGACCCGGACGTGGGAGTGCGGGACATCGCGCTCAAGTCGCTAAAGAAGATGGCCTGGACCACGCTGACCCCGGAGAAAGAGAGGGAGCTGCTCCGGGAAGCCGAGATTAAAGAGAAGCAGATCGCCGAGGAAGAGGCCCGGCGGAAAGAAAAGGCCTACTTCGCCAGCCTGCTGAAGGACCTGCAGGACCCGGACGTGTTCAAGCGCATGGAAGCCGCAAAGCGGCTGGGCGAGCTGAACAACGCGGCCGCCCTGGAGGCGCTCATCGGGGCGACGAGCGACAACGACCCCCAGGTCCGCCAGATCGCGGTCGAGTCGCTGGGGAAATTTTCCGCCACGGAATCGGTCGAGACGCTGATCAGGGCCCTGCGAGACGAGAGCTGGAGCGTCCGGGCAGCTGCGGCGGCGTCGCTGGGCAAGCTCCGCGACATGCGGGCCTTTGACCCGCTGATGAACCTCATGCACGACACGGGCGCGCTGGTGAGGGAGCACGCGGTGCTGGCGTTAGGCGAGTTAGGCGACATGCGCGCCGTCGAGACGATGATCACGGCGCTGAACGACGACGAAGGCGAGGTCCGGATCAACGCCCGGCTGGCGCTGGGCAAGATGGCGCGCCACGTCGTGGTCGCCCTCAAGGACGACGACCCGGCCATGCGCGAGATCGCCGCCGATAACCTCGGGAAGATCGCCGACCACTATGCGGTACCGTTCCTGATCGAGTCGCTCGGCGACGAGGAGTCCACCGTCCGGGAGAACGCCTGCCTCGCGCTCGGCAAGATCGGCGACAAGGCGGCCGTGCAGCCGCTGATCAAGATGCTTAAGGACCCCCAGGGATACGTCCGGAAGAACGCCGCCAGCGCGCTGGGCATGCTCAAGGACCCGCAGACCGTGGAGCCGCTGATCGTCGCCACCCGGGACAAGCAGTGGTTCGTCCGCAAGGACGCCGCCTGGGCGCTCGGGCAGGTCCGCAGCGACCGCTCGATCAAGGCGCTCATGGCCATGATGAACGACGAGGACCGCGCGGTCCGCCAGGCTGCGATCGACGCGCTGCAGGGCTTCAAGAACTGCAAGGTCAGCTTCATCACGGTCCAGAAGCGCGAC
>MVRA01000136.1 GCA_002067315.1 Methanocella sp. PtaU1.Bin125 | reverse complement strand
GCCGACGCTACCCGCTTTTCGATCACGTAGCGGATCCGGCCGACGAGCCGGGTCAGCGCGAGCCGCGTCGTCTCTTCGCCGTATTTGTGCACAACAGCGGGAAAATCCATACCATCGTATCAACGGATAGTACCGATAAAAGGGTATGTCGGGGAAACACGTGACCGGGCGGCCGCTCCGACCGCTCATTTCACGAGTTCCATCAGGCAGCTCTCGTCGAAGCAGTCCGGGCTGCAGACGGCGCAGGACCGTTTCTGCGACCAGCGCTTGTAGCGCTTGACTTCCCTTCCGCAGTTGCGGCACCGGTAGATCGTGATCTTGGGGCTCACGTGGGCCCGGAACTCGTTGAGCGGGTACGTCGTCTGCTCCGGGGTGACCTTGATCAGCATTGTCGCGTCGGAGCGTTTCCCGCAGTCGCAGTACTCCACGTTGTTGAACGGCCGGTAGGTGCTGAACACCTGCCCGCACTTGCGGCAGCGGTAGTACCATTTCTCCCGCTCCACGAACAGCTCGTTCGTGCGCGCGGTGGGGGATACCGCCATGAGCTGGCAGGCGTTGCGGAAGTTCGGGCCGAGGTGGCCGCGTTCCCCGTAGAAGTGATAAGCGTAAATGTGCGCGATCTCGTGCTTTAGCACCTCGTCCATCACGTCCCACCCGTACTTCCGGAGGTAACGGTAGGAAAGGACGACGCCGAGCGGATTGCTGTGGGCGTAGCCTATGCGGCTGCACAGGCGGTCGCTGATCCTGAGCATGATATCCGGGATACGTTTGTCAAAATAAGTCTCGTTGACGTAGCAGAACCGTTCCCTGGTATCGTTCAGGTAACTATTGATGATCTCCATCCTCAAAGCGCGGTCATTCTCCATCCACTCACCTTTCTTTGCCGGAAAAGCGTTTCATCTGTCATGACGCGGGCCTCGGGCCTCAAGCGTACTTCACGGCAACGCTGCCGCAGCCTGCTTCGGCCGGGAACCTTCCCGCCTGAAATCTACATATTGCAATATCTAATATTAACTTTGTCGTTAGATACGGGTTTAAATGCTGAACGCTGAAAAAATATAGTTCTAAATGATAAATAATTCTATTTTCAATGATAGTTTTAAATACTATGAAAAATGGAGCCTTGCCGTGGTTTGATTTGGCCGAATCGCTTGCATTTTAAGTGCCTGGCATAGTACCTGGCGCCGGGATCCGGCTAAAAATCGCCTGCCGTGCGCGGAGCACGTTCCGGTAGTCATCGAGCTCGATGATCATGCGCTCCTGCCCGTCGAGCTTGCACAGGTCGAGGATGCCGTCGCCGGGGCAGAGGTGCTGGTCCTTGCTGCCGTGATTGTCGTTGACGTGCAGGTACGAGATGCCGTCCATCTTGAGGAACTCGTAGGGCTGCGGACACATTATGGCGTGGCCGACGTCGATGGTGATGCCACAGCCGCAATGGCGCTGGAACGCGAGCAGCTCTTCCGGGCTGTTGCACAGGTAGGTCTGCCGGAAGGGCATGTTCTCGATGGAGAGCGTGACGCCGCTGGCGCGGGCGTAATCGGAGACTTCGCCCAGGAGCTGCATCGCGTACTCCGAGCAGAATCCTCGCACCTTTTCCTTGTGGACCACGCCCGGGTGGGTGGTCACGAACCTGGCGCCGATGATCGCGGCCATGTCCACCGACTCGCGCAGCTGCCGCTGCGTCTCCTCGCGAATGCCGGGGTTCACGCTGGCCGGGTTCAGGTCGATGGTGGGAGAATGCATGTACACTTCCAGGTCGCGACCGCGGAAACAGCCTGCGATGGCCCGTGACGGCGCCACCCGGGGCCAGTTGGGGCCTTCACACAGGATTTCCAGCGCGTTGAACCCGTCGCGTTCGGCGGCGGCCGCCCACTCGCCGGGAGATCGCATGAACAGCGACAGCGTGGAAAATCCTATCCGCTTCTGCATGGAATCGATGTATGAGACTGATAATATAAAATCGTTAGGCGTCATTAGCCCGTTCCGGAATCGCGGCGTTCGCTCGATTTACGGGTCAACCCTTTTTATACATAATCCAAACCTTTCAGGCGTGACTGAAGAAAGCCAGAGTATAAAGACTGCCGGGATGCTGGTGATTGCGTCCATCGTCGTCGTCCTGGCCATCGCCGTCGCCGGCTGTACCGGGTCGGCGCCGGAAGGCGGCACGGGCCTGTCAAAGCAGGACGCCTACCTGAACGCCTACTGCACGGGCATGGACTACCACAGCCGGGCGCAGGACTATTTCAGCAACGGCACGATCGCCTGGGAGAGCGGCGATTTCCGGAAAGCCGTCGCGGAGTACGCGAACGCGAGCATGGACTACGATGCCGCGGCGAACGTATACGGCGAGATGGCCCGGTATGCGGCGAGCCCGGGGGACGGAGCGTTCGGCGACAGCCTCCGCGGTTGCGCCTTTAACCTCAGCCGCGCCTCGGACAGCTTTATGAACGCGGCGATCGCGCTGGAGGAGAACGACACGGACAAAGCGTATGGCCTGTTCGAGGAAGGGCAGTCATACGTGAACGACAGCGACATGATGCTGGACCGCTGCATCGCGCTGACCCCGGAATGGCTGCTCAACCTGACGTCAGGCTGACGGCTCGGCCTCGGCAGGCGTTTGCCCGCCCGTACCGGGGGCCGTCTCGCGGCCCCGGAAGAACCGGTAATACAGGACGGCCGCGATAGTGTAGAATCCGCAGGCCGCCAGGTAGGGCATGGTCTGTACCCCCCAGGTCATGAGCATGCCGGCGATGAACGACCCCCCGGCCAGGGCAAAACAGTTGGCCGTCGAGGTCAGGCTGGAGACTGATGCCCGCTCGTCCTGCCTTACGATCTCCATCGAGAAGCTGTTGCTGACCGGCGACGACATGTTCATGAAGAGCATCCGCAGGATGTAGGCGCCGCCGGCGAGATACAGGTTGGTCGTGAACGCGAGCATCAGCAGGAACGGCAGCGACAGGAGATACGTCAGCGAGATCGTCTTCACCTTGCCAAACCGGGTCGCGATATAGGGCACCACCGCGGCCCCCAGGACCATCGAGGCCTGGGCCAGCGAAAAGATGAGGCCGATCTGGTCCGGTCCCGCCTGCAGGATCTTGTTAAAGT
Source organism: Methanocella sp. PtaU1.Bin125 (assembly GCA_002067315.1). Classification (GTDB taxonomy): domain Archaea; phylum Halobacteriota; class Methanocellia; order Methanocellales; family Methanocellaceae; genus Methanocella_A. The sequence goes on along the minus strand of MVRA01000136.1, from coordinate 2,365 downwards.
AGACGTTGAAGAAAGGCACGATCAGGCCGGCCCCGGTGCCGATCAGGCAGCTGATGATCACGAGCTGCCGGATGGTCCGGGACTCGACGAGCTTGCGCAAGAACGCTTTCGTATCCGACCGTACGGGGCACGTCCGCTTGTGCTCCTTGATGAAGATCAACGGGACCACGGAGAGGGCGGCCACGGCGAGAGAGACCATGAGGGTGTACCGGTAGGCCTCGACGCTCAGCTCCGGCATGCCGAAGAACACGGCGCTCAGCTGTGGCAGGTAGCCGCCGAGCGACGTGCCGATGACGGTCGCGAACACGAAGATGCCGAAGTTGACGCTGAAGATGTGGAGGCGGTCTTCCGGCGAGCTGTTCTCCATGAGGAAGGGCACCCCGATGACGGTGGGGATGGTCGCGAAGACCCCGTTCAGCACACTTAACGCCAGCAGCAGCTCCATGGAAGTCACCGTGTAGAGAAGGTACATCGAGACGGCCGTGAGCAGCCCGGACGTCACCAGGCACATCCGGCTCCCCATCCGGTCGCAGCAACGGGCTGCCGGGAAGGCGAACAGTCCGGTGGCCAGCAGGGCGGCGGAGATGAGCAGCCCGATGGACTGCTCGTTGTACCCGAGCTCGAGGATATAGAGGTTGAAGATCACGTTGGAGATGCCGACATACAGGGACATCAGGAACGTGAAGGTGAGGTAGACCCGTGCGTTCAGCGTCGACCTCGTCATTGCCCGTACGTAGTCGTGAATCAAGAATCGCCCCACCGAATTATGGTTCACGAATAACGTAGATTAAAATTTTTTGCGTTTATAGCATGAAAGGACAATATCGAAAAAGATTAGCACGACTGACCGCTCCCACGCGTCAACAGCCGTCGTACAGGCGGATTTCGAGGGGCCGGCGGCCCCGGATGCCCGGGGGCCCCGGACGGCCGTCGTTTTAGCGTGACAGGCCCGGCGTCCCTTCCATCCGGGCGATCAAGGTTCCATGAACAGGCGGCCGCCGTCCCGGTGTTCTCCGGAGAACGCGCGGGTACCAGGGATGCTTTTGCCCGCGAGGCTTTTCACGAAGATGGCCGGGGCGATCTCGGGAATGGGCGTCGACGTGCGCCTGCGTCCCGGGATCGGCTCGACGTCCTTGAAGTAGTAGTACAGCAGCACGGCGGTGACCACGTACCCGGCGCAGGTGAGCAGGAACGGCACGAGGAAGTTGCCGCCGGCGATCAGCAAGCCGCTGATGAAGGAGCTCGCCGAGACCGCGAGGCAGCTTCCGGTCGACATCAGCCCGACGGCGTAGCCCTGCTCATGGGGGCGTATCTGCTCCATCTGGAAGCTGGTGGTCGCCGGCCCGGCCATGTTGATCAGGAACATATAGGCGACGTACGCCCCGGCGACCAGCACGAAGTCGGTGGTCAGCGCCATCAGGACGAGGAACGGCGCGGCCAGGAGCTTAGATACGACCGCCGACCGGACCTTGCCGATCTTCGAGGCAATGTAGGGCGTCAGGATGAAGCCGACCAGCATGAACGCCCCGGCGGCTGCGGACGTTAGCCCGATCTCCAGCACGCCCATGTTGACCACTTTCATGAAGTAAATGTTGAAGTATGGCACGATCATGCCCGAAGCCACGCCGAAGGTGAGACTGGTGAGGGTGAACTTGAGCACCATCCCGGACGGGCGGAGGTCTTTGAGCGAGAAAGGCTTGCGCTTGCGCGCAGTACGGACCGGAAGGGACCGGGCCGCCTTCATCAGCGCGATAAGGATGCAGCTCACGGCGAGCAGCGCCAGCGACGACAGCAGCGTCAGCCGATAGCTGTTCCCCGAGGCCATGTAGCTCTTCCACAGGCCGGGCAGGATGCCGCCCAGCGCGCAGCCGGCGACGGACGCGATCCACCCCAGCGACGCGTTCGCGCTGAAGACGTGGACCGTCTCCTGATCACAGTTATCTGCCAGCACCGGTGTCAGGCACACGGCGCTGATGGAGCTGAACACGCCGTAGAGGGCGCTGAACAGGACCAGCGCGTACGGCGAATGGAGGACGAAGATGGGCACGACCGCGGCGACGGACAGCGCGCTCGAGACCAGCATCAGCTTCCGCCGGTCGAAGCGATCGCACAGGAGGCCCGCCGGGATGGAAACGGCCGACGAGGTGAGCAGCGTGACCGAGAGCAGCAGCCCCAGGAAGTCCGCCCGGTAGCCCATGTCCAGGATGTACAGGTTGAAGATGATCCCGTAGATGCCCGCGTACAGGCCCATGACGATCGTGCGGAGCAGCAACAGCCTGACGTTACCATTGAACCCGGACAACGCGCGAATGTAGCTCTTGATTATTTCCATCCCTCCTTTGTGCTGGAGTAGCAGGAGTCAGCA
>MVRA01000135.1 GCA_002067315.1 Methanocella sp. PtaU1.Bin125 | reverse complement strand
GCACTGGGTAAAAAAATTTTATAGCGCATTTTGCCATTACCTGTCGATGCGTGATAAACGTGCAAGAAATGGTTAAAGGCCGCAGAGACCGCAGAGGGGCGCAGAGACCGCAGTTTCTTTTTAATTTAACACTATACGATATCTAAAAGGGAAACTGCGCTCTCTGCGCCCCTCTGCGGTCTTTTACCGCGCCCTGTATTCCGCCACGCAATACCAAAAAAGATAGACTCAGTACATCGATTTTTTCTGCGGCAGGTATAGCTCGCGGAACGTGTCGTTGAAGAACTCGTCCGTCATGCCGGCGATGAAGTCGCGGACGATCTCCGGCTCGCTCATGTCGCGGGTGTAGCGCGCCCACTTCTCCGGCTGGAACCCGGCCGCGTAGTTGGTGAATATCCGTGACTCCTTGCGGCCTGCCCGCAGGTCGTCCAGGAACGAGTCGAACAGCAGCGAGAACATGCGCTGTATCTTGGACGACTGGTCCTTGATCGCTTTGTTCGAGTAGATGCAGGCGTGGTTGAACTCTTTGAGCTCGCACAGCGCCTGTGCCGTATCCGGGCTCAACGCGATGTGCGGCCGGTTGTAGCTGTTCTCGATCACGTCGACCACCAGATTGTTGACGATGTCCCGGTTCGTGCTGCCCAATACATCTGCACAGTCCTGCGGGATATCCTCCCTCTTGATGAGCCCGAGGGTGATCGCGTCCTCGATGTCCCGGCCGACGTAGCTGATCGTGTCCGACACCCGGACCACGCAGCCTTCCATCGTCATGGGCATGATGCCCGAATAGCCGTTGTGCTGGCGCTGGCACCGCTCGATCTCGCCGTCCAGTTCCTCCCAGGTCTTGTCAGTCCGCGGCTCGACGCAGAAGTCGTGGGCCTCGCCGTTGTGCGCCAGGATGCCGTCCAGCACCTGCAGCGTGAGATTAAGCTCCTCGATCCGGTCCAGCGCCCGGACGCTCTGGATGTTGTGGTGGAAGCCGCCTATGCCTTTGCTGGCGCAGATATCCGAAAGGTACTTCTCCCCGTCGTGGCCGTAGGGCACGTGGCCGATGTCGTGGCCCAGCGCGATCGCCTCGATCAGGTCCTCGTTGAGCAGCAGCCCCCGGCCGATGAGCCGCGCGATCTTGGAGACTAGCTGCACGTGGAGAACGCGGTGGGTGATGTGGTCGTTCTTGACCAGGTAGAAGACCTGCGTCTTATCGATGTACCGCGCGTAGGCCCGGGAGTGCACGATGCGGTCGCCGTCGTGGAAAAAGGGCGGGCGGATATCCTCGTGGTCCGGCTTCCGGCGCTCCGCGTCGGCGTTCTTGCACGCGTACACGGACAGCGAACGGTCGTATGACAGGTTCAGGCCTTTGATGACCGCCTCGAGATTATCCGACATTACCCTGCGCATTTCCGATCGCCCTGTATAACTGTACACAGGCATAGGGTGACATATGATATTAAAATATCCGCTTTTATCGTGGACGACTATTCAATAATGATGACAGAACTATTATAAGCGATAAGGAGAATCAGCCAGTTATGATAAAACCGTTTAGCGGGCAGGTGTAAGCGTCATGTCGAGTAAAAAGCTGATTATCGTTTTATGTATCGCCTGCCTGTTTGCGATGGCGGCGGGATGTTTAGCCGGTTCCGATCCGCTGGTGGGTGTATGGAAACAGAACGCTTCGGGCATGATCGTGACGATGGAGCTAAAAGAAGGCGGAACGGGAACGATGTCGATTGATATGACCTCTTTCCTCACTGCCACTGCGGAAAGTCCGATGGTCGAGACTCATTCCCTCACTTGGAAGCAGATCAATGAAACTTGCGTCCGGATTCGCGAGGCGAACGATACCTCTTCATATCACGGATTATTCAACTACGATAAGGAAAATAAGCACATATGGGATACCACCGGGAGCACCCGCCTGGATTTCCATAAGCAGTAACCTGTGTGTTTTTGCCCGGACCGGGGCCATGCGGGGGCAGCCCCCGCATGTGCCGCTAAAAAACCGGGCTCACTTCTCGTGCTGCGTGAGCCGGGACCCGCGGACCAGGGCGACCTTCCCCGTCCGCACCATCTCCTTGATCCCGAAGGGCCGCATCATCTCCTCGAGCGCGTTGATCTTGTCGCCGCTGCCGGTGATCTCGATGACGACGCTCTCGGAAGAGACGTCGATGATCTTCGCGCGGAAGATGTCGACGATCTGGATGACCTCGGAGCGGTTCTGCGCCTTCGCGGTGACCTTGATCAGCGCCAGCTCGCGGTCCACCGACTCCTTCGGGGTGACCTCGACCACCTTGATGATGTCGATCAGCTTGTTCAGTTGCTTGGTCACCTGCTCGATCACGTGCTCGTCGCCGTGGGCCACGATCGTCATGCGGGAGATCTCGGGGTTCTCGGTCACTCCTACCGTGAGCGAGTCGATGTTGTAGCCCCGACGGCTGAACAGGCCCGAGACGTGCGTCAGCACGCCCGGCTTGTTGGCCACCAGCACGGAAAGGGTGTGCGTCTGGTCGATGCCGTTACCGTTCGCCATGTTACGGCCTCCTGTCGTACTCGACGAATTCGCTGATGCTCGCGCCCGCGGGCACCATCGGGAACACGTTCTCTTCCCGGGTGACCTTGAAGTCGATGAACGTCACGCGGTCGCTCTTCTGCGCCTGTTTGATCGCGTCCTTGACCTCGGACTTCTTCGTGACCTCGATGCCGACCGCGCCATACGCCTCGGCTACCTTGACGAAGTTCGGCTGGCCTTTCATGTTCGTGTACGAGTAGCGGCGGTTGAAGAACAGCTCCTGCCACTGCCGGACCATGCCGAGGTACATGTTGTTGATGATGGCGACGTTGACCTTGATGTCATTCTCCATCGCGGTGGCGAGCTCCTGGATGTTCATCTGGATGCTGCCGTCGCCGGCGATGTCCCAGACGTCTTTGTCGGGGCAGCCGACCTTGGCGCCGATGGCCGCGGGGAACCCGTAGCCCATGGTGCCCAGGCCGCCGGACGAGAGGAAGGTGCGGGGCTTCTTGCACTGGAGGTAATGGGCCGACCACATCTGGGCCTGGCCGACCTCGGTGACGAAGATGCCGTCCCTGACGAGCTGGCTGATGCACTGGATGACGTACTGGGGCTTCAGCTCGCTGCCGCCCTGATCGTAGTCCAGCGGGTACTCCTTCTTCCAGACCTCGATCTTCCGCAGCCACTCCGACGACTTCGGCATTTTCAGCTTGAGCGTGGCCAGGATCTTTTTCAGGATGACCTTCGCGTCGCCGACGATGGGCACGTCGACCTTGATATTCTTGCCCAGCTCGGCGGGGTCGATGTCGATGTGGATGACCTTCGCGTTGGGGGCGAAGCTCTCCAGCTTGCCCGTGACCCGGTCGTCGAACCTCGCGCCGATCGCGATCAGCAGGTCGCAGTCGATGATCGAGTAGTTCGCGAACCGCGTCCCGTGCATGCCCAGCATGCCCAGCGCCAGCGGGTGGTCGTCCGGGAACGCGCCCTTGCCCATCAGCGTCGTGGTCACCGGGGCCATGATCGTCTCGGCGAGCGTCCTGATCTCGTCGCTTGCGTTGGCCGCGATCGCGCCGCCGCCGACGTACAGGACCGGGCACTCGGCCTTCTCGATGAGGGCGCAGGCCTTCTTGATCTGCAGCGGGTGGCCGGAGAACGTGGGCTTATAGCTCTGCAGCTGCACCTTATCCGGGTACACGTAGTCGAAGATCGTGTTCTGGATGTCCTTCGGGAAGTCGATCAGTACGGGGCCGGGCCTGCCCGTCGAGGCGATGAAGAACGACTCCTTCACTATACGCGGCAGGTCGTTCGCGTTCTTGACCAGGTAGTTGTGCTTGGTGATCGGGATGGTGATGCCGGTAATGTCCGCCTCCTGGAAGGCGTCGTTGCCGATCATCGCGGTCGGGACCTGCCCGGTGATCGCCACGACCGGGACGGAATCCATGTAAGCAGTGGCGATGCCCGTTACTAAGTTGGTGGCCCCCGGGCCGCTGGTCGCCAGGCATACGCCTACGCGCCCCGTAGCCCTCGCATAGCCGTCGGCGGCATGTGCCGCGGCCTGTTCGTGCCTCACCAGGATATGACGGATGCTCGCGTCGTAGAGCTCGTCATACACGGGGAGAATCTGGCCACCAGGGTAGCCGAAAATCGTATCGACGCCCTCGTGCTCTAGAGACTTGATCAGCGCCTTCGCGCCGGAAAGCCTCGTGGACTCGTTCGCACTCAACTGCTTACCTCCTTTAAATTTGATCCGTTAAATGTGCATGACAGGTAATCATCTGCCCTTATTAATATTTTATCATTATTGTTCATACTAGACTCCCGCCTGTCCGGCCCTGTCATGGCTGGCTCCTGGCCTTGATGCCATTGTTCTCCTGGACCAGGCGGTTGATGCCCTCGACGAACGCCAGCACGGAAGCCATAATGATATCGGGGCCTGCGCCGCGGGCGCTGATCACCCGGCCGTCCCGGGACATCTTCACCCAGACCTCGACGATCGCGTCCGTGCCGCCGGTGATCGCCTCGACGCGGTACTCGTCCAGCTTGACGTCCGCCACGCCCGAGAGCGATCTTCGCAGCGCATTGAGCGCGGCGTCCACGGGGCCGAGGCCCACGCCGGACTCGACGACTTCCTGCCCGTCGATGGTGATCTTGACCGAGGCGGTCGGGGTCGCGCGGTTGCCCGAGAGCACCGTGCAGTCGATGAGCTTGATCCGCGCCTGGCTCTTGATGCCCAGCACGCTGTCCGCGATCGACATGAGATCGGCGTCAGTAACGTGCTTGCCCCTGTCGCCCAGGTCCTTGACCTGCCGGGTGATCTCGTCTACCTGCGGCTCCGTCGCCTCCAGGCCGATCTCCCGCAGCGCCATGACGACGGACGTCCGCCCGGCGTGCTTGCCCAGCACGATCTGCCGCTTACGCCCGATGGTCTCAGGGGTGATCGGCTCGTAGGTGGCCGTGTTCGCCAGCAGCCCGTGGGTGTGGATGCCCGACTCGTGCATGAAGGCGTTCTCGCCGACCAGCGACTTGTTGAGGCCGACCGGCACGCCCATCAGGCGGCTGACCAGCTTCGAGGTCGGGTAGATGTTCGCCATCACGATACGCGTCTCGACGCCGTACAGCGACTTGAGCACGACCGCGACCTCCTCCAGCGCCGTGTTGCCCGCCCGCTCGCCCACGCCGTTCACGGTGACGTGCGCCTGCGCGGCCCCGGCCCGGAGCGCGGCTATTGTATTCGCGGTCGCGAGCCCGAAGTCGTTGTGGCAGTGGATGCTGATCGGCACCTTCAGGCTGGCGGTCAGCCGGGAAAAGATCTCGTAGGTACGCTCGGGGTCCAGGACGCCGACCGTGTCGCAGAAGCAGAGCCGGTCCGCGCCGGCGTCGATCCCTGCCCTGTACAGCGACTCCAGGTAGTCGAGGTCCGCCCGCGACGCGTCCTCGCCGGACAGCTCGACGACCAGGCCGTGCTTCTTCGCGTACTCGACCGCGTCCACTGTCATCTGCGTTACCGCGGTGCGGTCCTTTTTCAGCTTCTCCCGGATGTGCAGGTCTGAGACTGACGTGACGAGGTGGACCGAGTCCACGCCACACTCGATGGCGTAGTCTATGTCAGGCTTCAGCGCTCGCGCAAAACTGCAGATCTCGGCCCGCAGGCCTTCTTTCACCACGGCCTTGATGCCATCGCGCTCGCCCCGCGAAGTGATAGCAGAGCCGGCCTCGATGACGTCAACGCCAAGGGCATCCAGGTTCCGGGCGATCCAGACCTTTTCCTCCGGCGTCAGGCTGACGCCCGGGGTCTGTTCGCCGTCTCTCAACGTGGTGTCGAAAAATCTGACATCAGAGAATAAAACGATTCCTTCTTTCCATGGATGATACCTGTCTGATTAAATGCAATTAATCATATTTGAACCTTATTGTAACTGAAAGGGCCCGGAGAAGATACCGCAAGATAAGAAACGCGGCCGGGCGTTCGATGACAAATGCAGGAACAATATAAACCGCAGAGAGTCGGCGGATGACGGGGGTCCTGGTCAGGTACAAGATAATGAAAATCGGACTATCGTCATGCTATGCGTGAAGGAACGGCAGCACGGTTAAAGG
>MVRA01000134.1 GCA_002067315.1 Methanocella sp. PtaU1.Bin125 | reverse complement strand
GGGGTCAGCATCCCGATGCCGAGGGCGATGACTTTTTTTCTCCTGTATATCGATACTTTCCTGACGTCCCGCCAGGGGACGAAAAAGTCTTCCCTGGACCGGGCCAGCAGCCCCGCGCCCGCGACCTGCGCCGAGCCGGCGAGCACGCCGACGACGGTCGTCAGGACGTTCAGCTTGCGCTCCCTTTTGCCGACCGACATCAGTATTCCCTTCCTGTCGACCCTGAACTCGAGGTTCATGCGGTTCAGCAGCACGACCAGGCAGGCGATGACCAGCAGCGCGGCAATGATGCCCATGCACAGGGCCCAAACCCCGAGTATCTGCGGGATGTCCTCGCCCCCGGAGATCAGCAGCATGAACGCCAGCAGCACCAGCCCGGCGATCCCGAAGACCAGCGCGATGTCTTTCAGCATGAACAGGTTGTTCAGCAGCGGGATCTTTTTCTCCCACACAATGGCCGCCGGCGGCCCGGCTTTCGCGTCGTCGGCGCTCATATGGCCCTCACTTTCTGCCTTTCTTCCGGATCGCCACCAACAGACAGACGAGCAGTCCCGCTCCGATCAGCGGCAGCGCGCTCATGCCAAGCTCCTCGTAGTCATCGTCATCATCATACGAGCCTCCTGTCGAATAGCCGCCGTCCGACGACCCGCCGGTGTAGCTGCCCCGGCCGTAGTCGGCGTTATCCAGCTTGAAGACGACTTCGAGGTTCCTGTCCTGCCAGTTCGCGAAGTTGCCCTCCATAAGGATCTTCACCTGGACCTCTTCCTGGTCCTGCGGGACGTTCAGCCACACGTCGAATGGCACGTAGCTGCCGGTCTGGCCGGTCAGGTGCAGCCGCTCTCCCAGCAGCTCCCCGGGATCGGAGGACCAGAACGGCAGCGTGTAAAGCGCGACCTCACAGTCGTAGGTCGTGCCGCCTTTGCTGGCGCTTCCGAGGAAGAAGAAGGTCCCGGTCACGTGGATGTTATGGCTCGTCGTCGACCCTTTGTACTCCCGGGCAGTCGTATAGCCGCTCGTATCCTTCGGCTCTCCTACGGATACGCCGGTGACCGTATACTCGATCTGCATGCTGTTGAACGGCTCCGCCGGGAACACGTCAGCGACTGTGTCTGCCACCGATATGCCCGGCAGCGCAAAAGCCGCCGCGGCTGTTATCAGGCATATCATCATTAAACGTAAAATCCGCCTCAAATCACTACACCCCTCAACTGCCGTCTTCCCCGGCGATTTCGGCTGACGATTCGGTCGTAAAGCGCCGGGGCCCGACCCATAACATATATGCCGCCATGCCTAAATATGCTTTATCATCACCATCGGCCGGTGCGGGAGCGAACAAACGTTAAATAAATGGCTTTCATAGCCTTTTAATGCGATGCCCGACGACGATGGGCTAAGATAAGGGGTACCATAATGGCGCAGGACGATCTCTTATCGCTCGACCTCGATTTCCATCGGGAGACGAGCACCTATTCTTCTCACGGCCTCCACGCGTTCGCCGCCCGGTTCCCCCCGCAGCTGCCCGGCATCTTCATCGATCGGCTGACCCGTCCCGGCGACACCGTCCTCGACCCCATGAACGGCTCGGGCACCACCACGCTGGAGGCATACCTCCGGGGCCGGCGGGCCGTCGGCTGCGACATCGACCCGCTGGCCGTCCGGATCGCCCGGGTCAAGGCCACTCCCCTGCGCTTCGACGTTTCACGGTTCGCCGGCGCGTTCATGAATCGCGTCCGACAGATGATCGATGACCGGGGCGCGGTCCGGAAAGCGCTGGACGGGCGGTACGACGCGAAGACCCGGGAGTTCATCGACTACTGGTTCTTCCCGGAGACGTCGCAGGAGCTGATGGCGCTGCTCCTCGCGATGGAGGGATACCCGCCGGGCTCGGCCGGGCGGGCGCTGCTGGAAGTCGTCTTCTCCGGCATCATCGTCACAAAAAGCGGCGGCGTCTCGCGCGCGCGTGACCTGGCTCACTCCCGGCCGCGCATCGACCCCGGCAGGGGGCGAAAGAGCGCCATCCGGGCATTCGGGCAGCGGCTGGCAAAGTTTATCCCCGTCCTCTCCGCGTTGCCGGATCATGCGCCTCACGCAAGTATCATGCAGGGCAGCGCGCGAACGCTCGCCATCCGTGACAATTCGGTCCACCTCATCGTCACTTCTCCCCCCTACGCCAACGCGATCGACTATATGCGGGCGAACAAGTTCTCCCTCGCCTGGCTCGGGACGCCCGTCGCCGACCTCGGCCGGCTCCGACGCAACTACATCGGTAGCGAGCGCGCCGGCGATTCCGCCGCCGGGCCGTTGCCCGGGAATACCGAAGCGCTCCTCAGGAGTCTCGGGGCGATCGACAGGAGGAAAGAGGCGATCTTGCGGAGATACTATCTCGAGATGCGGGACGCGCTCCGGGAAATGCGCCGGGTCCTCCGGCCGGGGCGTCACGCGATCGTCGTGGCGGGCACGTCGACGATGCGGGGGCTGGACGTGAAGACGCCGCAATGCCTGGCCGACATAGCGCAGAACGAAGCGGGCTTCGAGGTGGCTGGTGCCCTCCGCCGGTCGCTGGACCGGGACCGGCGGATGATGCCCTTCGCGACCGGGGCCACGCTCATCGAGCGGCGCATGGGCACGGAAGAAGTGCTCATTTTAAAGAAGTCCTGAAGCGACCGCCTGGCCCCGATTCCACCCGGGCCTCCGTCTGGCGACGGTTCGGCATCAACGGGCGTGATCGTGGCTAAAATGGAGAACCCGGCAAGAGACGGGCATGATAAGTTTAATAAACGGAAATAATCAATTGCTGATTATGAAACCGCTCGTCCTGCTACCCATGATAGTCCTTGCGCTGATCGCGACGGCTCTGCCCGCCGGCGCAGAGCTGATCCCTCTCGTCACTATCGATCCGAAGGCTGACGACCCGGGATTGCGTTCCGTGTTCAGCATCGCCTTTGACGGGGACCGTGTCTTCCTCGGGGTCCAGACAGGCGCGTCTACCGGCACGTACGAATGTAACATCATGGTATACGACGAGAGCGGCCGGCTCCTGAAAATATTCCCCGCCGTCTCCTGGCCGGGCAACCAGCCGGCAGGCACCATTATCCCTGACGGGCTGGCCATGAACGGCAGCAACGTCATGGCCCTCGATAATAACCTTATAATCACTTATGGCGATGGCGGGAGCGTGCTGGCGAGGCGAAGTATCGCAAAGCTCGACACGGCGAGCCTCGTCCCCCGGACCGGCCAGTTTTACTCCTATAACACGACAGTATCTGTGGCCTCGGACGGAGAGTACATTTACGTGTACAGGGCGGATAACGGCCGGATACAGAAGATTTCCGGCGACAACGTCCTCGTCGCCGAGTACCCGTTCAGCCCCGTCTCGGGCGCGCTGGCGCTCCGGGGGAATGAGGTCTGGATCACGGAGCAGGAGATGGCTTCGAAGACTGTGGTGCTCTCCTCTGATTTAAGGGTGATCAGGGAGCTGAAGCCGGGCGCGAATAATCTCGCCCTGTACGACGATAAGATCCTTACCAGCTCGTATCGGGACCTGACTGTGCGGGACACCGACTTCAAGGTCATCGCCACCACAAACCCGTTGCCCGCGAACTGCTATATCCACCGGATGGCCGCCTGCGACGGTAAGGTGGCTATCGTGGGGTACAACATGACCCGGGTCGGAGGCAGGATCGTGAACGATCACAAGGTCTACCTTTATGACCTCACCCAGCTTGCGCCGAGAGGCAATCCGGTACCTTCACCGGTCCCATCGCCCTTTTCGCTAAAGGCTTCCCCCGATATCGAGTGGGATGCCCGGTATGGCGGATCGGGCGACCAGATCGTCCTCGCTCTCATTGAAACGGAGGATGGGTATGTCATGGCCGGGTATTCGGGTCAGCAGGGGTACCTGCTCAAGGTATTCGAGAACCGTACTCTCGCGTGGGAGACGACGGCAGACAAGTACGCGGGCACGCACATCATGTCGGTCACGCAGGCGCCCGACGGCTCCTATATCGCCGCGGGCTACGCGAACCCGGCGGGCCAGGAAGAGTTCGACGCGTACCTGGCAAAGATCGGCGACGACGGCAAGGTCATATGGGAAACGGTATACGGCGCATCGGGAGACGAGCGGTTCTACGATGTGCTCCCTGTCCCCGGCGGGGGCTATGTCGCGGTCGGATACCTGAAGCCGCCGGGGAGTAAGGACAGCCGTCTATACTTAGTCCGGACGGATGCCGGCGGCAATGTCACGTCGAGCAAGACCTATGAGGAAGGCACCTCCGGGAGCGCCATGGTGCCCGCGGGCGACGGGGGCGTCGTGATCACCGGCAATAAGAAAAACATGATCTACCTGCTGCAGGTGGACCGGGAAGGCGGGGTCGTCCGGGAAAAGTCTTACCAGGCCCTGGCCACGTCGCCGTCCTGCGCGGGCAATGACATAATACGGACCGCGGACGGCGGGTACGCGATTGCCGGGACGATGATGGCCCCGGCGTCGGGACAGACCTACACGGTGAACGTGGACGCCGTGCTGCTCAAGGCCGACGCGGACGGAAACCTCGAGTGGGGCCGGGCTTTCGACTTCCTCTACGTCAACGGTAACTCTGGCAACTCGGGAAACGCGCTCAGGCAGACGGAGGACGGCGGGTTCGTGATGACCGGCTATAGCTTCCATCGCGATACCTCCGGCTCGAAGGTCGGGGTGTACTCGAAGCACCTGATGTTCGTCATCAAGACGGACGAGAACGGTATCCTGCAATGGCGCAAGTACGTCGGCGACGACGATCTGACCGAGGGATGGGACCTCGAGGTCACGAGCGATGGCGGATATCTGATCGCCGGCACGAGGGGCGATGGCCGGGACACGGACGCGTATCTCGTCAAGCTCGAGCAGGGGCCGCTTTCCCCCGCGGCTTCGCCGGTCGCATCGGCGTCGCCCGCTCCGGGGACCGTTACGCCGGTCCCTGACCCTGCCGGAGCAAGCGGCTGTTGTCCGGCGGTCATTCTCCCGCTCTTAATCGTCGGCGTTCTGGTACTGGCCAATCGTAATAACGGAAACCGGTGACCCGGATGAAGCGATCGACCGCCGGTAAGGGCCCGGGGAGATATGCTGACGCCCGGGGCGAGGGTGCAGGGACTGACCTGCACGGCTCCGTTAGCGACAGGGATATCTACCTGCGGGCGATCGATCGGCTCGGGCGGGAGTCCCAGGCCGACGCGGTCATCGAGGAGGCCGCCGAGCTGATCTTCGCCATTATCAAACATAAGCGCGCGGCCGCAGCAGGCGCGTTCGCGGGCGAGCGCCTGGACGCCGTGATAGAGGAGATTGCGGATATGCAGATCGCCCTCGACCAGGCGAAGCTCATCTATTGCGGGACGTCGCCCGACGCTGCCGCGGCCTTCGAGGATGTACGGCAGCGCAAGCTGGCGAAGCTCGCGGCCCGGCTCGAGATGGACTAAACGGCAACGCTGACAGTATACTCATTAAATGCGGCCGGATTGCGCGCCGTTTTATTCGATAACTATTGCCTGGCATGGCCCGGCCGGATCCCCGTCATCCGGGAAACTTGAGGTTGCCCCGGTCCGACATGAGCTTCGCCGCAGCGTAGCCGACGACGAGCAGTGCCAGCGGCAAATACAGCGCGCCCATCCCGCGGCCGAGCCCGGTGATCAGCAGGAGCACGCCGTAATAGCCGCACGCGGCCGTGACGATGCCCCGCTTGCCGCAGTACAGGACTGAGACGACGAAGAGCGCGGTGCCGATGAGGCCGTAGATCAGCAGCCCGACTTTAGCCTGGTCCCAGAGGTGTGCGGTCTCCGCGCCGGCGCTGCCGGCCATCGTGCCGACGATCAGGTCGATCACGCTCACCGCGATGCTCAGCGGCTCCAGGTCGTGGCCGGTGAGCGCGAACAGGCCCGCGAAGAAGCCCATGATTGCGGCGCCCTTGAGAATGTCCATCAGCTTTTTGCCCATATCACCTGTCTATGACTGATCCCAAATTGATTAACCTTGTCCTCCCCCGGGGAATGACGCCCGGTCATGCCACGCGTTAAAAATTTGGGAACCTTTTTCTTTTCCACGAGGGGAGTTACATTCGAGCTGGTATCGCGACATTGAGATGGTGAGATGGCATGGACGACGGCAAATATCCGGTTTACGTGTTAAAAACGACTGACAGGGACGCCGGGATCAGGAAGCTGCTGGAGCCGTTCCCGGCCGGCGAACTCCGGGGCATGACGGTGGCGATCAAGGCCAACTTCAACAGCGCCGACCCGTATCCGGCCTCCACCCATCCGGATACGCTATCGGCCATTGTCGACATGATGAAAGCGAACGACGTGGCCCGGATTACAGTGGCCGAGCGCAGCGGGATGGGCGAGACCCCGGAGGTGTTGCGGAGGCTCCGGATCACTGATCTTGCCGAAAGGAAAGGCTTCGATCTCGTCGTCCTGGATGACCTGCGGGACATGTCCTGCTGGGAACGCCAGGGAAAAATGGAGAGCTATCACTGGAAAAACGGGTACCTGTTCGCGAAGGCCTTCGGCGAGGCCGACGCGATCGTGGCCACCTGCTGCCTGAAGACCCACCGGTTCGGGGGCCACTTCACCATGTCGCTGAAGAATAGCGTCGGGATGGTCGCAGCCGTCGACCCGGAAAGCGGCTACGACTACATGCGGGAACTGCATGGTTCCCCGGGCCAGCGGCAGATGATCGCGGAAATCAACACCGCCTACTCGCCATTCTGCGTCGTCATGGACGCGATCAGGGGGTTCTCCCATGGCGGGCCGGAGAAGGGGACGCTCATAGAGCCGGGCCTGCTCCTGGCCAGCGCCGACCGCGTGGCGCTGGACGCGTGCGGCGTGGCCATCCTGCGCATGTACGGCACCACGCCCGAGGTCGCCCGCGAGGAGGTCTTCGCCCAGGAGCAGATCGCCCGCGCGGCCGGGCTCGGCATCGGCGCCACGGGGCCGGACCAGGTGGAAGTCGTCCCGCTCAACGACGGGGCCCGGGACGCGTGCCGCGGGATAGAGCGCCAGATGCAGGGCATGATCATGGCCGGGCACTAATATATGGCGGTCGTTGGCGGGCTCTGGCGGGTCTATGGGCACGGGTGGCTGCTCGCGCGCGCGTGCGGATGCTCTGGCAAAACATGCGATGACGGTAATGTCCGTTTCTCATCGTTGATACCCAGCCATAATCACGTCATCGACTGACTTCTATAAGAAATTAGTCGGATTTGCACGCCGGGATTTGTCGTATGCCGCCTCCGGCGGACCATTCGTACTACCCGCCC
>MVRA01000133.1 GCA_002067315.1 Methanocella sp. PtaU1.Bin125 | reverse complement strand
TGCGGTACTACCAGAACATCGGCGGCGAGCTGAAGCGTAAGGGCAGCCGCGACCTCGAGAAGAGCATGTACGTGTAGAGGTCCTTTCAGGGGCTGCTGTCTGAATCACGGAGGGCACAGAGATTCAGAGAGGACTTTACGTGAAAAGGCTCCGAATGAGCCGTTTACTGTAAAGTCCTCTGTGTACCTTTGCGGCATCTGTGCCCTCTGTGATTCCCACGGGATACCAGGTGAAAGGATGAGAGCCGCAGTGATAACGCCCCGGCAAAAAGACAGCCTGCGGGTCATCGATGTCCCGGATCCGCGACCCGCCGAGGGGGAGGTGCTCGTGGACATGCTGGAGGCCGGTATCTGCGGCACGGACGATGAGCTGGTCGCGGGCCTGGTGGGCGAGGCGCCGGAGGGGAGCGACTACCTGATTATCGGCCACGAGAACCTGGGCCGCGTGAGGGAGACGGGGAAAGGCGTGGAATGCAACCGTGGCGGGGACCTCGTGGTGGCCACGGTGCGGCGGCCCTGCCCCCGGCGGTGCTTCGAGTGCCGGAACTATCACCAGGACATGTGCCTGACGGGCGACTATTTCGAGCGGGGCATCAAGGGGATGCACGGGTACATGGCGGAGCAGTACGTCGAACGCACCGAGCACCTCGTCACCATCCCTCCCCGGCTGGAGAAGGTGGCGGTGCTCCTGGAGCCGTTAAGCATCGTGGAGAAGGGCATCGGGGACGCGTTCCGGATGCAGGAGCGGCTGCCGTGGAAGCCCGGCCGGGCACTGGTGGCCGGGGCCGGGCCCATCGGGCTGCTGGCGGCCTTCGTGCTGCGGGACATGGGCATCGAGACCTGGGCCTTCGCCACCCGGGAAGTGACGAGCCCGAAGGCGCGGGCCGCGGAGGCCAGCGGCGCCCGCTACGTCAACGCCCGGGAAACGCCGATGGAGCAGATCGTGTCGGACCACGGTCCGTTCGACCTGATCGTCGAGGCCACCGGGTCCAGCGAGATTGCCTTCAAGGCCATGCGCCTGGTCAATAAGAACGGCATCGTCTGTCTCACCGGCCTTTCCCCGCACCGGCAGACGCACTCGGTCTGTACCGACTGCGTGAACATGGACCTGGTCATGAACAACAAGGCGGTGTTCGGCACGGTCAGCGCCAACCGCATGCACTACGAGTGGGCCCTGGACCGGATGGCCTCCATCGAGAAGAAGTGGCCGGGCCTGCTGGGGCGGATGTTCACCCGCCGGGTGAGCCTCGATCGCGTCGGGGACGGCCTGCGCCGGGAGAAGGACGACATCAAGGTTGTCGTCGACGTTGTGTAATCGTGGAATTGGGAGCACGGGGCGGCCGCTCCCGCGCGGACGCGAATGAGGCCGGGAAAGCGACGATGCCCGGCGCTGGCGCCCGTAGAGACACTGCCTGAAAACATACGGGAAACATGCGACATTTCAGCCTTGACGCGACACCCGGGTCGTCGTCGACATCAATGATGCCGCCGGGACAGGGGCCGCCAGATGAGCAGGGCGATGGCCATGCACGGCACGCCCACGAAGCCCGCCGACAGCGTTTTTCCCAGCACCACGCCGGTCCCGTCCACGTCGTCGAGCCGCATCTCGTCGAACGTCCGGCCGTTGTCGTAGAGGAACGTGCCGCCCTCGGCGTCGTACACCGCGATCATCGGCTCTTCTTCGTAGTCACGCAGTGTGGCGGGGAAGTTGGGGTCGTAGACGTATATGTACGACTTTTCACCCGCGGTCTCGATCTTGTAGGCGACCACGGCGTGGCCCGGGTAGCTCCCCGTGGACGAGTACACGCCGATCACCGCCGGCCGGCCTTCGGACAGGCGGGCGAGGAGCCGGGCGTACTCGCGGGAGCAGTCGTACGTCTTTTCTCCGAAGGGCGGCCGGAAGAAGTCGGCGATGTAGTAGAACGACTGCTCCGTCTGGATCCGGTCGATCTCCGGCATCACGTCCTCGGCGGCCAGGCCGATGGAGCCGTTGCCGTTGCCGTACCTCTGCACGCTGGCCACGGCCATGCCGAAGCAGTGGCCCGTGTGGCTGAAGATCTCGTCGTGGAAGCCCACGCCCGCCAGCATGTTCAGGTCGACCCCCGCCACCGTGACAGGGTCCCCGAAGTTGGCGAACCCGAAGCCGTCCCGGTCGGGACGATAGCCCGTGTCGGCCGATGCCCGGGCCTGGCCCGGGGACAGGACGAGGAACAGGGCGACGGTCGCCAGCACGATGAGGGCGCGTTTTTTCATGAATGAGCACTGACCGTTTTTATGCGACTCCCGAATACCTGTGGGTATCAGGAGTCGCCGCTGACTGGTCGACAGCTCTGCCTAAATATTTTCCGGTGTACGCCCCGGCCGTCATGCGATTATCAGCCTGCCGCATGCCTGTCTGATGCCGTCCGGGCATACGAACAAATTTATCTGCCATTACGCTTTACCATAATATCTACAAGGGCGAGGTAAGCGAATGAAGCTGAAAGCACAGCCTTACGATATCGAAGTCGGGCGTTACGAAGTGATCATCAACTCCATGGACGCAGAGGAGATCGGCATCCTCGCGGGAGACCGCGTCCAGGTGAAGAACAAGGACACCATCACGGCGGTCGTGGAGACGACGGACGCGATCGTCATCCAGGGCCGTATCGGCATCTACCGCGAGGCCTGGGAGGCCATGAAGCTGGTGCCCGACGAGATCGTCGACGTGCTGCCGGCCGCGAAGCCCAAGTCGGTCTCCTTCATCCGGAAGAAGATGGACAAGCAGAAGCTCACGAGCGAAGAGATGTTCGCCATCATCGAGGACATCTCCGACGGCAACCTGACCGAAGTCGAGCTGACCGCGTTCGTGACCTCGTCCTACATCTACGGCATGGACGCCGACGAGATCGAGTCCATGACCCGGGCCATGGTGAAGACCGGCGACCAGATCTCGTTCGACACGCACCCGGTCATGGACCACCACAGCATCGGCGGCGTGCCGGGCAACAAGATCACGCTGGACGTGGTGCCCATCGTCGCCGCGGCCGGGCTGCTCGTCCCGAAGACCAGCTCCCGCGCGATCACCGGCGCCGGGGGCAGCGCCGATCTTATGGAGATCCTCTGCCCGGTCAGCTTCAGGGCCGACGAGATCAAGAAGATCACCACCCGGATCGGGGGCTGTATCGTCTGGGGCGGCGCGACCAACATCGCCCCGGCCGACGACAAGATCATCAGCGTGGAGTACCCGCTGTCCATCGACCCCCACGCGCAGCTGCTCGCCTCGGTCATGGCCAAGAAGTTCGCGGTCGGCGCCGACACCATGGTGCTCGACATCCCCATGGGCCGGGAGACCAAGGTCCCCACGATCCAGGAGGGCCGCAAGATGGCCCGGGACTTCATGGAGCTGGGCGACCGGCTGGGCATGAGGGTGGAGTGCGCGCTCACCTACGGCAGCTCGCCCGTCGGCCGCGCCGTCGGCGGCGGCCTGGAGGTGCGGGAGGCAATGCTATTGCTGGAGAAGAACCAGGCCCCGCGCAGCTTCATGGAGAAGACGATGGCGATCTCGGGCATGATGCTCGAGATGGGCGGCGTCGCCGCCAAGGGCGAGGGCGCGAAGATGGCCAGCGAGCTCGTCAAGAGCGGCCGGGCCCTGGCGAAGTTCAAGGAGATCATCGAGGTGCAGGGCGGCGACCCGAACGTCACCTCGGACAGCGTCCCGGTCGGCGACAAGGTCGCGACCGTGCTCTCCCCGCAGGACGGCTACATCCAGGAGATCTCCAACAAGCGGCTCGTGGCGGTCTGCCGCCTGGCCGGCGCCCCGCACGACAAGGGCGCGGGCATCATGATCCACAAGAAGAAGGGCGAGTACGTGAAGAAGGGCGACGGGCTGTTCACCATCTACGCGGAAAAGGAGTGGAAGCTCGACACCGCGATCAAGGAGTCGCTGCGCGATCCCATCATGTACGTCGAGGGCATGGTGCTGGAGAAGATCCAGGTCGTCTGACGGCGGCTCCGCCGTCCTGCCCGTCCTTCCGTTCGAATGAGACGCCTCCGCGTCGTTAGAAAGGGACGCCTCCGCGTCGTTAGAAAGGGACGCCTCCGCGTCGGTCACGGCGCGCTGCGTCACACACGTTTGACGATGCGAGGGATTCTGCGTATTTCATCAATGCCCGGCCAAAACCCCCGGTTATCGGCCAGCTCCTGTGAAATACTCTGTGACCGGTTGCGATTCGCCCGGGCGTTCACGCGCGCGTGCGAGTGACCGCGGCGCAGGCTGCCCGTGGGTACGCCCGCCGACGACGATGGGCCTTCCCCGTTCTCTTCATCGGATACCTGATAAAAATGCCCGGCCATCCACCGACTCTATGCGGCCTTTAACTGCGCCGGCGTATATGAATAATAAAATAAAGCGCGTTTGCTTATGATACTAGAAAAAGAGTGACCCGTTCAGCGGGCCCTCTGCCTCGGCGCGGCCCGCTTCTTAGGGGCCGTGCGCCTGCCGGCCTTCGGGGCGACTGCCACGGTCGGCTCGGCCTTGAGCGTGGTCTTGCACCGGTTGCACTCGGTCGCGCACCACTCGTGGTACATCGCCGTGCACGCGGGACAGACGATGGCGTCGTCTTTCTTTACCGCGAGGCCGCACTCGTCGCACCGGCCGGCGTCGTCTTCCTCCAGCTCGTCGTCTGCGCGGTCTGCCTCTATCTCGTCGAAATCGTCGTCGTCCACGTACGTCATAGTTGCACTTCCAGCATCAATGGATTCGAGATAATATTTAAAATTTTTGGGCGGTCAGTGCCGGGGTTCTCGTTCGGTACCGTGGGCGCTTATATACCGGCCGGCGGCAAGGCGTGGAAGGCACGACAGTTGTCGATTTTTCCAGGCCGCCGGCTGTCGGATGATGCAGACGGCGGCTGTCAGTTTTTGCCTGCCGACAGTGGCTATCGGTAACATCCGATAGCGACTGTTGGCCTTATATGCCAACAGTTATATATTTTTACATTCCGAGGTAAACCTGTGAAACCATGGTCGATCATATGACAGTGCAGGGCGCGGTGGACGACGCCGTGAAGAAGGGTACGTACCCGGACCGTAAGGCGGCCATAGCGGGCCTGACAAAGCAGCTGATCGACTACCAGAAGGGCGTGCTGAAAGGCAAGCTCGGCGGCGACTCTGTCAGTACGATCGAGAAGATGAGGGAGGAGCTCTGGCCATCGCTGATGAAGCAGGCCGGCGGCGACGAGGACCGGGCGGCGCGTCTCTACGCGGAAGAGATGAAGAAGATAAGCATACAGGAGCCGTGAGATCGTGCCGGGCGTGACTGGACGGATCAAGCTGTACCTCGATACTAACGTGCTGCTCAGCCTGCTCGTGGACGAGGAGAAGAACGGCGTGAAGCTCGGCGAGAACGTGGCGCAGCTCCTCCGGCAGGCAGCTGACGGGAAATACCAGGTGTTCGTCTCCGAGCACACCGCGAACGAGCTGCTCAAGGCGGGCGTCCCGCCGGAATACGTCGACCAGGTGCTCCGGCCCATGCTGCTGATGAGCGGCAGCGACCTGCTCGTGGCGAACGAGGACGTGCTCCGCGCCGCGCTGAAGATCAGCCGGATCAGCGAGATGCCCTTCCTCCGCGCGCTGCACATCGTCTTCGCCCAGCGGAACAACGCCCTGATCGTCACCCGCGACTTCGACATGATCAACGGCGCCCGCTCCCTGGCCGGCGTCATGAAACCCGAAGACCTCCTCACGTGAAGACGCCAAGTGTCCAAGATGAGACGCCAAGACGCCACTGTAGAAACTAAGAGACGCCAAGGCGCCAAGTATAATTTTTTAGTTTCAAGACTCCAAGCGGCCAAGTTGTTGTACAGGATAGTTTGAATCGCATGGATCAGGCCCTTGGACTCTTGGCGCCTTGAAACTAAAAAAAAACACTTGGCGTCTTGGCGCCTCATAGTTTCTACAGTGGCGCCTTGGCGTCTCATCTTGGACACTTGGCGACTTACGGGGTTCTATTCGGGTCGCCACCCGGTCCAGCCGCTGCCAGCAGGTTTCTTCTTCTCCCGGGGCGTGGCGGCAGCCCGCTTTTTCTGCAGCTTCGCGGCGAGCTCGGCGGCGATGCGGGCCTCTTCCTCCCGCTGCTGCTGTACTCTGGATACACGTTTTGTGGTGAAGAGCCCGGCGAAGTCTTCCCCGGTGACGGTCTCCGGGTCCTCGACGCCGTCCCGGAGCTTCCGGGCCTCGGCGGCCGCGGCGTTGAGGCGCTCGATCCTGGCGATCTCGTAGATGGCGTCCAGGTTGCGGACCGTGCGGTCCAGGTAGCCCAGGATGTCGCCTTCGAAGGAGCTCAGGCTGTAGTCGGACGCGATCGCCCGGGCGATCGCGTGCGGGTCCTTATCCTGCAGCCGGTAGGCGATTACTTTCTTGCTGAACTTGCGCTCCGGGCAGCCGCAGAACGGCGCGTCCTCGCAGGTACAGTCCAAAAACTCCATGCTGAAGCTGAGGAACTGGTCCCGCATGCCGTGGTCCATCTTCGCGATGGACTCGCCGGAGAACGCGATGTCCAGGCTGGCCGGGCTGAACACCCGGGAGGGGATGCTGATGCCGATGACCCGGGACAGCCGGTCCACGCCCCGGAAGTAGACCGCCTCGAAGGCCTCCAGCTCGACGGCGATGTCGATCGGCGGGACCTTCCTGTGCAGTCGGGCGCGGATGAGGAACGCGTCCTCCACGCTGAGGAAGTGGTTCACGATCGCCCGGCCGAA
>MVRA01000132.1 GCA_002067315.1 Methanocella sp. PtaU1.Bin125 | reverse complement strand
GTACGCAGAGTATTGTAAGAAAGGCTGCCGTTGCCTCTTCCGCCTTCATGGCGACGGCTCGCGCACGCGCGCGCACCAGACAGGGCTGCCTGCGAATCATATGCTTTAGCACAGGCCTATCGTCTCGACGCCTTGCCGCCTAATAGCCATACGGATTAACGGTGGCTTCAGGATCGACCGGCGGGCCGGTTATCACAGGGTTGATCAGGTAGGGCAGCGTCGTCGTCCGGATCACTTCGCCTTCCACGACCAGGGTCACCTGCGACTGGGTGTCGGGCGGGATGTTCAGCGAGTACCCGTTGACCTTGAAGACGAAGGTCTCGCCGCTCTCCAGCCAGTGGTCGCCGTTCGCGCCTGACCAGCCTGCACCGCTGGCGATAGCCTGATCATAGGTATAGTTCTGGTAGATGATGCCGGCTTCCCAGACCGAGAATAAGGCGAGGTCCAGGTTGATCGGGCCGGATAACTGCCCGGCCGGGTTCTTCCCCAGCGTGTAGCTGACCTCGTAGGTACGGCTCGACGCGTCGCCGATATAGTTGACGTTCACATAATAGCTGGTCGGCTTCGGCGTCGGTTTGGGCGTCGCCGTGACAGGGATGATGATCGGGGCCGTCGGGGCCGGCGTCGGGGTCGGGCCTTCCGGCACATTTGAAGGAACAGGCGTGACCATCGGAGCACCATCGCCCGGCTTGAAAAGGTCGGTCCAACTGACGAGCGCATAGCCGGCGCCGATGACGATACAGCCGACGACCACAAAGCAAACGGTAAACGTGATAATGAATTTTATGTCTTCCGTGGCCATCCCACCCGCGCTGCCGTCGAATTTTCGGACGCCAGACTGTTATAGTATTGATTGATGAGAACCAGCCTTAATAAGCCTTGTGGCATC
Source organism: Methanocella sp. PtaU1.Bin125 (assembly GCA_002067315.1). Classification (GTDB taxonomy): domain Archaea; phylum Halobacteriota; class Methanocellia; order Methanocellales; family Methanocellaceae; genus Methanocella_A. The sequence goes on along the minus strand of MVRA01000132.1, from coordinate 5,257 downwards.
AAATGTTAACTGTAATAACAGTCATTTTCCGATTAGGGTTTGGTGAGAGAACCTATATTTAAGCGGTCTCCCACCTATCATCAGGTGAGACATACGGGCAGGCCTTTCAAGTTTGAAGCAGCACTGATATTGATTTTTATCGTGCTGTCCTGCATGCTCATCCTGATGATCGCCAGCACGCCTCACCGGGAAGCCGCCGGATGGGAGATCCCGGGCAACGGCAGTGTGGACTATATGTTCGTGGGCGGCGAAGACATGCTGTATACCTTCCGGGGCAACGACATCGCGGCCTTCCGGAGCGACGGGAGCCTCGTTTGGTCGTTCAACGTCCCGGGGGAATGGAGCGTTATCAATAGCGTGGAAGGGACCGGCTATGGGTGGTATACCGGACCGATCGTCGCCGAGGACGCGGGTAACCTCTATGTCGTAGCGGTGAGCCATCTGACGGCGAAAGACCGGGAATTGCTGAACCGCTCCATACCGCCGAGTTTCAGCCGGCTTGCAGTGATCATCGCCATCGCGCCGGATGGAAGGCAGAAGTGGCAGTGCCCGTTCCATATCGAGATCCCCGCCGCCCTTATGACACACGACACGGAGATGCCCTGCACCGTATCGCTCAGGGTCCTCAACGGCAGGATTTACCTGTTCCATGACTACAGCGTGCAGATCATCGATGAAAACCTCACGGAGATCACTTTACTGGACGACCTGGCCGCGCCCCCGGCGATCGACGGGGAGGGATACGTCTACGCGGTCCGGGCTATCCGGCCCTACAACATAAACAGCTTCCCGGAGATGCCGTCGGACGTGGACTTGTCGCACCAGTATATGTGGCACAGCAACGTGCTCCCGACAAGCGTCATCAACGCGTATGCCCCGGATGGAAGCCTCGTGTGGAGCCGGGACATCGGCCATAGCGCCGTCCGGCAGGCGATACGGGAGAACACCAGCGAGGCATACTCCACACTGCCCCTGTACTTCAACCACACGCTGTTCGTGCCGGTCAGTGACGGGGTCATCGAGCTCGACCGCCAGGGTAACATCCTGCTGGAAAGTCATCTCACCGGAAGCGGGACGTACTCGCTGTTCGAGCTGATGCCGGTGGACGACCGGGGTAACGTCTACATTAAAAAGACGCACAGTCAGCCCATGATCAACGTGGAATACATCTGCATCGTGGCCCCGGACGGGCGCGTGACGACCACGCAGTGGCCTTACGTATTGTTTGGCGGGCTGGACGGCCAGGCCAACCTGCCGGTGCCGGTGAGCGCAAGCGACGGCGTCATCTACGCGTTCAACAGTACCGGATACATGGACGCGAAAACGTTCGACTGGATCATGAGGACCGAGCGTTTCAACCCGGACCGGCTTATGGCCTTCGACGCCATGACCGGCGCCGGGTTATGGAACTTCACCGTGCCCCCCGCCGACAAGCACATCGTCCGGCTGGACCGGGAGAACCTGGAGGACGCGCTGCCCGGCTACACGCCGGAGATGGCGGAGGAGTCCATGGCCAGGGAAACCCGCATGGGCTGGCGCCCGGATATCCCGTTCTTCCAGGGCTACACTGGCAACATTAAAGTCTACCCCGGCGAGAACGTCACCTACCTCAACTACTATTTCGCCATCTATGAGTCCCCTATCGTCTACGGCAAGTCCCGTTGCATCTACGCCAGGGGCCTGTATGCCCTCGACGATCAGGGGCAGGTCCTGTGGAGTAAGCCCGTGGAAGGGCTGGTCACCGCGATGGCTGCGAACAACAGCACTTTCTTCTACGGCACGAACGACGGCAAGATCGGATCGGTCACCGGCAGTGTGATGGTAGCGGGAATCGCCTTCGTCGCCATCGTGTACCTGTTCCTCCGCTTCTTCATGCTGGGCACGGTGACCCGGGCCCGGGGCCAGCTGGACAAGAACGCGAACCGGAAGGCCGTGCTACAGTACATTATCGACAACCCGGGTGCCACTGCGGTCGATATATCCCGGGCACAGCGGATGAACCTCGGCACTATCAGGTATCATCTGTTTATCCTGACACTCAACCACAAGATCGTCGCCCTGAAGGACGGCGACAAGTATCTCCGCTATTTCACCAACGCGGGCACCTATTCGCCCGAGGAACGCTCGCTGCTGGCCCTGATGCGGCGGGAGCCGATGCGCAAGACGCTGGAGCAGCTGCTGGAGAGGCCGGGCATCTCCAACCAGGAGCTGGCCCGGCGGCTGGAGATATCCACGACGTCGACGCACCACCACCTGAACGAGCTCATGGCCCGGGGCGTCGTAGAGAAAGCGCCCGGGGCAGATCGGAGCTATGCTTACTCTGTTAAAGAGGAATACAGGTCACACGTTTTAAAGATGATGGACAGGCTCTGAGATAATTTTCTGAATATTCTTCGGGTTTATGGGCTCCGGCGGGTTTATGGGCTCCGGCGGGTTTATGGGCTCCGGCGGGTTTATGGGCTCCGGCGGCCGCTCGCGCGCGCATACGGGTACCCTGGCCGGAAAAGCGATGACACTCCCCCCATTTTTCTCGTCTTCGCCTGACCGGGATACAATGATCCGCCGATTCCGGGCTACATGGCGCCGGCGCGACCGTCGAAGCAGCCGGGTGGCTGAGCGCATGTTTGATCGAACGTTTGTTAATTGGCAGGCCTGACAGGAGTCGCACAGCCAGATAGAATGTGTTACAGATATAGATTATTACTTTTTTACCTACGTCCACCCGAGCGGCGGCAGCAGCCAGGTGCCGAACCCGAGAGTGTTGAACGCCAGGCCGGAGACGAAGTCCGATAACGGGTTGAACGCGAAGCAGGTCAGCCCGTACGGGGCGTCGAGCGGGAACGGTAATGCCAGCGGGAACATCACACTACACCTCAGTCATCCTCGGGCAAGCGAAGGAAAAAGCCTGTCCGGAGGTTATAGCGGATAACCTGCCCGTAAAACCATAAATAGGAAAGTCACAGGGGTCAGCGACCCGGAGATGACAGACCCGCTGCCGGGAACTCCGGACCTTTCAGCCCCTGTGCTCTGTTGCTTTACCGCGCGTTCGTGACGACGACTTCCATCGACTTGAGCGACTTGGCCGCGTTCTGGAGCATCGTCCTGTACTCGTCGACGTTCGGGTTGTAGTGCTCCTTCGCCTTCACGGCGTCGGGGGTCGACCCGGCCTTCAGCGCCTGCAGCCGCTCCGCGGTGGCCTCGATGGCGTCCTTGACCCACAGGTCCCGCGTATCGCCGTCGACCGGGACGATGATCTCCGGGCGGACCGTGATCACGGGGTTGCCGTCCTGGCCCTTGTAACTGCTCGGCTTGCCGATGACCGCCACGAAGGACGGCACCTCGATGTCCGACAGCGCCTGTGCGGCCTCCGGGGTGTACTGGCCCGCGTAGATGGTGAACGCGCCCGTCGGGTCGGTCACCCGGCCGCGCCAGTACTCCGAGTCGTTGCCGATGTCGCTCTTCTCTGTCAGCGTGCCCACGATGAAGACCCGGTTGCACTTGGCGCCGGTCGGGGTCAGCACGTACTGCGGGGAGTACTGGTCCTCGCTCTCCTTGAAGAGCATGTTCGACGCGTTGAACTCTTTAGCGAAGACGCGCCTCGCCACTTCTCTCGCCTGCGGCATTCAGATCGCCTCCACTTTCTTCAGCACTTCGTCCAGCGTGATGTCCTTCGCCGTCCTGTCCATCTCGTTGACCAGCAGGTAGCGCCCGCCGGCGACGCGGCCGCGAACCGTGAAGTACTTGCCGAGCAGGATGCGCTTGATCTCGTCGAGCACCACGGCCGGGTCCACGGCGTCCATCGCCATCTTCTTGGCGATCTTGACGTCGATGCCCGTCACTTTGTAGGTCATCTCCTGGTTCAGGATGATATCCTGCGCGGTCCGGCCGTCGTCCAGCACCGCCTTGACGCGCAGGTCGTACTCGCCGTCCTGCTTGCCGTGATCGACGCACATGCCCTTGTTCAGCGGGCGGTTGCACTCCGGGCACCGCTTGATCAGACCGCTGCCGGACTGCACGTCCACGATGGCGCCGGTCATCGTCGTCTCGGCACCGCCGGTGTCGATGTCGTCGATCGGGGTGATGACGGTGGCCTTGTTCAGCTTCACCGAGAACCGGCCCTGCCATGAGTCGGTGACAAGCTTGGAGAAGTGGTAGCTCTTGCCCTCCGCAAGCAGTGGAAGCTCAGACTTGGCAAACACGACAAACTTAATGATCCCCGTCTCATCGCCTAGCAGACCGACCTGGGCGATCGAGCTCTTGTCGCTCTCCCATAGCTGCATGACCTTCGCGTTGAGCGATATCCACATGCCGTCCTTGGCGATGTCCTTGATCTTGACGAGCTCAGCGTCGCCGCCCGCCTGGGGCCGCTGCAGCTTCAGGTCCCTGGCGTACTGGTTGTACACCGTGCGCCGGGCCTCGTCCTCGGGCACCTTGTACTGGTTCACCAGCAGATCCAGCTTCTGTTCGATCTCCTTCAGGGGCACGTCCGGGGCGCCCATAGACGAAAACTTCTCTTTGAGTTCTCTCGCTAATTCCTTTACCATAATATCCTCAAGTCTCCGTGTTGATGTGCGGGAGACAATCATACATGTATCTGCAATTGTATATAAGCGAGTTCGAAGCACGGTGAAAGTATTGTGCAGCCTACCGGATGAAGCCGGTGCTGCACTGCGATTATATGACAGAAGCGCAGGGTATAGAACGCATGTCCGGGGTCACGAGTGGAAGTCCCGGACTATCCGGTCGGCAACGACGGCAGCCCGCCGCCTCGCGCGCGGCAGGCGCGGGGATGGCCTTGGTCGAGCCGCCCAGGACTTCCCGCATCCCCGCCAGCCCGTCCTCTCCGGGAAATGCCATGGCTGAAACCTTTCACGTGCGGTAATTGTTCAGGTGTCTCTTCAACAGGTGGCCATGGCCAGCGCACGCGCGCGCGAGCGGACGGCCGCCAGTCCGTGAGACTCGCTTGATGAAGGACAGTTCTTCACGCGCAGGCAATGAAGATGGGCCCTGTTTCGGTGCCGGTCATATAGATCCTCGCGATTCGTCGCCGGACATCAGCAGATGTCCGCGTCGTCGCGGGTATACCGTCCTGCGCTAAGCCTCCGCAAAGGTTATTCCGGAAGCCTGAACAGGACTCCCGGGGAACACCTGAACAGTTACCGTTCTCGAAAGGTTTTACACAGAGGCATTTTCCCCCGGGCGGACCGGGGATGAAGATTCGTGACAGGCCTGGCCCGGATTCGCGCACGCGCGCGAG
>MVRA01000131.1 GCA_002067315.1 Methanocella sp. PtaU1.Bin125 | reverse complement strand
CTTTTTAATCTCTTCGCAAGTCATTGCATGTTTACCCTTTAGCAGGACGAAATAAGCTTTCGCCGCTAATGACATCGCGTTGGCGTCGAGGCCTACGACATTTTTGGACGTCTCGACAACGCTTTTTATCTGCTCGTATTCTTTCGCGTTTTCGCTGCTTATTTGTTCAACGGCCTTCTTCCCCTCGTCAGACATCTCGTATTTGAATACCCTCCATGGTCTCGGCTCGATACCATAGCTAACCTCTTCCTCCTTCAGGAACTTGAGGGCTACAAGGGTCTGGATAGCGTTGGCAACTTCTTCACTGTATGGACCGTAGTAATGGGGCCGGTACTCTGCTCTGGTAATATTTTTAACAGTTTCAAAATAGACCAGTTTCTGGATCGCCGTACGGCCGGATATACGGCCATCAGCAGCCTGGATTGTTAATAATATTGCCTTCAGCAGTTCCAACATTATCCCTCAAATACATTTTTATTCTATTATTATTTAAAGATTAAACTTCTATCCGGCTTGCCATGATATAAAGCATCGCCGTGTGCGGTGTGAAATTATAAAGAAATGGTGATTGGAATATTTCAATATTGCGAGTGTTTAGCAGGCTTGTGCCTGCTCTTTCCTGATAGTACATAAAACGACGCCCTACCGCCGGAGCACCGGGCCCCGGCGGCAGCGCGTCATGGGAGGCCTGTAAAGCCGTCACGCGTACCGGTGCAGCTTCCGGTCGAACAGCCGCAGCAGCACCGCTATTAAGGCCGCGTGGATAAGGACGGCCCCGAGCACGTACAGCCAGAAGTTCGCCCCGCCCGAGATGCCCTCCCAGAACGCCCTTATAGGCCAGAACGTCGGGATCGCGTAGAAGACGAACTCCCACCGCGGGTCCAGGAAGTAGGCGATCAGCGGGATGGCCAGCACGGTGCCCAGCATCTTCTGGATGGCGAACCCCTGTACCTTGTTTTCGGCGAGCACGGCGAAGACCAGCGCGAAGAGCGGCGCCTCGAGGGACGCGACCAGCGCGACCACCACGGTGGTCACGAGGTCGACGCTCGCCAGCCCCGCGACCGGGATGGCGGCCAGCGTGGTCACGAAGCTGACCAGCATCGGCGCCGTGATCCGGTATGCCAGGTAGCTCGTCAGGGAGACGGGCGTCACCTTGAGCGCGGCCAGCGTGCCATCGTCCCGCTCATCCAGCACCAGGAAGCCGATGCAGACGCCGTACAGCATGGGGACCATCACCACGACGAGGCCCATGAACATGGGGTAGTAGGGCACCAGGTCCGCGTACGGCGCCGCCCACCGGGCCAGCTCCGGCACCAGGAAACGGAACAGCACCGCTATCCCGAACGGCATCACGATCATCCACTTGAGCAGCGGGTCCCGGATCACGTTGAGCAGGTCGCCAAGCCCGAACGACTTGATCACTTTCACGTAGTCCATATCAGTGGCCTCCTTCCCGGTTCACGATATAACGGTCGAACGCCCGCCGGGCCAGGATGAACATGACCGCCACCAGCAGTAACGAATAGCCCGCGCCGTAGGCCAGCTGCCACGTCTCCACGGGCATGACCGCGGCCTTCAGGAGCACCAGCGGGGCCTGCATGGGGTGCAGGTACATGAGCGGGGTCTCGAACACCTTCAGGTAGTCGAACAGCGGCAGCGTGAGGAAGATGGTGATCACTGCCGACGGCATGAGGTACTCGCTGATCGAGCCGTACCGCGATACCAGCACGAAGCCCAGCAGCACGTAGACCATCGCGGTCAGTATCGTGGCGGCGACCAGGAGCGGCACGTTGTAGCCCGTGCCGAAGATCACGGTGGCGATGGCCAGGTTCTCGACGATGGCCAGCGCGGTCAGGGTGAGCACCTTGGAGCCGAGGTACTCCTCCACCCGCAGCGGCGTCACGACCAGGCCCTGCAGGACGCCCTCCCCCTTCTCGAACAGCACCATGCCCGCGATGAAGTAGAAGGTGCCCAGGATCAGGTTCCCTAAGATGAACACGGGGAGGAACAGCTGCGAGCCCTGCGCATCGAACTGGCTGAGCATGCCGACCATCACGATCACCGAGAACGCGGCGGCGACGACGAAGCCATACCGCACCTGCTGCCTGAAGTCGAGCAGTACCGTGGATGCCAGCCGGTTGATCATGCCAGGCTCCTCCCCGTGGCCTTGATAAAGATGTCCTCGAGCGTCGCCTCTTCCGTGTGGATGGTCTGCACGTCCTTCGTGCGGAGGAGGTCCATGAAGCCGGCGTTCGCCGCCAGGTCCTTCAGGTCGAACTCCCGGGTCTCGACGTGCGCGTTCTCGTTGTACTCGACCCGGACGGTGCGCCGGCCGTGCTGGAGCTTCAGCTTCCGCGGGGCGTCGACGAGCTTGATCTCCCCGTCCACGATGAAGGCGACGCGGTCGCATAGCTCGTCGGCCAGCGCCATGTTGTGGGTGGTCAGGAACACGGTCTTGCCCTCGGCCTTCTTCTGCAGGACGATGTCCTTGATGATGCGGCCGTTCACCGGGTCCAGTCCCGTGGTCGGCTCGTCGAGGAACAGGAGGTCGGGCTTGTTCAGCAAAGCCCTCACGAAGCCAAGCCTTACCTTCATGCCCTTGGAGAAATGGGCGACGCGGTTGTTAGCGTCGGCCTCGAGGCCCACCATCTTGAGAAGCGTGGCCGGATCCTCGGTTTCTCCGCCGTACAGCGAGGCGAAGTAGTTCAGGTTCTCCGCGGCCGTCAGCTTGAGGTAGTGGTTGGGTATCTCGAACGACACGCCGATCTTCTCGTAGTACTCCGGCTTCCACGCGCTGACGTCCTTACCCATGACCGACACGTGGCCCCGGAACCCCCGCAGCTGCCCGGTCAGGATCTTCTGGGTCGTGCTCTTGCCGGCCCCGCTCGGGCCGAGGAAGCCGAAGATCTCCCCGGGCTTCACGCTAAACGAGACACCCTTGACGGCCTCCTTCTTGCCGCCCGGGTACGTGTAGGTCAGGTCGTTGACTTCTATCATATGTTACCCCTCCCTTATCGAGGTGAGCATTGTTCACTAAGGAAAGGTAACGTTAGTTATTTATAAAGCTTTTGAACAAAGTTCACCTGCCCATATATAAAGCCGTTGATCAGTTGCGGGAGTCAGGGATGGCAGAAAGGAAGTACGTGAGGAACAAAGACGAGAAGGTCGCTAAAATTCTCGCCTCGACGAAGCGGATGATCGAGGACGCCGGGTATGAAAACGTCACCATCAGGGACATCGCAGGGGACGCCGGGGTGAGCGTCGGCCTAATCTACAAGTATTTCCCCGCCGGCAAGCCCGAGATCGTCCGGGAGGTCGGCCTGCGGTTCGTCGGCGAGCTGACCGCGGCAGGCCGCCCGGAAAGGATCGACTTCGACGACTTCCCGGGGTTCCTGAAGGGATTTTTCGCCGCCAGCCTCGCCTACTACCGGGACAATCGGCGCTTTTTGAGCGCGCTCTCCATTGCCACGATCACAGACCGTAAGATCTTCGAGGGCTTCGAGAACGCGGGCGATGAAATGCTCAAAGCCATCGTTGAATTTTTCGGCCGCTTCCGCGGCGTCGACTTCTCCGGCAAAGGCGAGCCGTGGCTGTTCGTGGCCAAGTGGTCCGACGTGACCAAGAGCATC
>MVRA01000130.1 GCA_002067315.1 Methanocella sp. PtaU1.Bin125 | reverse complement strand
TCGCGGCGGCTCAGTTCCTTGAGCTCCGACTCGAGGGTGCCGCGCTCTGCGGTCTTGCTCGAGACGGACTTTTCGAGGTCCGCCAGGTACTTGTCCACGTCTTTCAGGACCTTCTCCCGCGGCTCCATGATCCCGGGCCGGTCTTTGGTGCCCAGGTAACTCTTGATCGACCGCAGCTTCAGCAGCTTTTCTGACAGCGAAGTGACGGTATTCAGGGGTTTGCCGATCTTGAAGTATCCTTCTTCCTCGACATAGTCCTCGAGGTGGACGAGGCTGGCATCGTGGAGCGCGTCGATTGCAGGTTCCATCACGTCTTTCGAGCCGACGATCAGGACCCTATCCATTTTTTGAGGCTCTAGCATCCACGTACCTCTCGAACTCTTTGATCAGGTAATTGGTCGCGCCGCCGACATTCTTCATCGCCGCCTCCTTCAGGGACGACGCGCTCTTCTCGCCGCCGGCCCGGAGGGCGTTCGCCTCGGCCGTGACTTCGGCCGTAGCCTTCTCGATCTTCGCCCGCGCATCCGCAGCGGCTTTGTTCCGGGCGCTTTCAGTGATTGCCGAAGCTTCCTTCCTCGCGGCGGCGACGGTCTGCCGGGCCTCGTCTTCGGCCTTCGCCCGTCGCTGTTTCGCCTGCTCCTCGGCTGATTTCAACTGTGTTAAAATTTCTGCCTTGGACATACAATTCCCCTGAATAGAATCAACTTGTAGATTGTCGTCATAACATGTACTGCATCATTCTTAAAGCTTTTTATTCGTATAAAATATTATGCAATAAATATTATAATATACGAAAAAATCTCTTTTACTGGCACTCCGGCAGGTAGCGCAAGGCGACAGGCCCATGCCGGGCCAGTGCTCACTTATATTATAACAAATATTTTAAAAAAATATAGAAATAAATTACCTGGCCTCTGTCCGGCCGGCTCACAGGCAGGCAGTGCCGGGAGAGTTGCCCCGGTTTCCCGTTCCACCATCGCACGATCCGGAACCGTCATGCCCGCCGCTAAGTGATTCGATCGCCCGCATCAGCTCCTGCAGGCTGGCCGGCTTCTTAAGGAATAGTGCGCCCATCGCAGTCACCTGTTCCCTGACGCTGGCGTCCGCGCTCATGAAGATGAACCGGGCCTTGCGGTCGATCGCCATGATGGCCTTCATGGCGTCGAGGCCGTTCATCAGGGGCATGCGGTTGTCCATGATCACGATGTCCGGCTTCACCCGGGACTGCCGGTAGGCGTCCACGGCCTCCTGGCCGTTGCCGGCGACGAAGCATACGGTGATCTTCTTCAGCCGGAACAGTCGCGTATAGACGTCGACCAGGTCCTGCTCGTCGTCGACGATGGCCACGCTGGGATAAAGCCTCGCTTCGCTCATTTCCGCCTCCGGGAATAGAAAATATAACAAGCAGATAATGTCGGTGAAACTTTATAAAAGCTTTACTATTAAAAGGCCCCGGCGATAGCATACCGACGCAGGATGCGCTGGAATGCCGGAATATAATTTCAAAAACAACCGGGTAAATACAGGTCAGGCCCCACGGATGGGGCCGGTCTGAAGGTTAAAAAGGATTGTCGTTTACTTCTTCGCCTTGGACTTCACGCCGAGCACGTTCTTCTTCGTCCTCGAAGAGACGCGGCTCACGAAGCCCCTGGCATCATATCGCTGTCCGGGCCCCGGCTTGTTGGCCTGAGACTCGCCCTTCGGCACCAGCCTCATCTGGCCTTTTCTGCCCCGGATCTGGACCCATTCTATGCTTCCAGTCTTTCCCATGCGGAATCACCGCCTTGCAAATAGTGTCTACTCATATTAAAATGTTTTGGAACCACAAAGGCACAAAGATAACAAAGACACGAAGGAAAGGCAGTGCGAACGGCAAATCCTGTAGCCGGTGTATCTCCTCCGGGCTACGCACCCACGTTACCCGGCACAGTAAATGGTCGTGAGCAGCCTGCACTGCAAATACGGGCAGCCTGCGCTGCAAATACGGGCAGCCTGCGCTGCGGTCGCGCACGCGCGCATGGACGGGTCACAACCCGGGCGAATCACGGCCTGTCATAGAGTCAGTCGGTCGGTGGCCTGGGCCATGGTCAGGCAGAGATGATGAAAAAGGATGTCCCCCCTCCCCATATCGTCTATCCGTGCAGCGCTGCGCGCCAGGGGGGGGAGGGCGGGTAGTACGAATGGCCCGCCGGAGGCGGCAAACGACACAACCCGGCGCGCAAATCCGATAAATTTTCCACAGGAGTCGGTCGAGGACCGGGGTTTTAGTCAGGTAATAATAGTCAGGTATAATTATGAAAAAACGGTAGGGCTGCCGTCGTATGCCCGGCCGGAGCACCCGCAATCGCCGAAATGCCTGGCTTGTTCATGAGAATGCAGTTTCTTTCAGGATTTCCGCTCAGCCGCCTTTAATAAAGTAACCGCGCTCTCTGCGGCCTTTTACCGCGCCCTGTGTACCGCTACGCCAGCCTGGAAAACGACTCGAGGGGCGCCAGCGTAGCGTCGTCCATGGTTATTTGGCTAAAGCGGCGGTCACGGCCTCGTCGAGGTCTTTGAGGAAGTATTTCAGCGGGTGCCCGCCGCCGCTGCCGCCATGCTTTGCCGCGGTGGCGCTCACGATGAGGTTCAGGTTGAGGTCGCCCTTCGCCCGCAGGCTGAAGTCATAGGCGTCCCGGTGCTCGCGGTACTCGACGGACATGCCGACGGGCGTATGGCCATACACGCGGGCGTAGATCGCCGCCTTGGACATGCAGGCTTTCTGGTCCATGACGTACGAGACGTTGCGCATGCTGACCACATCGGTCGCCACCCGCTGCCGCAGCTCGTTCTCCTGCTGCGAGGCGATGACGGCGTTCTTCGCCAGGACATCAATGTCGGAGGGCTGGACGTTTTTGGCCAGCTGCATGGCCAGCCAGCGCTTGAACTCGTAGTCACGCCGGCCGATCTCGATGCCCTGCGACAGCGTGCCGGCCTGGTAGTAGAGGCTTCGCTTGTCCCAGTCCTGTACCATGTCGCGGACGCTGTCCGAGTTGTCCCGGTAGTCCCCGATGGCCCCGTACAGTGCCACCCGGCTCATATCCGGGTGCAGGTCGTTGCGGAAATGCTTATAGGTCATCTCCGAGGCGCTAGAGGTGATATCGCTGATCAGCCACTCCGCCTCGAAGCCCTCCGGCAACGGATGATGATCGATATAGATGACCTCGGCGTCCGCCGCCAGCGAATCGACGAGCGCCTTAAGCCGGCCGGCCGTCGGGATATTGATCGCGATGTCGCAGACGACCACGCGGTCGTATCCCCGCGCCTGGTCGAGGTCGGACACCACGCTGACCGCGTTCGTGAAGTAGAGCGGCGAGCCCGGGTTGGCCGCGAGCGCGACCGCGCCCGCACAGATGCCATCGCTGTCCCCGTGAGTAAGAATGATGGTCTTCATCTGATCACAGAGAGTAAAGTTAGCCAGAATATGTGAAATACTCTCTCCCGGTTTCAGAGCCTGACGAGCACCCGGTCGCCCTCGACCCTGACCTCGTAGGCCTTCAGGGGCACGGGCCCCTTGAGCCTGCCCAGCACGCCGTTCACGAGGCCGGAGCCGCCCAGCCAGCGCACAACGCGGCCGTCCGAGAGCTCGAACCGGCTGTGGTGCACCGGGCACTCGATGACCGTGCCGTTCAGCGTACCCTTCGACAGGTCGCCGCCCATATGCGGGCAGCGCAGGTCGGTGCAGTAATACTTCCCGGCGACCCGGGCGACCAGATAGTCGCGGCCCCCGGCGCTGACCTTTTTCATCGCTCCGTCCGGGAGCGCGTCCGTCTTCGTCAATTCGACAAATTCCGCCATGATGAACACCTCTACTCGCCGCTCGTCCTGGTCAGCGACGCATCGCCGTCGGTGAATCCTGATCCGATGTGGCTGCCGTCGCAGAACGGCTTGTTCCCAGACAGGCCGCAGCGGCACAGGGTGACCCGGTTCCGGGCCTCGTACGGCCGCCCGTCGGCTCCCACCACCGGCACGCCGCCCTTTACCCAGATCCCTCCGCTGACTCCCTTCTCCGGGTCCTCGATCAGGCTGATCGCGGGCTCGAAGTGCGGCTCCACAGGCGTTTCCGTCTTCTTATCCCAGATCACCAGCCGCCCCGCCGGGCACTGGCCGGCGATGTGCTCCGCCCGGGCCCGGCCCTGCGCGTCCTTCTGGCTGCCCGCGATCTGCCAGATGCCCCGGCCCTGGTGGCAGAACCGGGCGCGGGCGCAGAGCGGCGGCACGTCCAGCAGGGCGATGTCCTTACCGCCGATCGTCTCCGCCTGCTCCATGAAGCCGCCCCGCGGGGCCGTCTCCGTGCCGTCGAAGCCTTCCTTCGCGTGGGTGCCGTCGCAGAACGGCTTGTCCCCCGACAGGCCGCACCGGCACAGCGCGTACGCCTTTTTATCCGGGTACTGCCCGCCAGGCGCCCACTCGGTCGGGCAGCCTTCGTTTTCGTCGTAGACGATGATCTCCTTCGCCAGCGGCAGGCCGCCGGTGACGAGATACGGCCCGTCCTTCGTAACGGTCACTTTGCGCGGGGGCGCTTCCGGTCGTGTGGAATTTTCCAGGGATAACACCTGAATCGATCAATTGACGGGCGGGGCCATATAGTTTCCCGGAATGCCGCTAAAAGAGTCGCCCTGTACGGCTATATGCCGCCGCGGACCGGCCGGCTCACGGCAGGCGGACGAGCACCCGATCGCCTTCGACCTTCACCTCGTAGACGGCGAGGGGCTTCGGGGGATGCGCCTGCAGGTCCGCCCGGGCCACGACGCCGGTCAGGTTCGTCCAGCGGAGAATGGCGCCGCTGGCCAGGTCGAACTGGCTGTAGTGGTCCGGGCACGTGACTACAGTCCCGGTCAGCGTGCCCCGGGACAGCTCGCCCTTCAGGTGCGGGCACAGGCCGTCGGCGCAAAAGTATTGGCCCCGGGCCCTGGCTAAGAGGAACTCCCGGCCCCCGATAGGGACGGTTTTCATCCCGCCATCCTCCAGATCGCGGATTCCCGCCACGTCCACCCAGGGGGTCATCGCCTCTCCACCCGCCGTGTTCTGCCGTCGCAACCCATAGCCACATGACCTCGCGCGTTCCAACTTCTTCCTATGGATAAATGTAAAAACGTACTTATATGAGAAGTGATACTAAATCGTCTGAATATCGATAACGAAGTAATATATAGATATCATCATTCGACC
>MVRA01000129.1 GCA_002067315.1 Methanocella sp. PtaU1.Bin125 | reverse complement strand
AGCCCGCAGCCCCGGGGGCTGACCGGGCCGTCGGCCCGGAAGATGAAAAAGCTGTCCTTTGCCCCGGTCGTCTTCATCTGGACGTACCGGCCGGAACGATCGACGATTTCCATGTTGAACATGCCCGTATAGAACTGTGCCGAACGATCCAGATCGGAGACGTCGATCGCTATGTGGCAGAGACCGCCCGTCCTGATCCGCTCCTGCGTATCAGTAGCCAGCATTATATTACCCCGTAAAGCTCGACATCCGCCATTAAAAATTTTAGCGCCCTGATCCGGGCTGTTTTAGACATGCCGTTACACGAAGTCTTGATCGGAAGACGCTGCCGTAGCCCGTTCTTTAACCGTACTCTGTGCACCCTGTGGACTCTGTAACTCTGTGTTAGATACATCATCTGCCTGAACAAAAGTTGTGGCAGTCGAGAAAACTCAGCGGGACTTGATCAGGGAGGTGAGGCGCTGGTTGCCGAAGACGCTGCCGTACGTCCATTTGGCCAGCCGGCCGATGCTGTCGTCCTTGATGAGCGCGTACCGGGGCTCCAGCGCGGGGTTGAACTTGGACTTGTAGACGCAAAGCAGCTTCTGCTCTGTCCCCCAGTTCTCCACCCGCTCGACGCCGCCGGCCTTCGCCTGCTTGATGAACTCCCAGTTCAGGTATTCCCCGTAGTCGCCCCGGGTACTGTCCTTACCGCACATCCAGAGCAGGAGGTGTTTCTTGTACTCGCAGTTGATCGCGGCGGCGACGAGATGATCGTCGTCATACAGGAAAGTCATCTTCAGGTTATCCGGGAACCTTGCCATCAGCTCCTTCAGGTATTCCGGGCTCTGGCGGTGAAAAAACGTGGAGCCTTTGTGTTCCAGGTCCTGGCGCATGAGGGCCATGAAGGCGCCGACATCGTCCGATGGCTTGATGGTCATATGTTTTTTCTCGCAGTCCCGGATGCTCTTCCGGCAGTCTTTGCTGAGGCTGTTCCACAGATCCTTCATATCGCGCTTCAGGTCGATGATGTACGTGTAGCCGACTTCCACGTGGTAGCCGGACCACCGGAAGTGCCTGAAGTCGACGAAACCGGGGGTGGCGGCGATAGAGGCATGGTTCACGGACAGCTTTTGGACCTCCCGGTTGATCTCCCGGGCCACGATGTCCATGTAGTGCTCCTTCTTATGCTGGCGGAGATTATCGTAGACATCGCTCATCACAAACCCGAGATAGGGCACGTAGGCCAGCGTCTGCTGGGGCGGGGAATAGAGCAGTTTCAAGCCTCCTTTGACACGGTAGAACGCGGGGAACAGGCAGATCAGCTCATCGCCCTTGTAGATCCCGTAAGGGAGGAGCTTGAAACCGCTGTACTTTTCCACGATCTTCAGGAAGTCCCATTTGTGATACAACAGTCCGTAGGGGCTTTCCTCCATGAAGGCATCCCACTGCCGGCCGTCATCCATCAGTCTTACCGTCATCTTCGCTCACCATAGCCATGGGCCCGATCTGCAATCGTCATTCGAAAGCTATTATTAATATCATAATATAAAATATTTACTATATGATCAGATGCCGGACAAGCCCCAGGGCCAGAGCAGGAGAACGATGAATAACAGGTCGGGCACTGCGTCGCCGGCTGACCGACCGTAGATACGGGCAGCCCGCGCTGCAACATACTGGCAGCCCGCGCTGCAACATACTGGCAGCCTGCGCTGCGGTCACACGCGTGGCAGCCCGGGGGAAATCGCAGCCAGTCACTAACTTTTCCATGCGAGTCGGTCGATGACCGGTGTTTTAGTCGGGTATTGACGATGAAAAACAGGCATGGCTGTGGCCGCATGCCCGGCCAGGGCATTCGCACGCGCGCGGGCGGCCACCGGAGCATAGAAGGCCGGATGGGCAGACCGCCAGGCTGAAACTACTTGCGGCCGGAGAGATCGCTGACGAACGCGTAAAAGTACAGCGGCCGCCCGGCCTTATCGAAAATGGTGTGATTATATACCTCGACCGGCAGGCGGGAGCCGTCCTTGTGGAAGTACTCTTTCCGGTATATGGCCGGCATCCGGGACCGTACCTGCGCCGCGACGATGCCTGACTCGTTCTTGCGCCACTCGGCCGGGGTGAGATCGGCGATGCGCTTCACGGCCCCGATACTTTCCCGGCTGTAGCCGAGCATCCGGCAGAACGCCGTGTTGCAGCCTACGATCCGGCCGTTGGTGTCGGCGACGATGAAAGGCTGCGCGGCCCCTTCGATAACGTTCAGCAACAGGCTGACGCACGGCCCTGCCCGGTCGGCGTCCATCCAGATTTCTTTGCCGTCTGCCGCCTTTGAAAATGAGGTGTTGCTCATGATATGCCCCTGCCAGTATATACCTGAAAGGTAAGCGTTCCTCGAATAAAAACCTCATGGTAGCTGTGAAAGGTCATCGCGCAAAAAGAAAAGATAAGGCCATGAAGGTATCACGGCCATAACGTTCACTTTACAGCATCGATCTCTTTCAGCATGACCGGCTTCGCGTCGGCCGGGAACCGGGCGCCGCTTTTCACCATGTCCTGTAGCGCCGTCCGCATGGACGGGCTGCCCGCGATCATCATGGACCGGTTGTCGGGCGATCGCGTGATCCGGGCGGGCGTGGTCAGCGTATAGCTTTTCGCCGTGCCGTCCGGCAGGTAGACGCCGAGGCCGGTGAACTGCGCCTCATGCTCGCCCCGGCCGTACCGGGTCATGGTCAGGTTCTTCATGGTGACGACCGCTGATGCACCTGCCACATTAACGGACGCGTTGTCATAGTTGCCGATCACGGGCCGCGGGCGTTCTCCCGGTGTCCGGTTGAGGAACGGGATGACCGCCGTGTCGTTCGCGAAGTAGTACGTCCCCGATCGCGTCAGGGTTTCGTTCATAAAGATTACGCGGCCGTCCTTGCCCTTGATCGCGCTTCCCAGGATGTCGAAGCTGACGGAGGTATCCGTCGCCCCGGTCACGCCGATGACGTTGTAAATCGTGTCCACGTCCAGTGCCGGCCCGCCGCGCCGGCCCTTCATGCCCGGGCCTGGGCCCTGTGACAGCGCAACCGGGATGATCAGTGCCGCCAGCGAGACCACCACCAGTACAGTCATAACTATTCGTAGATTTCTCTGCACAATGTTTCCCCTGTGGACATTGTGAGGACGGAGGGATATAAATTTGTCAAAACAATGGCGTCCGGCCAATGAAAAAAATCCGTTGCTGTTGCCGGATGTTGGCCTCCGGTCCCCGGGCCCCGGGACTGACTGCGCCCGGCAGTATTCACTCTTGTTCTTTAGCGGCCTGCCTGCCGGCATATTGCCAGCATGCATAAGCCGCGGCGGTGGCCAGGATCAGCCCCAGTATCTCGGGGATACCATAGAGGACCCATACACCAGCGTCCGGGAACAGGCTTTTGGCGATATAGTTGAGGGCATAGATTGAGACTAACAGGACGACCAGGAATCCCAGGACGGTAAGGATGACCTGCTGCAGCTTCAGTTTCATACAGAGATGAATCAACAATCGAATATTAATAGGTTGGCGCATATGATGCCGGGCAGGATAGAAGCATAGCGTCTAGTAATAGATACTTAAAGAGAGATTATCGATCTCATCCGGGCAAGAAATTGCTCTGCTGTTCTCAGCCCGTCATTTGCCACATCTCTGCTATAGATTAAATCATAGTCAGCTTTTGCTCTCGATTCGATCATCGCTTTATACGAATACGCATAGCAGGACTCAATATCTCCGCGGTCGGCGATTTTTAACAGAAAAAGGAACATGCAATGATGGTTATCGATAACATATCCCCGCGATCTCGAAACGGCGCTGGCCACATGAAGCATCGAATAATAAGATTTTACCGTTGCCCATCAGTAATCTTCGAGCCCCATCTCATGCCTTGCGCAGGCCAGGTCATGTTCTGCCGTTTCAAGCTCCCTTTGTATGGCTTCCGGGCTGATAGCAGGATGGCCCGATGGCGCCTTTTTAAGCCGCCGCTCATGTTCGCAGTCGACGAGGTCTCGTATTACCATGTGATGATCGCTATCTTATCTTTTTCCACATTATTGTAAAAAAGGTTATCGGTCTCCGGAAGCCTGGCGTAATCCGCCGGCGAGTAGATGACAGCATTGATCTCGCGGGAAATTTTCCGCCGGGCTTTTTCAAGCACTTTCAGTACCTCCTGATTATTCGGGCCCGCAATGATCAGGAGGTCGATATCGCTTCTTTCCTCGTCGTCGCCCCGCGCTGCTGATCCGTAAAGGTAAACTTCGATGTCGTGGCCTGAAAGGCTCTGGAAGACCTCATACAGGTTTGTGACGTTAAGAAAAATTTTTAACTGCCGTACCACAGGGTGTCCGGATACAATTGAATATAAGGTAAGGTCCCCTTTGCGCGTTACGCGGAGTAGGCCTTCTTTGCGGAATTCCTTGAGCAGCCTGGCCACCGTCGTACGAGAGAGCCCTGAACGTTTGATGGCTTCGGCCTGGTGAAATTCGGCCGTCGGGGAGAAGAGGAACAGATTAAGCAACCTTATGCCATTCCGGGTGAATATCGGTTTAATAGCAGCTGTCACAAAGGAATATTGGGATATAATGTATAAATATGTTGTCTAAAAATTTATACATAGATGTATAAAATAAAGTACTTAAAAGTATAAAATAGTATACTTGTTAAACCGTATACACGTAATGTAATCTCGTCGAAAGCCATGGTAGCCATTATCGGAATGACCAGTTATTGATAGTTCGAACCATACGTTCTGGAAGTATTATATAGTCGCCGTAGCCATCATGATAATCGTCGACTTCACCACTGCGTTCTTTCCCGACTATTCCCGGTAGTTCGGATAGTCGCCGTAGCCATCATGATAATCGTCGATTTCACGACCACGTTCTTTCCCGACTATTCCCGGTGGTTCGGCTACATGCCGGCCATCTTCGTCTTTTACCTGGGCATCCCGCTGGCGTTCGCCCTTTTCGCCGTGCGCCTGCAGTTCGGCGGCCGGGGGTTGCTCGGCGTGACCGTGCTGTCCGGCGTCGTCCTGGAACTGCTACTGTCTATAACATGATGGTCCTCACGTTCCCGGTCATGCTCATTGCCATCCCGGCCCTTGTCGCGATTTACAGCCTGATCGCGTTTCTTCCGAAGTGGATAGCGGAGGGTACGCTAATGGAAAACAGGGGCAAAGCCGCGGCCCTGGCCATTATATGGCTGACCATTGCCGCTATCACGTTCAAGAACAATTACTGATGAGAGATACAGGCGACCTCCGCCGCAGATACGAGCGACCTCCGCCGCAGATACGAGCGACCTCCGCCGCAGATACGAGCGACCTCCGCCGCGGTCTCGCGCGCGCACGCGTGAACGACCCGGTGGGGCCTCTTATCGAGGGCCCGGCCTGCCACGCGTTCCCGCCCATCGCAGCAATCATAAGCTTGATATTTTTATCATCCGTATATGATGGACATGCGCTCGACTACCGCTACAACAATAATCATTAGCCTGATGATCGTATTCATAGCCATAGCGGGCGGATGCGTCGATACGGCCCCGCCGCAGGACGCGATCGACGCGGCAAACGTCACGGCAGAGAGCCTGTTCTTATCGTTTAACACCGGGGACTACGGGCAGTTTTCCGGCCACTTCAGCGACGACATGAAGCGCGGCATCAACGAGAGCCAGTTCATCGACATGAAGGGCCAGATACAGGACAAGTACGGCAACTACACCTCGAAGACGCTGTCGCAGTCCTGGACCGACGGGAAGTTCAGCAGTTTCGTGTACGACTGCGCGTTCACGGAAGGCAAGCTCAAGATCAGGGTGGTCACGAACGCCACGGCCCTGTCGACCGTCGAGGGATTGTGGTTCCCGAACGGGATATAAGAATGGTAAATATTTGAGAATATATCTGATCAGGAAAGAGATGGTGACAGGAAAACTTTTCGAGAAAAGTTTTCCGTCAGCCTTTCAAAAGCTTTATTAATGCCCTGTGCCGGACTTGAACCAGCGACATCCAGATCTTCAGTCTGGCGCTCTCCCAACTGAGCTAACAGGGCCCACAGAGATATCGATTTTTTAATATTTAGGCTTTTGCCGGTAATTTCATGGGGGTGAAGGGATTCGAACCCATGGCCGCCCGGTTATGAGCCGGGCGCTCTGACCTGGCTAAGCTACACCCCCGTATGGATGGGGTAGAGCGCCGCCAACAGGACTCGAACCTGTGACATGCTGGTTAACAGCCAGCCACTCTACCAACTGAGTTATGGCGGCATTCGCGAAGCATAAAAGGACATTGAAGATATAAATAACTAACGGTGAACCTCGAATACACGAGGGATGCAGTGGGTGATCGCATCCGGTTGCCGGCCCGGGCACCCTGCCGCCTGCCTCCGCGATCGCCCGCGCGCGGGCGTGTGCCCGTCCGCCTGACGCAGCGGCACTCGTTCATGCCCCATTAGATACATTTATAACCGATGCCGCTGTTTTTTAAACTATCTTTTAACGTGAGTTGATTGCCGGATGCACTTCATTTCATTTGCCGACCTGCCCCGCGAGGAGATCGAGGCCCTGTTAGACCGGGCCGACGACCTCAAGCGGATGCGCCGACAGGGGGCCCTCACGGACTACCTGAAGAACCGCAGCCTCGCGATGATCTTCGAGAAATCGTCGACCCGGACGCGTGTCTCGTTCGAGGTGGGTATGACGGACCTGGGCGGCCACGCGCTGTACCTGGACCCGACGTCCATGCAGCTGGGCAGGGGGGAGACGGTCGAGGATACCGGGCGCATATTATCGGGCTACGTCCACGGCATCATGATCCGCGCGAAAAAGCACCGGACCGTGGAGCAGCTGGCCCGTAACGCCGCGGTGCCCGTGATCAACGGCCTGAGCGACCTCGAGCACCCGTGCCAGGCGCTGGCAGACCTGATGACTATCCGGGAGAAGAAAGGGCACCTGCAGGGGCTTAAGTTCGCCTGGGTGGGGGACGGCAATAACGTCTGCAACTCGCTCATCCTGGCGTCGGCGATGATGGGTATGGAAATCGCCGTAGCCTGCCCGAAAGGTTACGAGCCTGACGAAGGTATCGTGGCGAAGGCCAGGGCCATGGGCGGGAAGGTGACGATCACGGACGACGTGAAGAAGGCGGCGAAGAAAGCCGACGTGCTCTATACGGATGTCTGGGTGTCCATGGGCGACGAGGCGGAGAAGGAGCGGCGCTGCAATGACCTGGCGGACTATCAGATCAACATGGACCTGATCCGGCTGGCGAAGAAGGACTGCCTGATCATGCACTGCCTGCCCGCGCACCGGGGCGAGGAGATCACGGACGAAGCCATCCGCAGCCCGAACTCAGTCATCTTCGATCAGGCCGAGAACCGCCTGCATGCGCAGAAGGCGCTCATGATGAGGCTGATGGGTAAAGACGCCCCGGTCATCCTGAAGATGGGTAGAGATGTCCGGACGTAGGCTCACCGATTACCCCGCGCCGCCGGGCACGAACTCGCTATGGGTGTGGACGCGGGACCGCGATCCGGTGCTGGTCACCTTCAACTTTTTCATGCTGCTGCTGGTCCGCTACAGCCCGTCGCTGAGCCTCAAGCTGGCCGCGATGCGGCTCATGGGGGTGAAGGTCGGGGAAAAGGTCTCGATGGCCCTGAACGCGACCGTCGACATCTTCTACCCGGAGCTGATCGAGATCGGCGATAATACGATCATCGGGTATAACGCGACCATCCTGGCACACGAGTACCTGATCGATAAAAAACGCACCGGGCCCGTGGTCATCGGGAAGAACGTGCTCATCGGCGCGAACACGACCGTGCTCGCCGGCGTGGTCATCGGCGACGGGGCCTGCGTGTCGGCGGGCTCGCTGGTCAACGAGGACATCCCGGCAGGCGCGTTTGCGGGCGGCGTGCCGGCCCGGGTCATCGAGAGGCAGTCTTAGCATGTTCGCGCTGCCACGCAAGATCACGCTGCCACGCAAGATCATAGAGACGGTCAACGGCGATCGGCGGCTTCTCGTGATCGTGCTGCTGATCAACGTGGCAGGCTCTCTGTTCGGGCTTTATTATTACTGGCAGCAGCTCATGATGACGCCCTGGTACCTCTGGCTGGCGGTGCCGGACTGCCCGCTGTACACCTTTTTCATGATCTTCGCGCTGCTGCTGATCCTGCTTAAAAAGCCCTCGGACACGTTGAATACGGTCACTGCAGTCGGATTGTCCATGTACGGCACCTGGACCGTAGTCGTGCTGCTCTACTTCAGCGAGGTCTATTTCAGC
>MVRA01000128.1 GCA_002067315.1 Methanocella sp. PtaU1.Bin125 | reverse complement strand
GCGAGCGGCAGCACGGAGGCCGGCTCGCCCCGCTCCCCGACCTGCTCCGGCATCAGCCCGCTCTGCGCCGAGTGCCCGACCGCCCAGCGCAGCAGCGCCAGCGCCCGGTCAAGGTCGCCGGCGCGGACGTGCCACTGGGCCAGCCACAGCGTGCAGAGCGGCCAGCTGTTCATATAGCCCTGGTACCGGTCGCCCGTATAGCGCGCGACGCCGCCGTCCGGCCGGGTGAGGGACGCCTCGACGGCGCGCATGGTGCCCTGCGCCATCTCGCTCTCCGCCGGCACCACCCCGAGGTACCAGACCGCGAACAGCGACGCGTCCACCGTGTCGTCCCCCACTCCCCGGAGGAACCGGCCCAGCTTCCGGTCGTACAGCCGGTCCACGATCGCCTCTTTCAGCTTCCGCGCCGTCTCTCCCCAGACCAGCGCGCTGGGCCGGTCGCCGACCAGGGCGGCGATGGACGACGCGCTCTCGAGCCCCGCGTAGACGCAGGCGCAGGAGTAGGTGTACACGCCCTTGCGCTCCTCCCAGAGGTCGAAGCTTGGCTTCGGCAGCCCGGTCTCCCGGTCAATGAAGCCGACCAGGAAGTCGGCTGCCGGCCGGATGAACGCCTCGTACATTGACGAGAGCATCGCTATGTTCCTGTTCTCCAGCCAGTATCGCCAGGCCGCGTGCAGCGGCAGCCCGGTCTCGTCGATCTGCAGCATGGGCAGCGGGTGCCAGGTGCTCCCCAGGTCTCCGGCCGGCGTGTACTTGTGCCGGAAAAAGCCCTTCCGGTCCATGATGCGGGCGAAGAACCGGTAGGTGTTGCGGCAGATGTAGCCGTACCCGGCCCGGTCGAGCGCGATGCCGACCCAGGCCGCGTCCCGGGGCCAGCAGTACGTGTAGTAATCGGCGCCCTGCTGCTTGATCTGCGAGTCGCAGGAGGCGATGATCGAGCCTTCCCGGTCGACGTGGGCGGCCACGGCGAGCAGGCTCCGGGTGAACGCGGACTGCACGTCGGGCGGGAGCAGGTCGAAGCGGGCCAGCGCGGCCCGGCTGAAGGCCCGGGCGCAGAACGAGCGCCAGTAGTGGGCGCCGGTGTCGTAGACCATGTCGATGTCCTGTTCCCGGATCCAGCCGTGGATGGCCCGGGCCTCCCGGAAGTCCTGTCCCACGCACACCCAGAAGTGGACCTTCGTCGACTCCCCGGGCAGCAGCGCGGGCAGCGTCCACCCGACGGTGGAGTCCACCGTGCCGTGGGCCACCACGTTGCCCTCGAGCTGGCCGTCCTCCGCGTCCTTCCAGGTGCCCAGCTTGTCCCCCCATTCGGAGATGCCGGTGCTGAACACGTCGAACACCGGCCGCGAGCTCTGGACGAAGAACCGGTTGCGCTTGTAGTGGTTCATCATCGGGCCGTCCCGCACCGCGGTGTTCGCGTAGTTGTTCTCCAGGATGTGGTAGTTCTGCGCGGAGAACAGCCGGAACGACCGGGGCGTAGCCGAGGTATTTTTCACGGTGATCGTGCGCAGGAACAGGTCCTTCTCGTGGTGTACCATCTCGTGCACGGTCACCGCGGCGCCGAACCCCGGGTCGGCGAAGGTCGATTCGCCGATCATGGACGTGCCGTCGCCCCCCTCCGGGCCCGGCTCGCCGGATGCCCCGCGGTAGGCCAGGGTCTTCTTCCAGTTCTCGAGCCACGCGAACCGCTTCGCGCCGATGTCGTACAGCCCCAGACGCATGTAGCCCCCGTGGTTCTCCATGCCGGCGTGCGGGTAGTAGAAGTCCCGGACGATCCCCCGCTCGTCGACACAGACGAGGAGGGAGCCGTTGCCGTAAATCAGTGGTCTCATCGTTGCGGGGAGCTAAACGGGCTGACCATTTAAATATTTGTGGACATTGACACGGAGGGCACAAAGGTCGCAAAGAGCACCTGGTGAAAAAGCCACGGAGGTTACGGAGGGTACGTGACTGCCCGCGACCGCCTGGAAGGCTAATCGATTAACCGATAGTAAGATTATCTTTATGTCCCGGCTGTCGTTCGATGACCTGACCGTCATTGCCTCCGGCGGAATCGCGGCGCCGGACTATCCCATGTCGGCGCAGGGCCGGGCAGCAGTGAAGCAGTTCCTGGAACTGCCGCTGGAGCCTGCAGAGAACGAAACCGGCTTCGGCAATGTAACCACTTATGTGTACGTCGATCCGGCGTTGAAGCCGCTCCGCAACGGCAGTGCGATCCGTGTCTCGGGCTTCCTGGAAGTCAAGCTTACCCATAACAAGGTCAACGCCAGCCTGGAGGACAGGCGTCTGTTCGAATATCACAACTATGTCTTCAACGAGACCATCCCCGGTGGCGTCACCTGCTATGTACCCGTCAAGGTACACTACTTCAGATGTTCGGGCCTGAACAACTGCATCAGCAGGCCATAGGGAGTTCTGAACAACAATAGTCAGCGCACTCAAGCCATAGCCCGGAAAATGTGAACGGCCAGCCGGTCAACGGGCACGCGCGCGAGGCGGCCGCCGACATTAATATAAAAAGACTCTTCTGCATGGTTGGGATCGAAGGGCGGTGGCTGGATGTCTCTGATGGTTTGCCGTTCAGGCGTCCTGTGATGAGTACGCAAGGGCGCGGGACTGCATACTCGCGACGACGCGGACATCTGCTGATGTCCGGCGACGAAACGCGACGGGCGCGACGACGGTTAACGGACAACCCGCTATATTATCCTTCTTAGAAACGTCGCGCCCGTCGCGTTTCGTCGCGATCGTCGCGAGAACTGGTACGACAGGCCCCCGAAACAAAGCCCATTTCATTGAATCGGCAGATCCGAAAAACGCAGAAGAACCTAGAAAAAACATCAGCGTTCAAAGAGCCGGTCCAGGAACCACTGTGTCTCAAACTTCTTCAAATCCTTATATTCCTGTCCCACGCCCAGGAAAAGAATGGGCTTGCCCGTGATGTGGGCGATCGAGATCGCGGCGCCGCCCTTGGCGTCGGCGTCGGCCTTCGTTAATATCGTTCCGCTGATGGGCACGGCGTCATTGAACAGCCGGGCCCGCTCCACCGCGTCGTTGCCCGCGA
>MVRA01000127.1 GCA_002067315.1 Methanocella sp. PtaU1.Bin125 | reverse complement strand
GGATCGAAGGGCGGTGGCCGTATGTCTCTGATGGTTTGCCGTTCAGGCGTCCTGTGATGAGTACGCAAGGGCGCGTGACTGCATGCTCGCGACGACGCGGACATCAGCAGATGTCCGCGTCGTCGCGAGAACTTAGAGAAACGTTGCGGTCGTCGCGAGTACTGGTACGACAGGCCCCCGAAACAAAGCCCATTTTATTGAATCGGCAGATCCGAAAAACGCAGATGAACCCAATTTTATAAAAATATCCTGGCGCTCTTGGCTTCCTGGCGCCCTTGGCGAGCGTGACCGGGGTCGAATTGCCCTAAAAAGGCAAGCGTCGTTTTTATTGTCAAGGCAAAGCGACTCCTGTCACGCTCGCCAAGGGCGCCAGGAAGCCAAGAGCGCCAAGGTTTAAGAATTATACTTCCTGCACTTTCGGCTTCAGGTCTCCCTTTATGCCGATCTTCTTTGCCTCTTTAACCTGCAGGAAGCTGTCGGTACCGTAGGCTTTGTCGAAGATCGTATAGTCCGCCATGCCCAGGAACGCCGCGTCGACGGAGACGGGAGAGTCAGATGCAAAGATGCCGATGTCGTCCAGCACGACCCTGCCGGGCCCGGGCAGGCAGTCGCAGAACTCGGTGATGTCCTTCGCGAAGCTGACATACGAGACCTTGCCCTTCTTGAACGTGGAGAGCACGCCATAGGCGGCAGAGGCCAGGGCCTTACTCACATTGTCAAGGTTTTCCAGCGAAATGGCGCCGGTCGGGCAGGCGTCCCGGCAGGCGGGGCAGCGCATGCACGCCGGAGAGCCGTTCCGCGCCTTGCCCTCGACGATCTCGGGGATCTTCAGCTCGCAGGCCTTCCGGCATGCGCCGCAGCCGACGCATTTTGACTCGTCGATGGTCAGGCCCACGGTACGGTGCTGCCGGAGCTTGCCGGTATCGGGGCAGCAGCCCATGCCCAGGTTCTTGATGGCTCCGCCGAAGCCCGTCAGGGCATGGCCCTTGTCGTGGGAGACGATGATCATTGCGTCCGCTTCCGCGATGGCGCCGCTGACTTCGATCTCATTGAGGATGCCCTTCGTCTTCACCGTACGGGAGTTTTCGTGCCGCAGCCCGTCGGCCACGATGAACGGCAGGCCCCCGTAACCGTTGAGCCGGGCGTTCTCCATGTGGTCACAGGCGTTAGCCCGCATCCCGTGATAGTACGTGTTCGAGTCCGTCAGGAACGGCTTGCCGCCCGCCGCCCTGATCCCTTCCGCTATCCGGTGGACAAAGTACGGCGGCACGTAGTGCGGGTTGCCCAGCTCGCCCACGTGGAGCTTGACGGCCACCAGGTCGCCCCGGGATACGCAGTCGAACGTCCCGGCGGCGTCGTATAGATCCGAGGCCGATTCCATCAGGTTACGCCCTGTGTCCCATGGGGTGAAATAGACAGTCATGGTCAGTACATCGGCCGGAAAATGTATAAACCTTTTTAGCAGCCAAAAACGCCGTCGTCTTGCCATGGGTAACGAAATGAGACAACCGCTAAAGGCTGCAGAGAGCAGGACGACGGCTGAAGCCCACAGCCGGACAAAGGCGATGAAAAACGGGCAGCACGGTCGGCGCATGTCCGGCCAGAGCATCCGCACGCGCGCGATGGCGCCCCGGCCAGAGCCCGGCACGTCCCTTAACCGTGCCCTGTGTACTGCTGCGCATTGCCTTGATCAGGAAGACAGGCCGGCCCTTATATAATACGAAATTACTATGAGTTTGTATAAGCAGAAAGGTTTTTATTTATACCTGCTTAGCTATTAAGCAGACCATCGAGTCCATGGGTATTGACTATGATAGGCATGATTTTATGCGGAGGCTATGGGAGACGGCTGAAGCCTTACACCGATTCCATTCCCGCCCCGCTCATCGAGATCAGGGAGAACTACACCATCCTGGACAAGCAGCTGTTCGACTTCGCGGCCGCCGGCATCAGGGACGTGGTCCTGCTGACCGGCTACCGGAGCGAGATGATCCAGGCGAGGTACGGCGACAGGTACAAGGGCATCGACCTGACCTACCATATCGAGAAGAAGCCGATGGGCACGCTGAAAGCGATCAAGGCCGGCATGGACGTTGCGAACAACGGCGACACGTTCCTGGTCCGGAACGGCGACATCGTGGCCGACGTGAACCTCAAGCGCATGGTCCAGCGGCACGAGAACAATCACTATAGCGCTACCATCTTCGTGACGAAGATGCGCAGCCCCTTCGGCATCGTCGAGCTGGGTGACGACCGGGTGAAGTCGTTCCGGGAGAAGCCCGTGCTCGACTATTACATCAACGGCGGCGTCTACTGCATGAGCAGGGATCTGCCCTTCGACGAATTCGAGGGCGGCTCGGTGGAGCAGACCATTTTCCCGCTGATCGCCGAGAGCGGCCGGCTGGGCTACTATCGCGAGGATAACGTCTACTGGACGCTGATCAACACCGTCCGGGACCTCGAGGAGGCCCGGAAGGAATACGTCAACAAGACCGATAAGCCGTGGGGCTATGAGAAGGTCCTGATCAGCACGGAAAAGTACCTGACCAAGGAACTGTTCATCCGCGCGGGCTACCAGACCTCGTTCCACAAGCACCCGCGGAAGGACGAGACCATGTACATCATGAGCGGCGTCGGGTACATCGAGTTCGAGGACCACAAGGAGTTTTTCCAGAAGAACGACACCATCCGCATCGAGCCCGACGTGCCCCACACGATCGTGGCGACGGAGAACACCGTGCTGCACGAGGTCTCCACCCCCTTCCTCGAGGATACGGTCCGCATCAAGGACTACTACAGCGTGAGGTGAAGCATGAAGGCGTTTATCCTCTGCGGCGGCCGCGGCGAGCGCCTGAAGCCGATCACGGACAGGGTCCCGAAACCCATGGTGCCCGTGGCCGGCAAGCCGATCCTCGAGTACCAGCTCGACCTGCTGAAGAAATACGGCATACTCGACGCCGTGCTGCTCGTGGGCTGGCACGGGGAAGCCATCGAAGCATACTTCGGCGATGGCAGCCGGCTGGGCATGCGCATTGACTATTCTTACGAGGATCCGGACAACCGCCTCGGCACCGCGGGGCCAATAAAGGCTGCGCGGAAATACGTGGACGGCACCTTCCTTGCCCTGAACGGCGACATCATCTCCAACGTTGACATCGGCCGCATCGTCGCGTTCCACAATGAGAAAGGCTGCCTGGGCACGATCAACATGATCAACATGCCCTCGCCCTTCGGCATCATCGACCTGGACGGCGACCGGATCGTCCGTTTCCGCGAAAAGCCCGTCCTGCCCTACAAGATGAACGCGGGGCTCTACGTGCTGGAGCCGGAGGTCGTCGACATGATGCCCGACGTGGGCTCCATCGAGACGGACGTCTTCCCGAAGATCGCCGCGATGGGCCGCCTGTGTGGCTTCGACTCGACCGGCATCTACTGGAGCGACGTGGGCACCCACAAAGACCTCGACAAGGTCAACAAGGACGTGCTGGCCGGCAAATTCAAGCTATAGCCCGGAATGCGACAATGGACGACGACCGATCAGCCAGTCCCCCCGGGGAAAAGAGCCGTAACGGCGTGTACCGGCTGGCGCTCGCCGGCGGGATAGCAGCCCTGATCGTTATCGGGCTGATCGCCGTCTACGGGGTTTTCATCGCAGGCTGGACCGAGCCCGGCAGGCCCGTCCCCGGCCATCCCGACTGGCGAGTCGTCGCCCTTCCGGCGTATTTCGAGAACGGCACCGCTATCGAGATTATCGAGAACAAGCGGGCGACCGACCCGTCCTACTCGCTGCTCATCAGCTTCCTGAGCGACTACGGGGCCCCCCGGGGCCAGTACGAGCCCGGCCACGTCTGCAGCAGCTATACGGTCGAGCTGCACGATACCGCCGAGCGCATGGGCCTCAAAGCCCACGTGGTACTGGTCTACTTTATCGGCGTGGTCGACCCGCACAGCATCGTGGTCTTCAATACCACAGATAACGGCCGGGTCTACATCGACTGGACCGGGCTGACCCCGGCTGAGCAGGCGAGCGGGCTGCCGGCCCGGTTCCGTATAGCGGAAGTCACGCCGGGAAGCCATTACCTGCTCCGTTTTACCAGCCCGTATACGGATATGGTCGAAGACACCGGCCGGGTCGTCGACCGCATCAGCGAGCTCAGCTAAACTTTAACGTACATTTTCCTGTTCAATAACCATTAATTATCTTGGCACTCCTGGCTACCTGGCGCCCTTGGCGCTCGCGACAGGAGTCGCTTTGACCTGACAGATATTGCATCGGTGTTGTAGTATAGGCTATGCGACTCCTGTCACGCCCGCCAAGGGCGCCAGGTAGCCAGGAGAGCCAAGCGATTTAATATTATTATCTGTTGCGGATTTAAATTAATGAAATTACCTGCTTCTCCGGTTTTCGGATTGGGTTTACAGGCCGCATAATTTTATAATTTTTAGCATGAAATATTCGATGTCTCTGTAACCGTAGGCTCGTCGTTTTATGAGGCCTATCTTGTTGTTGAATCCTTCGCTGGCGGCGTTCGTCAACTTGTGTTTGAAGTAGTTGTGTATGCCGTACAGGTAATTCTCGATGGTCTTCATCACTTTCTCGTACTCCTGGATTCCCGATTGGACGACGTTGTTCTTCCAGGTTTCCAGTCGTTGTATGGCGATCATTTCGCCTTTCTCGTCCAGGATGTCGAGTAATTGTTCTTTTAACAGGTACGCCTCCTGCAAAGTCTCGTTTTTCTCCAGCAGACTGTCAAGGGTTTCTCTCTTTTCAGGAGACAGATTCTCGTTTCTTCGGAGGACCAGATACCGTTTATGTTTGAACTCCGCCTTAACGTCTTTATCCGCGTCCTTGAACTCTCGTCTTCTTACGCTGTCCAGGGCTTCGTTCACCTTTTTGGCGACGTGGAACTTGTCAAAGACAATGTCGGCGCCCGTATGTTGTCTTATGCTAGCAATGTACGGGTCCCACATGTCCATGACCGCCACCTGTACCTGTCGGCACTTCTCTGCTCCCAGCTCGTGGAAGAACGCGTCCAATGTCTCCTTCTTACGGTCCACGCCGACCCAGAGGACACGGCCTTCGTCCACGTCCCTCACCACAGTCAGGTACTTGTGACCTTTCTGATACGCAACCTCGTCCACGCCGATCCTGACTGGCTGCTCCTCGGCCAGTCCTTTCAACGAAGAGCGGATATGCGCCTTGTCAATGTCCTTGACCGTCTTCCAATCCAAACCCGTGATGAGGGCAGCTTCCTTCACGCTCATAAAACAGCATAGTCTGGCCACGTATTCCTCGTAGGCCCTGGTGCAATGACGATAAGCTCCGACAAACCCGACGTCCTCCATGCCACGATACCCGCACCGGCAATGCAACTTGTACTCCTCGAAATACAGGTAACACTCGAAACCCGACAAGTCCAAATGCCGGACAAGCCGCCCGTAACAGTCCTCGTACCTTTTCACCACCCGGTTACAGCAAGGACACCTGACCCGGCGCCTCGTCCGACCAAGCATGATCACTACCAATCCGAGAGGCATAGCGATACTGCTCAGACCAATAATCTTAAAACCAGCAAAATTATATACGGTATTGAATACCATCGAGTATTTGCATCGTTTGTTCATTGTTGTTTGCCCAAACCAAATGTGCAGACGATGCCTTATTACTTGCTTACCGACCTACACGAACCGATCCCAAAAGTGGAGAAGAGTC
>MVRA01000126.1 GCA_002067315.1 Methanocella sp. PtaU1.Bin125 | reverse complement strand
TGTTGGTGTTTCGGTCGGTGTTTCCGTTGGTGTCGGCGTTTCGGTCGGGGTTTCCGTCGGCGTCTCTGTTGGCGTCGGTGTTTCGGTAAGGGTTTCCGTCGGCGTTTCGGTGGGCGTTTCCGTCAGTGTGGGCAAAGGTGTTGCCGTCGCCGTCTCGGTCAACAGCGGAGTGAGCGTGATCGTCGGTGTGGCTGTCGCTGTCGCGGCAGGCAGAGGGGTACTTGTTGGCTGGGTTGTCGGCGTGCTGCTAGGAATGGATGTACTTGTCGGGAGCGGCGTCACCGTCGGCGTCGGCGTGTTGCTGGGCGGCGGTGTGGGTGTCCGGTTGGAAATGCGTAGGTTGCGCACGATGTAGAAAGATGTGGTTCCATCGGCAGCAAGAACGCGCAGACGTAACTGGTATAGGCCGTCCGGCGACTGGCGTGTATCCCACAAACCGAGCACGCCATTCTGAACCGGGAACGCGGAGATCGAACCAGGAATGACGGCCCACGATTCGCCGGGATAGGGGCTGTATTCCAGCAGATATTGGACGAACGACGGAATCTGTGCGCTGCCGAGCACCTGCACGATCCCGGCAACAATATTGCCGTCCACCGGCGAGTAGATGTAGACGCTGGATGCAAACGGTGTGCTCGTCGGGATGGCTGTGGGGAAGGGGGTGGCTGTGAAAAACGGGATCGATGTGGACGTCGGCACGAGCAGAACAGACGTCGGTGGGACAATCACCGGAGGAAGCTGGGCTGTTAACACCAGGCTGGTCGGTGGCAGCAGGGGCGTCACCGCGGCCTGCCCGAATTGTGTTCCGGTGGGCAGAAGCGTGCGGGTCGGCAGCAAAGCGCCAGACGTCCCCGTTCCGGCCAATGTCGGTGTTTGCGCTGACGACGGCGGACCGCCCAGATTGCATGCTCCTCCCGCGATCAGCAATGCCAGTAAAACGAGCGCAATGCCATAGACGCTGTGGAGGGAAAACCAACTCCGTTCCTTAGAAACCATCGTATCGCCACCTTTGACCACTCAAACACCGTTTTTACCTTGCTCCATTATATGTGATACGCGCCGTTTTGAGCCACAGTGCCGTGTGGGTGTAGAATACAAATAGCATTGATTGACACTGCGTTGAGTTGGAGCCAGATTGCCATCATGAAAGTACTGATAGTCGATGACGAACATGCAATTCGAGACGCCCTGGGGCGAAAGTTACGGCGTGAGGGCTTCAATGTGCTTCTGGCAGGCAGCGGACTGGAGGGCCTTCGGTTATTTCATGCCGAACGCCCGGACCTGGTGGTGCTAGACATCATCATGCCGGAGATGGATGGCCTGACGGTTGTCCGACGCATCCGGGAGATCGCAGAGACGCCCATCATGGTGCTGTCTGCTCAGGCCGTCACAGAGGATGACATTATCGAGGGGCTGATCGCCGGGGCGGACGAGTACCTGGTCAAGCCGGTGCGTCTGAACGAGTTTGTGGCGCGGGTGCGGGCGCTGTTGCGCCGCGCACAGATCGTGTCTAGCGAGGCGGATTACGGTTACGACGACGGCTATCTGAACGTTGATCTGCACCGCAGGCAGGTGCGCGTCAACGGGGAAAAGAAACACCTTACCCCTACCGAGTTCAAGCTGCTAGTTGTGCTGATGGAAAATGCGGGCCGTGTTGTTCCACAGCGTGAACTGTTGGAGCAGGTGTGGGGACGCGAGTACATTGACGACATCTATTATCCCCGCGTCTACGTCAGCCAGCTTCGCCGCAAGATCGAGCCGGACCCTGCCAACCCAACCTATATCCTCACGGAGCACCGGGTGGGCTACCGTTTTGAGAAGCAGAATGCACCCTGATATTTTCCGAGGACCTGCTCAGGTAGCGCAACAGGGCAAGGGGCCGTAATCGGTGGTTGCGTTTAACTTCAATATGCTGACGGTGGCGTTCAACGGGCTGGCGCTGACTCTGGCGCTGGCCTTCTTGCTGGTGATTCTCTGGCTCAATCCACGCAGCCAACTTAACCTGTTTTTCTTCCTGTTTACCCTCATGGCAGTTGCTTGGACCGTTGGGACCATTCTGAGTCATGCCATCGCCTTCATTGGCGGCAACGAGTCCCTGATCGGCCTGGGAGTGCGGTTGCTGGAAGTCGGGTTTGCCGGGTCGTGCATCGGCGTATACCTGTTTACGGCGGCGCTGGTACGCTCTCAAGGACGTTTCTTTTTGATCGTAGCGGTCGCCGGGTTTCTGGTCGTTCTGGCTTACCAGGGTGTGCTGCTATTGGGGCAGGGCAGCGCACCATACACTGTCGGCAGAGAAAATCTAATCTACAGCTTCGGCCCTTTCAGCACAGCACTTTATTTCCTGTTTGAGGGGGCGACGGCGCTGTTGTTGTGGCTGCAACGGCGGCGCATACGCGAGCGGGCAATCCTGGCCGGTATTGCACTTTTCGTGACGGCCCAGGCCGTCGGACTGCTGAATCCCTACCTGCGCAGCCTGGCAGTGCCGACACTGCTCGGCAATGTCGGCGTGTTTGTGATCAGCCTGGGGTTGGTCCGGCAGCAGGTCATGAGTCCGCTGATTGGCCGCGCCAGTCAGTTGGAAGCGGTGCGGGAGGTCGGACTGACGATCACCAGTCGCCTTCGTCTGGAGGAGGTTCTGTCTTCGATTGCAGGGCAGGTGCGGGCATTGCTCGGCGCTGACGGCGCGGCTATCTACTTGCAGCGAGCCGGTGGCCTGGAGTTGGCGGCGGTAGACAATATGCCTCCCCAGTTTGTCGGGCACCGCCTGACTCTCGGACAGGGCGTGAGCGGTAAAGTGGCGCTGGAAAAGCAAGCAATCCGGCTGGCCGACCGCATGGAAAACCGCGACTTCCACGACCTGTTCCTCCGGCCGTTGAAGACGCTCGGGTTCCGGTTCGATCCGGGGGCCGTGGCGCATTACATCGAGACCGATACCCCGCAGGAATGCGGCTTCGTGATCCGGCAGCTCGAGGCCAGCTTCGAGGTAAGCCGGCTGGAAAAACAGGAGATTTTTTACTGGCTGGGGATTACCGACAGCCGGCGGCCCGTGCTGCTGAAATAGCTCCGGCAGGGGCCGTGAAATAAACTATATAATTACCAAAGCTCTTTTTTTGCCATGCCATTGCATTCCCCTGTCGTAAATCCGTTAAAGTTATCGCAAATCCATATACTCACGCATATTAACCTGTATAGCATGATGTTTCCGTCGAGAAAAAAAAGCCGTTACATTGTGAAGTCTCCGGATGGACAGGTAGACGAAATCCCCGGCACTGCAGACGACGCACGGCTCCCTGTCGACGAGCCGGAGGAGGTCTTCCGGCAAAGCAGGCTCGATTGATCCCATGCGGGCTGCTACGGGATGGGTTATATTATAAAACGACAGATTCTTAATCCGATATGGGGCCTTTGCGAGCGTCCGTTTCGTCGTTATCAGTCGCCGCAGTGACGGCTTTGTTGCTAATCCTGCTGGCCTCCGGCCAGGCCTCGGCGCATATGCCCATCATCGAAAAAAAGGATACCGCCGGTTTCGCCGACGCTATCCATATCCGGGACCCGGCCGTGTCGTGGGCGATCTATGGCTTCCTCGAAAAGCCCGGCGACGCCGACTACTACTATTTTGACCTGGAAGACGGCCTGAACGTCTATACAGAATTGCTGGTGCCCGTGAGCCCGGTCTATGAGGAGTTTCGCCCGTCGTATGCCATTGTCGGGCCGGGAGTGCCCGGTAACGATGCCGTGCCTTTCGAGACGGCCCCCGGGTCGAGTGCGCTGGTCGTCGACAGTCCCGGGGGCGCCCGTGAGACGTTCTATGAGCCGTTTGGCGGTATCACATACTACAAGGGTATCCCGAAACATACGATGCTGACCGTGCCGGGCCGGTACTATGTCGTCGTTTACGACGACAGGCTGATGCGGGGCGACTATGTCCTCGCCGTAGGCGAAAAGGAGTCGTTCCGGCTCCGGGACCTGCCGGGGGTCATCGCTGCCGTCTTTCGCATCCGCACAGGGGCCGTCGACCACAGCAGCATCGTTTCCGGCAATAGCGAGACGTGTCCGGCTAACAATAGTCCCTCCGGTCCAGTTATTTAACCTGAGAGCTATGACGATTTGTTCTAACACTTACGAACTTATCGCTAAATATTTATAATTACAGGGCAAACATATCATGAGCAATGGATACCTGTTGCCACCGGAGATGACTGACAATGCCATACATGGAATTCGAAAAGTTCCACAAGCGCATGGGCTTCGTGCCCCAGCTGCTAGAACTGATCAAGGACACCAACCCCGAGATGTTCGACGCGATCAACGGCATGGATGAGGCTGTGCTGAAAGACGGCGCGCTCTCCGCGAAGAACAAGCGGCTCATCGCACTGGCCATTTCAGCCGCCCGACAGTGTGGCCCCTGTGTAGATACCCACGCCCGGGCCGCAATGTACCTCGGCGCGACCAAGCAGGAGATCATGGAGACGCTGTTCGTCTGCCTGCTGGTGGGCGGCGCGCCCACGCTCGCGGCGTCGAAGAACACGATCCGCTTCCTCAAGGGTGAGATCGACCCGCTGGAGTACGCCGGCGAATAAGGTATTCTATCGTCCGGGCCGGGGCTCCGGGATAGCCGGGGCTCTGGCAAGATTTATCGTGTGGATAGCACGCTCCCGGCAGATGGCTTTAGCCTGGCAGGCACCCGCACGTGCATGCGTGCTCCGGCATCGGCATGGAGTTATGCCTCATGTGTTGATATAAGGGTTCTCGCCGGGGTGCGGCCGTAGCGGCAAAGGCCGTCTGCGACGGCGAAAAATGCGATATACCGTTCTCTTTTGCAGGGTTTTCGCCGGAATTGATACTAATATATTTATTATTATTCCTTTTACTATCACATGTACTAGTGGGGGTGTTTTATGATTAAGGTGAGGAAGGCATACGTTTTTGTGATGGCAGGACTGTTAGCTTCACTGTTCGTCGTGAGCGCTTCGGCCGCGTTCGGCTTTAGCTCCCCGTTCACGACGATTGTGGCCGGCCCGGGCCTGAGCGCTGTCGGGCCCACGACGTTTAACACGTATTATCACGACGGGACCATGGCCAGCTCGGCGGCCCAGGCGGACGCTGCGGTAAACGGCTTCGGCGCCGGCGGGTTCAGCCCGATACCCGGGTGTCTCCCCGGGATACCGTTCGGGCTCGGCGGATGGGGCCCGGCCGGCGTAGCTAACGCGGCAAACTCCATGGCGGCCAATAACTGGGCCGAGGACAACACGTTCGCCACCAGCTTCAGCACGGCCGGCGGCGCGACGGGGCTGCCTTTGGGGGCCTGTAACTTTGCCGGCACGTTCCCCGAGTTCACCCTGAACCTGTTCTGAAGCGTATGCGTGCGACAGGCCGCGTTGCGACCGCGGCCTGTACAAAAACGGCAAATCGCCTGTCTGATACTCATTTTAGCATTTTGTAAGTTTTGTACATACATCGACGTTGTACTACTTTATATATTCAGAAATAGTAGTAGGGTATAGAGCGATAAAACTTAGAGTGCCAGTCGCAATAGCTATATACCCCCCACACGAAAATTGCCGCACTCTAAGTTTTATCTCGTTCACTGTCATCATTCAGGATGACGCTATGTCATGAAATCCGGGGCACCAGCAATATACCCCCCACACGAATTATGTGTCCCGGATTCATGTCAGCGCGACGCTTTATAATCATCTGTTATGACGCGGCGGCCTGTTCTTCGCCTTTCTGCAACGTCGTTATCCAGTACTTGGCGAGCGCTTCGCCCTCCCGGTCGTTGATCTGCTGGGCGGTACCCAGGGCGAGGGTATAATATTCCAGCGCGTGATGGACGTCGCCCATCATACGGTACGTGTAGCCGATGTTGGTGTAGATCACCCGGAGCCCGTACCTGTCGTCAGCCCTGCCCGCGTAGTGGAGAGCGTCGTTGTAGACGGCCAGCGCGTCCTCGTGCTTCCCCATGTTGTTGAACGCGCTGGCCATGTTGTTCAGGCAGATGCGCATGCCCCGGTCGTCGTTCAGCGCCTTCGCCAGCAGCATGGCGTCCTCGAAGTACCTGATCGAGCCCTCGTGGTCGCCCTTGTTGACGTGGGCCACGCCGATGTTCGCCAGTATGGTCTCCGATAGCTCGTCGAGATTGGCGTTCATCGAGACGCGGAGCGCTTCGCGGTACAGGTCCAGCGAACGGTCGGGCTGGCCCATCCGCAGGTAGGTGTTCGCGAGGGCGTTCATGGCCGACGCGATGTCGGCCGGATCGCTGGCCTCCGCCAGCGCCTTCTCGAACGAGTCCCGGGCGCGCTCGAACTCCCCGCTCTCGAGGCTGACCACGCCTTTGAACTTGTGCACGTAGTACATGTCCCTGTCCTCGGTCAGCAGCGCATTGTCGAAATGCATCATGGCCTCGTGGGGAAAGTCGTACAGGTACCACAGCACGCCGCGATAAAAGTTATAGTAAGGGGTGTTGCCTTCCAGCTCGTAGTTTTTCATCTCGAGCTTGGCGATGTTCTCGGCGCCCCGGAAGTTGCCTCTCCGCCGCTGGCGCTCGAGCTCTTCCATCATGTCGTGCAGCCGGCTCATGTGCTACAATTTATATCGCGAGAATAAAATAATTATCACGTTTTTAGTCCGGCCGCGCCACAGGCCATCCCGCCCGCAGGGTCACGCGCGCGGGCGGCCGCAGCGAAGGCTGTTCATATTTTATCGCGAGCCCGACCGGCGGTTTCTGGCCGGCCATTGAATGGTAACCGGTCAGGCCGTCTTAAACTCCACCCGGCCCCATTTGTTGTCGATCCGGCCCAGCAGGAAGTACGCGGCGATGCCCATGAGCGTGGCCAGGCCGGCGGCTGCCCACAGCAGGCCGCTGAACGAGAGCACGATCAGGACGATCAGCGCCGGCGCCACGGCCAGCGCGTAGATGGTCATCACCTTATAGTCGAACATCAGGCTGTTGGTGTAGATGCCGGTCATATACGCCGTCAGCACGCCCGTGTAGCCCGAGACCATGAACATCGTGTACAGCCCGACCGGCAGCAGCGGCCAGAACTCGCCCCGCGTCAGGCTGATCAGCCCGAGATAGGCGATGGAGACGGCCGTGTTCAGGATGACGAACAGGATCAGCTTCGCCTTGATGATGTCGGTCATGGTCACCGGCAGCATCTTGTAGCTGCCGTTGTTGTCCAGGTTGTTCAGCCACCCGTAGACCAGCGACCCGAAGAAGCCGATGATGATGGCGTAGAAGATCGTGTTGAACGGCAGGACGATCTCTTCGCCGTCGCTCATGAAGGTCATGACGCTGGACATCATCCAGATCAGGCCCCATAAAAACAGCAGCGGCAGGATGAAGCTGAACAGCACCGAGCCCAGGCCGCCGCTCCGCAGCAGGTCGGTCCACTCTTTTGCCGCGAGGGACGCGTACCGGCCGAACACCCGGAACCGCTTCTCCATGGCCAGGAACTGGTTCCTGACCCGGCGCTCCACGGGGTGCGGCATCTCGCGGATGAAGTACAGCGAGAACGCGCAGAGCACGATGATGGCGGCTAAAGCCACCGCCAGGTCGACGAGCGAGCCGCTCACGTAGACGTTCACGGGCGGGAAGAAGCGTCCGATGCCGTACAGCGCGCTGGCCTGCCCGATCGTCGCCGCATAGGCCAATGCGAGGCCGCCGACGAGGATGACGGCGAACAGCGACCGGCTGCGCACCACGACGGTGGACAGCGCGAAGGCGACCGACATGCCCAGCGCAAACGCGACCGTCAGCGAGACCGCGGCCAGGGCCAGGTCGACGTGCAGCCCGGTGAGGAACGTCGAGACGACGAGGCCGAGGTAGACGGGAAGCACGTCCATGAGCAGGTAATACAGCATGTCCTTGAAGTAAAAATACGTGAAAAACTCGCGATATTTTACGGGCAGCGTCCCGGGCGAGCCCAGCAGCATCCGTACGTTGCCCATGCGCCGCTCCAGGATCGCGTCCATGAACATGCCCATGCCGCCCACCAGCATGCCCGACATGAACACGGCGATCTCGCCGATGGTGACCAGCTCGAACGTGGAGAGCGACATGCGCATCGGCAACAGCATCAGCCCCATCAGCGCCGACAGGGCGAAGATAAATAACGGGTACATCAGGAAGGAGCTGCGGAACATGGACGACTGGGCCCGGAACTCCTCCTTCATGAACAGCATGAACAGCTTGGGGCTCAGGCGCATTCTTCCTTCACCAGCCGCATGAAGACGTCCTCGAGGCTTTCCTGGGCATGCTTGAGCTGCGCCAGCTCGCCGCTGGTCACCAGCCTGCCCTCGTTGAGGATGGCCGTCCGGGTGCAGAGCTTCTCGGCGATCTCCAGGATATGCGTCGACAGGAAGATGGTGCCGCCGTTACGGACGTAATCGACCAGGTAGGCTTTCAGGTTATGCTGGACGATGGGGTCCAGGTCGAGGAACGGCTCGTCGAGGAACAGCAGCTTCGGCTCGTGGACCAGCGCCGCCGAGACAATCACCTTCTTCTTGGTGCCTTTGCTGAGGTCCTTACATAGCACGTCGGATTTTGACGCGAGGCCGAAAAAGTCGATCCAGCGCGCGATCTTCGGTCCGGGGTCCGGCACGTTGCGGATGCTGCAGACCAGGTCGAGATACTCGCGGACCGTCAGGAAGCTCGGCGGGTACTCGTTCTCCGGCACGATGCCGATCAGCTTCTTCACGCCCAGCGGGTCCTTCATCACGTCGACGCCCATCACCGTGGCGCTGCCCGACGTGGCCTCGATCTGGCCTGTAAGAATGGAAATCGTCGTGCTCTTCCCGGCCCCGTTCGGCCCCAGCAGGCAGAAAGACTCGCCCTGCTCCACTTCGATGCTCAAGCCCCCGAGAGCCTCGAATTTACCATACCTCTTCACGAGGTCCCTGGTAACGATCGCTGCCGTCATATTGATCAAAGCAAATTGGCGCTTAATAGATAAATACTTGATTATTTTAGCCCTGTATAGCAATAGCAAGCTTACAAAATGGTAATTTTAAAAAAGACTCTTAAAATGGGTATTTTTCATGTGGGCGTCTTCTTCACGTGCTTTTCCGCGAACTTTTTACTGTCCATCTCCATCTCTTCCAGGGCCCTGGCCAGTTCCCGGGACAGCTGGAGGCGCTTCTGGTGAGACTCCTCGATCCTGACGATGGCGGCGTTGATATTCTTGAGCATGGACAGGATGTCAGTCAGCGCCTGCTCGTCCTTTGCGGAATGCGACTCGAAGCCGTCGGCGTACGCGATGATCTGTTGCGCCTCACTGCCAATCATTTCCTTCAACTCTTTCACATTTTGTTTTTCCATGATAATTCCCCTTGAAAGGATAAAAACGCTGAATTGATCGAGAGATATGTCTCACGGTAGGTTATTGCGGCCGACTATATAAACAAAGTGGCCGGATGATTTTAGAAATGGTACCATATTCTCCTTACGCCTGGCGTTTATTTCAGCGGCATCATTTTAGCACATATATCGTGCTGGTATGATCGTGTTCTATCATGGCGGACCTGACCATCTATACACAGCCGACCTGCGGTTACTGTGCAGAGCTTAAGGACTATCTCAAGAAAAACAACATTTCCTATGACGAGAAAGATATCACCAAGGACCGATCGGCCTGGGACGACCTGGTGAACAAATACAAGGTCCGGGCCACGCCCCTCATCGTGCGCGGGGAAAAGACCATCGTGGGCTTCAACCCGGACGAGATCCAGAAGATGCTCGGCGAGCAGGCCGCTGAAGCACGCTGAATCGGCGACCTCAGTGACTTCCAGGGACTATGCTGAAATTACGGTGTTCATATAAAGTGGTATGAGTAATGTTCTGTCGGGTCGCTGTCGCTATAATGTCTTGTGTGGCGGCAGACTTCGCGCGGTTAAAGGCCGCAGAGATCGCAGAGGGGCGCAGAGACCGCATTTTTACTTATAGATATGGCATAGTGTAAAACTAAAAAGAAACCGCGTACTTTGCGCCCCTCTGCGGTCTCTGCGGCCTTTAACCATTTCTTGCATTTTTCATGCGACTGCCTATACCTCAGGGATCAATTATTTATGGGGACAACAATATTTCACCGGAGCTTCCGCCGCAATACTTTTTCAGGAAATCCGCACACATCGTGTACGCGTCGCGCACGCTGTCACGGCTGACGCCCGGCACGCCGCAGGAGACTACGTGCATTCTCTTCGTGGCGGTGGTGACCTTCGTGTCGTCCGAGTCCCGGTACGGGTAGACGGCGACCAGCTTATCCGCGTCGCAGAGGACCACCTGGCCGGGCTTCAGGGCTATCGGCTCTTTCATGCCGATGCCGCGGAACGGCTCTCCTTCCGACGCAAACCGCATGGTCAGGCCGCCGCTCAACAGGTCCGCGTCGAACGCGGCGACGGGGACGCCTGAGAGGGCTGAAGCCAGGTTGTACGCGTCCACGGCCGTACTGATGATAGGCAGCGGCTTCCCGGCCAGTATCCGGCGCACCAGCGCTTCCGAGGCGGGGCGTATTTTCGTCGGGTCGATGCCGACGCGCCAGAAGAAGTCCCTGTAAGCCCGGTACCCGGGGTCGTCCTTTACGTTGTCGAGGGTATGCATCGATCGTATCCGGCCGTACGCTTCGGGCTTAAACGCCTCCAGGTCTGCGGAGGCCTCGCGGATATCCAGTCCGCCGACGATGCCTTCGGCCACGCAAAGGCCCGGGAACTGTTCGATGACGCGTTCGAACTTCATCGATTAAAAAAGGTCGGCGAAGGTATTTATGGGTTGGCCTTCGCCTCGAGGATGGACAGCATCCGGCCCAGCATCTCGGGGTTCGGTAACATGATGACGTAACCGTCGTAGATGCGCTGGTCGTCCATGAGGTCGGTGCGGAAGATGATCGCGTCGTCGGCGACCTGCCCGATGGCGATCAGGGAGTTCTCCACGATCGCGTCGGCCATGTCACAGACGAAGCAGGGCGGCGACGGGAGCAACACCATGCCCAGGAACTCCGCCAGGGCGTCGCAGAACGAAGAAGCGAGGATATTCCCGACTTCCATGATGGCCGACTGCTCGACTTCCGTGATGCCGCCGGTCGTGCCCAGGGGCTGTCCCATGAGCGTATCCACGATGCGGAACGCGCTCCGCTCCGGGAACATCGTGTACAGGTACCCGACGGTGTTGTCGCCGTCCCGGATGTCCAGCAGGATGCCCACCACTTTCTCCTCGCTGATGATGCTGGAGATGTGTTCGATCTTTTCCAGCGCGATGGCCGGCACCGTGATGTTGATCGTGCTGCCCACCAGTTGCGAGAGCGAGGTGGCCGCGTGCGACGTGCCGATGTTGCCCAGCTCCCGCAACGCGTCGAGCTGGAATTCGGTAAGCTTCACGTAGCCGCCGTCGTCCAGTGCAGGCGCGACGTCGGCTGGCATCGGTTCCGCAGACACTACGTCCGCGCTGTCTTCATCGGCAGACGCCGATATCTTCTTCAGGTCCATAAGGATGATCATCCTGTCAGGTAGTTTTGCGATTCCCTTGTAGAGACTGCCGTTGCCTGCAATCCCGGTGATAGACGGCATGGGTTCGACCGAGCCCGGCGGGATGGTCTTCACCTCGCCCACGGTGTCCACGATCAGCCCGAGGGGCGGCTTGCGGTCCAGGATCAGTACGCGCGTCTCCATGTCATGCGGAACGATCGGAACCCCGGTCAGGTTCCGCAGGCTCATGAGCGGCACCACCTCGCCCCGGACATTAATCACGCCTTCCACGTGCGCGGCAGCCCCCGGGATGGCGGTCAGGCTGTCGAGCTTGATGATCTCCCTGACATCCCTGATGTCGGCGCCAAACTCGGTTTCCCCGGCCCGGTACGCCACGACCTGCAAGCCCTCCTTCACGTTACCTGCCATGTGCCACTCCTTCGCTCCGATATCGATAGCGAACGCATGCTATGCTATGAAAAAAGGTACTATCGGCATTAGTTATAGGCTTTTTGAACCAAAAACATAATTACTATCCGGGAATCATAATACCGGGATGGCGTCCCTGCAACGCGATTTAAAAATGAAGCGCCGGAGGCTATTTGCCTCAGTGCATGGACTTCAGTAGCCGGGCGACATTCTCCCCTTCCGGGGTCAGGGTAAAGCCCGCCTTCGTCTTCCTGACGATGTTCTTCCCTTCCATATCGGTTAATATGTTATTCAACATGAGCCGGGGGATGCGGGAGAGCTTCTCGAGCTGTTCGACGGTCTCACCGCCCTTGCTCAGGGCTTCGACGACCTGCCTCCGCCTGACGTTTCCGCTCACGAACCCGACGAGTTCCTCTGCTTCTGCCATGTTATCACCACATCAAATAACTGCTTTATCATGCAAAAAGTTTATTGCCGTAACGCGGCTAATATATCATTTTGGCGAGCTAGCCCGGGTGACTAGGCGTCACCTGTCACTCGAAATCGTCTTGATGCGAGGGGCGAAGCCTGGAGAAGGCGCTTCTGATGCATGAAGGCCTTACCGCTCTACGTTGAAGGCCCGTCCTGCTGGGTTAGCGGTGGTAAATCGCCGTGCTGGAGAGCACGTCGACTGCCTTAATTGCGGGGACCGGCACAGGCCCGGAAGGGAGCATGCTAACCGTGGACAACTGACGCTTGCAGGGGCACGGGCTGGAGGAAAGCGGTGAGATAACCTATCATGTGCGGGATCGTCGACCGAAGGCGCGCTCGCTACTATCTTCCGTTTTATCGATATTTCATGCAAGTGTCAGCTGTCGGTACGTGTTAATAAAATGCCGGGGGACCGTCGTCCGTGCGGTCGCTCGCGCGCGTGCGCGTGACCGAACCTGACGTCAGTTAACAGATTACGACATAGACTATTTATCCGGCCTTCAAGATACTGGCTGTCGGGGATTATCATCAGGAAGGCTTTCGCCATCGTCCTTGTGCTGCTGTCAATAACGTTAGCCCTGTCAGTGAGCGGTTGCACGGACAGCGGCCTGCACGGAGGCGAGCTGCCCGGCGATAAGTACGTCGCGCTGTTTGAAATGGTCGAGGAGAGCTACAACGTCACTGAAGGCCGGATGTTTGCCCCATACACCGCGGTCCCCCCTCCGTTCTTCGACTATGACGGCTCATACGGGCTTGCACGCAACTACACGCCGGTCAATGACAGCCTTAAAATTCTGTACGGCAAATTTTACTTCACGTTCAGCCCGGACCGGAACCGGGGCCGGTTCGATGTCCGGGGCATCTATAGCTACCCGGATGTGGCCGAAAGGAATCTTTCCATCACCGGCACGGACGCCAGCGGTAGCGTGTATATGAGATATTATGATCAGAACATCACGCTGAAGGTGGGCGACCGATGGACGTCTCCCGCCATCGCCACGTGGACCGAGACATACGACTTTAATACGACGATCACTTCATTCGTCAATGGCACGACGCCCGAGATCATACCCGTACACGTCTATTATACGATAAATTTCGTGACGACGTTTTCCGTCGAGAACAAGGGCATGTTCAACAAATCGGATATTAAATGACGGACAGAGGCGGATGTCATGAAGATCGACCACAGGCCGTTTATCGTCTTTTTCGGCATCTGGTGCGCGGCCGTTTATGCCATATTCGCCGTCGCTGCACTGGGCGGTGGCGACGTGAAGATGCGGGCCATGCTGGGCATGGTGAGCGGGCTGCTCCTGCTATGGGTGGCCCTCGGGGGCACCGTCATGTACCTGCTGCGGGACCGGGCGAAGGCGTTTGTCGAAAAGCTACCGGGCGGCTGGCCGCTGAAGTTCA
This sequence comes from Methanocella sp. PtaU1.Bin125, assembly GCA_002067315.1. Classification (GTDB taxonomy): domain Archaea; phylum Halobacteriota; class Methanocellia; order Methanocellales; family Methanocellaceae; genus Methanocella_A. The sequence goes on along the minus strand of MVRA01000126.1, from coordinate 1,000 downwards.
TCCTGTTCTGCACGGCGCTGGCGCTGGCCGAGGAGGCCGTTACCACGACGATGACCAACCTGGCGCCGGCCTTCGGGGTGAAGATGGGCGAGGTGTACATTACTGCGTCGGCCAGCTACATCGAAGTGGTCACACAGCACAGCGTCGTCGTGTTCTTGCCGATGTTCGTCGCATGGGCGTTACTGCTGTCCCGGTACAGGTTCAGCCCGGGCAGCGTGTTCGTCCTGTGGGGCCTGACCGGGGTGCTGGCGGAGACGATCTCGTTCGGCCTGCACAACATCCCTGTGACCGGCCTCTGGGTGTTCGTTTATGGGCTCATGGTCTGGCTGCCCGCGTACTCCGTACCAGAGGACAGAAAAGCCCGGGCTCCGAAATGGTATCACTATCCGCTGGCCATTGTGGCGCCGGTACTGTTCCTGGTCCCACTCTACCTGGTCGTGCTGGCCCTTGTCTCCATAATCACACATCTGTAAAAGTACCTTGCGCGCGCGAGCGCAAGCTCGCTCTGCGCTATACTGCGGCTGCCGCAGGCAGCGCTGTCGTCGTCCTCGGCAAGGGCCGGGCTTATCGCTGCCGGTAAATCCGGTAGAGGACACAGGCGCTGTCACGATCAACATGCCTATGAAGATCGGGTCTGCCGGATAACGGTTAAACTAATGCCTTTTTGTGACAATGGGACTCTTATGACCACAGTGTTCCCGGCGCCAATCCTGGCGCTTCCCGAGGCCGACATCCCCATCAAGGGCGCCAGAGGCTACCTGTCGCAGGGCGACGGCCACCAGATCATCTACATGCACTTCAGCGAAGACGTCGACCTCGTCGAGCACGCCCACCGCGCGCAGTGGGGCATCATCCTGGAAGGGAAAGTCGACCTGGACATCGGCGGCGTCATGCGGACCTACACCCGGGGCCAGAACTATTACGTCCCGGACGGCGTGAAGCACCACGGGCACATCTACGGAGGCCTGACCGTCGTCGAATTCTTCGACCAGGCCGACCG
>MVRA01000125.1 GCA_002067315.1 Methanocella sp. PtaU1.Bin125 | reverse complement strand
ATAGCCTTTGCGGAGGCATAGCGTGGGACGGTACTCCCGCGACGACGCGACGAAAGCGACGGGCGCGACGACTGTTAAAGGATAACCAGTTAATCGTTCTTTGAGAAACGTCGCGTTCGTCGCGTTTCGTCGCAGTCGTCGCGAGGATCAATATGACAGGCCCCGAAACAAGGCCCGCTTCATTGCCTGAACATGAAAAACTATTCTTCATTAAGCAAGTCTCATGGACTGGCGGCCGTCCGCTCGCACGCGCGTGCGCTGGCCAGGGCCACCTGTTGAAGAGGCACATGAACAATTACCTTTAGAGATTAGTTTTTTTCTGCTTTAAAATCTTATAATCAACCTTCTACAGGCTATCCGGTAGATGTCTCGGGACTACTATTACCCTGCGCTTCGATTTTCAAATTGATAGTAACCTGTGTATAAGGTACACCAAAGAAGAGCTCGACAATATCATTGATGTTTTTTATCAGCTTGTTATACGTTTTACCAAAAGTATACAATCTCCGGTCTAATCCGGTTGCACATAGTATGCCGTCTTCGTCTTTGTAAATCCTGAAGGTAACTTCAAGCGGTGCCTCGGTGCTGATCAAGCAATTTCTGGCACTGTCGGGATCGCTACCGCTCTCTTTCAGTCCTTTCCTGTAGCAATCGTCTAAGGTTCTCATTTAAGCCCGGCCCCATACAACAATACATGATTAGACACGACGTTCTTATAAAACGCGTCCTCTTTCTTTGCCAGCCCCCGCCACTCCGACAGCCTGAAAATGGTCACGTACGTTCACTTCCCGGCGAATAGCATGCCCGGGCCGGGCCCATGTCGCATCCCTGTACAGGCTATCCTTATAAATCCGGCCTTTGACCGCGTGCGCGCGCGAACGGCCGCCCATCTGTCGACTCCTGTCTACACGAACGGCATGCTCAGCAATCATTTAAGAAGTAATCAATCATTTGCCCGTATAAGACGAGCTAATATATTACACTGAGTCTTCATTCACATTGCCGGGCCAGAGTCTGAGGTGTCGCGGTCGACGGAGGGTTTTTCGGGCCGAAGGCCCCTCGCATGCGAAGCTATGCGAGGGGTGCGGAGGCGGCCGGGCAATGAACGCCTGCCGACAGGCGGCGTTGCTTAGCGCTTGCAGCGGACCGGTTCTCCGGCGCTGCGGAGCGAAGCGGAGCGCAGCCGGTGGCCGTGTCCGCGAGGTGCGAGCGCGGCCCCGTGACCGACACGAAGGTGTCCCTTGTATGCGTAGCACCTGAAAAACCCGGAGTAGCCCATGCAGCATCAGCCGGCATGGGCGTCGCACCGCGTGGTGATGATGATATAGATAGATACGTTCAGTGTCCGTCAGCATTTGCCAGGCCGCGGCCCGGACGGTGTAGCACCTGAAAAACCCGGAGTAGCACGTGCGGCGAAGCAAGTACGGGCGTCGCACCGCGTGGTGATGATGACATAGAGCAAGATACGCGTGATGATGGCCCGGACACGGTACATTTCGAACAGAATGCGATACTATTAATATACTGGAGTCACTGTTAACATCTATCCGGGCCACTTATTAACCCTCGTAAAGAACGTCCCCCGCCCGTACAAGTCCGCAACATTTATATATCTTCAACCCTTTTTAGACTCCCAAGTATGAGGACTGTATGAGTGTCAACCGTGGAAAGACGCTCGTAAGCCTGCTCATCCCATCCTCTTACACAGAGGAAAGCCCTGATCCCAGGATCAAGACGTACAAGGTCGGGCAAATCGCCCGCGCCGCGGCGATCTTCCGGGTCGACGAGATAGTGATCTATCACACGAAAGGGCACGATGACACGAGGTTTATCAGTACCGTTCTGCGCTACGCGGAGACGCCGCAATACCTGAGAAAGGCGTTGTTCCCGATGCAGGACGCGCTCCGGTTCGCCGGGGTCATTCCACCGCTGCGCATACCCTCTCATACGGTAACAGACGAATCGGAATACCGAGAAGGTATTGTGACCAATGTCGGGTCTGACCAGAGCGTCTGGGTCGATGCCGGTATCGGCAGCCCAATTCCCTTAGAGATGCCCGGAAGGGATCTCAAGAAAGGGGAGCGCATATCGGTCAGAATCTGTTCGCGAAGACCAACGAAAGTTCAGATCGTGAATAAGAAGGACATCCCATCCTACTGGGGTTACGAAGTCAGGGCGAAGAGCTCGCTTCACGAGGCGTTGACGGAAGCCGATGGCTTAAGGATAGCGACAGCCGCACGGGGCCAGGTCCTCGACACGGCGTTGCTGTCCGAGATAGGCGAAAATGCAAAGCAAAGGGATAAGGTATCCGTCGCGTTCGGCAGCCCCTCCAAAGGACTGGACGTTATCTTACTTGACGAAGGACACAAGCTTGAGGATCATTCCAGTTACGTGGTGAATGCGGTGCCCGGCCAGGGTGCATCCACGGTACGCACGGAGGAAGCCGTTTTCGTAACGCTTGGCCTCCTCAACCTGGTTTGGTAGTGCCGCATTACAGCGTAAGTATCTGAAAGACGATACCTGGCGATTGACAAAGCCAGAGCCTATTTCCCGAAAAAGAAGGAGGAAACACAACATGAGTCACCCACACCAGCCAAGGCGTGGTTCTCTCGGGTTCAGCCCGAGGGTTCGGGCGCGAAGCCAGAAGCCCAAGTACAGGAGCTGGGCTGAGCTTGGCGACCAGCCGAGGATTCAAGGATTTGTCGGATTCAAGGCGGGCATGTCCCACTTAGTGATGATCGACGACCGGCCCCACAGTGTCACCGAGGGCATGGAGATTTCGGTCCCGGTCACCATCGTGGAGACGCCCCAGATGCACGTGGCGGGCATTCGCATCTACGACGACGGCCCGTACGGCAAGAAGGTACTCGCGGAAGCGTGGACCAACGACGGTAAAGAATTAGCAAAGCTCATGCCGCTCAAGAAGGACGGCCACAAGACGGAAGACGAGCTGGCGAGGATCGCCGAGCTGGTCAAGTCCGGCAGGGTCGCCGACGTCCGTGTGCTCACGTACACGAAGACCGCGGAGGTCACCGGCATCCCCAAGAAGGTCCCCGAGCTGATGGAAAACCGCATCGGCGGCGGCGACATGGCCAAGCGGTTCGAGTTCGCGAAGTCGCTCATGGGTAAAGCCGTCAGCGTCAAGGACGTCTTCGCCCCCGGCGAGTTAGTCGACATCAGCGCGATCACCAAGGGTAAGGGCACGCAGGGCCCGGTCAAGCGATGGGGCGTATCGATCCAGAAGCGGAAGCACGCCCGGACCGGCAAGAAGAGGCACATCGGCACCCTCGGCCCGTGGAACCCGCACCGCATCAGGTGGCAGGTCCCGCAGCTCGGCCAGACCGGCTACCACCAGCGCACCGAGTATAACAAGAGGATCATCAGGATGGGCGACAAGCCCGAGGAGTTCACCCCCGCAGGCGGTTTCCTGCACTACGGCGTCCTCCGCACCGACTATGTCGTCCTCAAGGGCAGCATCCCGGGCCCGGTCAAGAGAATGATCAGGATCAGGCCGGCCGTGCGCCCCAGGCAGACGCCCAAGCAGGCGCCTGAGATCACGTATGTCAGCAAGCAGTCGAAGCAGGGCTAAAGCAGGAGAGATGAAACATGCAGGTAAAAGTATTATCCAAATCCGGTAAGCAGTCGGCCGAGATATCCGTCCCGGACATCTTCAGCGAGCCCTACAGGCCGGACATCATCAAGAAGGCCGTCCTGGCCGCACAGGCCAACAGGCTGCAGCAGTACGGTCCCGACAGGACTGCAGGCACGCTGTCATCCGGCCACAGCTGGGGCAGCGGCAGGGGTGCCGCACAGGTGCCCAGGCTCAAGAACGGCAGCAGGGCTGTCGTCGTGCCGCAGGCCAGGGGCGGCCGTGCATCCCACGGGCCGAACCCGCACAGGATTTACACTGAAAAGATCAACGACAAGGAGCGCCTCAAGGCCATCCGCTCCGCCGTCGCGGCTACGGTGAACCCGGAGCTCGTGAAGGCGCGCGGCTACAAGTACGAGGGCCCGTTCCCGGTGGTCGTCGAAGACGAGATCCAGAACCTGAAGAAGACGAAGGAAGTCGTCGAGATGCTGACCGCGATGGGCTTCGAGGCCGACCTGGTCAGGGCCGCCGAGAAGCAGGTCCGGGCCGGGAAGGGCAAGATGCGGGGCCGGTACTACAAGAAGAAGACCGGTCTGCTGCTGGTCATCGCCGAGGACAACGGCATCGGAATGGCCGCAAGGAACATCCCGGGCATGGAAGTCGCGACGATCGACGAGCTCAACGCCGAGATGCTCGCCCCGGGCACGCATGCGGGCCGCCTGACGCTCTGGACCGAAGGCGCGATGCGTCTCCTCACGGAGGTCATATAAATGATCATCAAGTACCCGTTCATCACGGAAAAGGCGACCCTGGCGCTCGACAAGAATAACACGCTGCAGTTCATGGTCGACATGAGCGCCCGCAAGGAGCAGATCAGGAAGGCCGTGGAGGAGATGTACAACGTGAAGGTGGTCAAGGTCACGACCCAGATCACCTCGCGTGGAGGCAAGAAGGCGATCGTGACGCTCGCGCCGGAGAATTCCGCGGAAGAGATCGCGAGCAGGCTGGGCGTCTTCTAATCCCGTCAAAGGAGGACTGAACATGGGAAAGCGATTAATGTCACAGAACAGAGGTAAAGGCACCCCGACGTACCGGGCTACCTCGTCGAGGTTCAAGGCGAACCTCGAGCACATCAAGACCTTCGGCGACGAGACCATCGACGGCGTCATCACCGAGGTCGTCCACGACACCGCCCGGAACACGCCTATCGTCCGGGTGAAGTTCGGCAACGGCGAAGACCGGCTGATCCTCGCCCCCGAGGGCGTCGGCGTCGGCGACAAGATTGCGATCGGCGTCGCGGCCGAGATCAAGCCGGGCAACACGCTCCCGCTGAGCGAGATCCCGGTGGGCTGCCCGATCTGCAACATCGAGTCACAGCCCGGCGACGGAGGCGCGTTCGCGCGGTCGTCCGGCGTGTCGGCCATCCTCGTGGCCCACGAGCCGAAGAGAAGCGTCGTGCAGCTCCCGTCGGGCGAGATGAAGTGGCTGAGCCCCAAGTGCAGGGCCACCATCGGCATCGTCGCGGGCGGCGGCAGGACCGAGAAGCCGTTCCTCAGGGCCGGCAACAAGTGGTACAAGATGGCCAACAAGGCCACCAAGTGGCCCGTCGTGCGGGGCGTCGCCATGAACGCGGTCGACCACCCGTTCGGTGGCGGCGGCCGGCAGCACCCGGGCAGGCCCAAGACCGTCGGCAGGCACACGTCGCCCGGCCGGAAGGTCGGCAGCATTGCAGCGAGAAGGACCGGAGTTGGACACAAGTAAGGAGTTGCGATAATGGTATCAAAGCAGTCTAAACAGGCCGGCAGGCTCCCGAAGAGGAAGGAAGAGTTCACCTACCGGGGCTATAACATTGCCGAGCTGAAGAAGATGGACCTGAACAAGGTCGCCGAGCTGCTCCCCTCCCGCCAGCGGCGGAAGATCAAGCGCGAGTTCGGCCAGGAGCACCAGAAGATGCTCGAGGACATCAAGGCAGGCGAGACGAAGATCAAGACCCACTTAAGGGACATGATCATACTGCCCGAGATGGTCGGCGTAACGTTCGAGATCCACAACGGCAAGGAGTGGAAGTCGTTCGAGGCCACGGCCGAGATGGTAGGACACTACCTCGGCGAGTTCGCACTGACCCGGAAGACCGTGTCCCACGGCTCCGCAGGTATCGGCGCGACCAGAGGCAGCAAGTACGTGCCGCTGAAGTAAGGAGAGATGAAGATGTCGAAAATAGGGTATACAGCACAATTTGACCCGGCTACCACCGCAAAGGCGATGGGATACGAGATCAACGTCTCCCCGAAGCACTGCGTCGAGGTACTCAGGCAGATTCGCGGCATGAAGGTCACCCGGGCGAAGGCGTTCCTGGAGAACGTCATCGCCAAGAAGGAGTCCGTGCCGTTCAAGCGGTTCGCGAGGAACGTCGGCCACAAGCGCCACCAGACCGGGTGGGGCAGCGGCCGCTACCCGGTGAAGGCGAGCAAGGAGATCCTCAAGCTCGTGAAGCACGCGGAAGCGAACGCGGAGTACAAGGGCCTCGAGCCCGAGAACATGGAGATCGTCCACGCATCCTCCCAGAAGGGTCGCGTGATCCAGGGCATCATGCCCCGGGCGATGGGCAGGGCTACCCCATGGAACATCGAGACCGTGACGGTAGAGATAGTCTTAGGAGAGGTGCGTTAGTTTGGCAGTAGAGAAGAAGTTCGTACAGGAGGGCTTCAAGAAGGCCATGATCGACGAGTTCTTCCTCGAGAAGCTCGAGCGCGCCGGGTACGGCGGCATGGAGATCAACAGGACCCCCATGGGAACCCAGATCACGATCAGGGCCGAGAAGCCGGGAATGATCATCGGCAAGGCGGGCAAGTCCATCCGCAGGTACACCAAGGACCTGGACATGCGGTTCAAGATGGACAACCCGCAGATCGACGTGCAGGAAGTCAAGAAGCCCGAGCTCAACGCCCAGATGATGGCGAGCCGGCTGGCCAACGCCCTGGAGAGGGGCTGGTACTTCCGCAAGGCGGGCCAGTCCACGCTGCAGCGGATCATGGACTCCGGCGCCATGGGCGTCGAGATCGTGATCGCCGGCAAGCTGACCGGGCCGAGGAAGAGGACCGAGAAGTTCGTCGCGGGCTACATCAAGCACTGCGGCAAGCCGGTCGAGCAGCTCGTCGACGTGGGCTACGCCCGCGCGAAGAAGAAGCTCGGCATCATCGGCGTCAAGGTAAGGATCATGCCGCCGGGCGCCGTGCTGCCGGACAAGATCGCTATCGAGGCGGCCCCGGCGGCAGGCGTCGGCGCCATCGTGCCGCGCGAGGTCTCCCCCGTAGAGGTGACTGAGCCCCAGGCGAAGGCAGCTGCGTCCGTCCCGGCCCAGGCCGAGACCACCGCCCGGGAAGTCGAGAAGATAATCGCCGAGTCCCAGGCAGCGGAAGCCGCCGTCCCGGCCGCCGAGGCGAAGCCCGCCGCGGCGAAGCCGAAGCGTGCCCGCCGGCCGCCCAGAAAAGAGGCCGAGAAGAAGGAGCAGCCGGCGGCCGCCGCCGAGCCTGCCCCTGAGAAGACAGAAGAGCCGAAGAGGGAAGAGTAATGGCCATACTGAAGTCGAAGGACATCCGGACCATGAAGGCCGCAGACCTGGAGAAACAGCTCAAGGACCTGCGCAACGACCTCCTCAAGCAGCGCGCGATCACCGCCACCGGCGGCGCGCCGGAGAGCCCGGGCAGGATCCGGGAGCTCCGCCGCACGATCGCCCGCATCCTGACCATCCAGAAGGAAATGGCGAAGGAGGAGAAGCGCTAAGTGTCTGTCTGTGACAAGTGCGGGCTCCCGGATGAACTCTGCATATGCGAAGAGATCGCGAAGGAGTCCCAGCGAGTCAGGATATCGACTGACAAGAGGCGCTTCGGCAAGCTGGCGACGATCGTGGAAGGCATCGACGACCGGGGCATCGACCTGAAGGAGCTTTCGAGCCTCCTGAAGGCGAAATGCGCCTGCGGCGGTACCATCCGGGAGACGACCATCGAGCTCCAGGGCGATCACCGGGCGAAGGTCCGGGAAATCCTGGAGACGATCGGGTACTCCCCCGGCTCGATCGACGTCAAATGACCCCCCTGCGCAGGAAAATTATATATCCGATAGCAGGGGTTCAGATATGGACATCACGCCGGAAAACATCGTCTACCACGAGCTAATCGGGCTCCCGGTCATGGTGGAAACACCGCCATACCGGGTTTCCGGCACCGTCGTGGACGAAACTAAGAATATGCTGGTCATCGGGACAGAGCAACACGAAGTCAAAGTCCCCAAGTCGTGCTGCTCGTTCGTCTTTACGATACCCGACGGCCGCCGCGTGAGGGTCCGCGGGGACTTATTACAATCACAACCCGAAAACCGGATTCCAAAGCGGAAACGGAAAGGGAAGTGACCGGTCTTCCGGTTAACCCCAACAAAAGAGGAAGAGAACATGGTGAAAGACATAGGATTGAACGTGAAGGCACCACAGGCGGAGTGTAACGACCCGAACTGTCCCTTCCACGGGCACCTCGCCGTGCGCGGGCAACTGCTCGACGGCACCGTCGTGTCCGACAAGATGAGCCGGACGGTAGTGGTGCAGCGCGAATACTTAAAGCGCGACCTGAAGTTCGACAGGTACGAGAAGCGGCGCTCCAAGATCCACGCGCACAACCCGCCCTGCATCAACGCGAAAGCGGGCGACCGCGTGGTCATCGCCGAGTGCCGGCCGCTCTCGAAGACGAAGACCTTCGTCATCGTGGAGGTGGCTAAGTAATGCGAGCGATAAAGGCAAAGATCCCGAGGTCCGTCCACACGTCCACGAGGCTGGACGTCGCCGACAATACGGGCGCCAGGCTCGTCGAGATCATATCGGTGCTGAAGTTCCGCGGCAGGAAGAACAGGCTCCCGTCCGCAGGGATTGGCGAGATTTTCATCGGCTCCGTCAAGAAGGGCACCCCCGAGATGCGCAAGACCATCGTCCGCTGCGTCGTCATCCGCCAGAAGAAGGAGTACCGCCGGCCGAACGGCATGCGCGTCTCGTTCGACGACAACGCCTGCGTGCTGGTCGACGAGAACAACGACCCGAAGGGCACCGAGATCAAGGGCCCGGTCGCGAGAGAGGTCGCCGAGCGGTTCGCCAAGATCGGCTCGACCGCGACGATCATTGTGTGAGGTGCTGATTATGGTTACTTCATCCCAGCCGCGCAAGCAGCGCAAGTTCAGGTTCAACGCGCCCCTGCACGTCCGCAGCAACTTCATGGGCTGCCGGCTCAGCGACGAGCTGACCAAGAAATACGGGCGCACCGCCCGCGTCGTGGTCGGCGACACCGTGAAGATCATGCGGGGCGACCACGCAGGCGTCGAGGGCAAGGTCCGCGAGATCGACGTCAAGCGCGAGCAGGTCACCGTCGAGGGCGTCTCCGTCGCGAAGGCCGACGGCAAGGAAGAGGCCCGCCCGGTCCACCCGTCGAACCTGCTGATCACCAGGCTCAACCTCGATGACAAGAAGAGAGTAGCATCACTGGAGAGGACTCAGTAATGACAGGTAGCAATCACATCAAGAGGGTCGCGGCACCGCGCACGTGGCCCATCACCCGTAAGACCTCCAAGTGGGTCGTCAAGCCCACTCCCGGAGCCCACTCAGAGGAGCGCGGAATGCCTCTCGTGGTAGTCCTGAGGGACCTGCTCCACCTTGCGGACAGAAGCAAGGAGATCAAGCAGATCCTGCAGGAAGGCAAAGTGCTCGTCGACGGCCGAGTCCGCAAGGACCACCGGTTCATCGTGGGCATGTTCGACACCCTGTCCATCCCGGCCATCAACGCGAACTACCGCGTCATGATCGGCGACAACGGCAAGTTCAAGCTCGTCCCCATCAAGGACGCATCGGTCAAGCTGTGCAAGATCGTCAACAAGACCACGGTCCGCGACGGCAAGATCCAGCTGAACCTGCACGACGGGACGACGATGCTGGCGTCCAACGACTACAAGACCAAGGACTCGATCCTGATCAAGGTGCCCGAGCGCAAGATCGACCAGCACCTGAACTACGGCATCGGCAGCATGGTCTTCGTCGCGGCAGGCCAGCACGCCGGCGAGATCGGCAAGGTCAAGGAGATCAAGGTCGTCAGGAGCAGCTCGCCCAACACCGTTATTATTACTACTGCGGCGGGCGACTTCGAGACCATCGAGCCGTACGTCTTCGTCATCGGCAAGGACGCGCCGGCACTCGAGGGGGTCGGGGCATGAGCGAGAACGTCATGGCCATCCCCCGGGTCTCCAAGGTCACGGTCCACATGAGCGTCGGCGAGTCGGGCAAGAAGCTGTCCAACGCGGAGATAATCATGTCCAAGATCACCGGCCAGAAGCCAGTCAGGACCTTCGCGAAGCGCACCCTGCCGGGGTTCGGCATCAAGAAGGGCGAGCCCATCGGCTGTAAGGTCACCCTCCGCGCGGAGAACGCGGAAAAGTTCCTCAAGACCGCGCTCGCCATCATGGGCAACAGCCTGGATGCCGGCCGGTTCGACGAGGCGGGCAACTTCGCCTTCGGCATCGAGGAGCACACGGACTTCCCGGGCATGGAGTACGACCCGGAGATCGGCATCTACGGCATGGACGTCATCGTCGCCGTGGAGCGGCCGGGCTACCGGATCAAGCACAGGCGTATCCAGAAGCAGAAGATCCCCTCGGGCCACAAGCTGAACAAAGAGGACTCGATCGCTTACGTGTCGAAGAACTATGGCGTGGAGGTCAAATAATGGAGAGATCTGGCAAGAAGTTCGGGCGCGGCGCGAACGTGTGCCGCCGGTGCGGCCGCAAGCAGGCGCTCGTCAGGAAGTATGGCGTGTACGTGTGCAGGCAGTGCTTCCGTGAGATAGCCCGGGACATGGGCTTCGTCAAATACGAGTGAGGTCGAGATCATGGTTTTAATGGATCCACTGGCAAATGCTCTCTCCGTTATCAAGAACGCCGAGTCTACCGGCAAACGGGATTGCATGATAGATCCCGCCTCCAAGATCATTGGCAACGTCCTGAAAGTCATGCAGGACCAGGGCTACGTCGGCGAGTTCGAGTTCGTCGACAACGGCAAGGCAGGGATGCTGAAAGTACGTCTAATCGGAAAGATCAACAAGTGCGGAGTCGTGAAGCCGCGGTTCTCGGTCGGCAAGGCCGAAATGGAAAAGTGGGAGAAGAGATACCTCCCCGCGAGGAACTTCGGCACGCTGATCCTGACCACGTCGCAGGGCGTCATGTCCCATTACGACGCGGCGAAGAAGGGCATCGGCGGCGAAATCCTGGCTTACGTATACTGAGCGCGAGGGAAACGACATGGCAGCAGAGAAAGTAAGAGAAATCGAAGTCCCCGAGGGTGTAACCGTCACGATTACCGGTGCAACTCTGACCGCAAAGGGTCAGAAGGGACAGGTCGCCCGCGAGTTCAGGTTCCCGGGCATCGCCCTGAAAGTGGACGGCGGCAAGGTCGTTGTCGAGACCGGCAAGGACGACAAGCAGACCAAGGCGACCGTCGGCACCTACGCGTCCCATGTGAAGAACATGGTGACGGGCGTATCCGAAGGGTACGAGTGTCACATGAAGATCGTCTACGCCCACTTCCCCATCCAGGTGAAGCTCGAGGGCAAAGACAGGATATCGATCGGCAACTTCCTCGGCGAGAGGAAGGCGCGGTCCGCGAATATCGTCGGCAGCACCAAAGTCGAGATCAAGGGCGCAGAGCTCGTCATCTCCGGCAACAACAAGGAAGACGTCGGCCAGACGGCCGCGAACATCGAGCAGGCGTGCCGGATTCGCAAGCGCGACCCGAGAGTGTTCCAGGACGGCATATACATCACCAGGAAGGCGTGATCATGGCAGAGGAGAAGAAAAAATCCACTAAGAAGACGACCGGCAAGAAGGCCGCCGACGTAAAGTCGGTCTCCGAGAAGAAGCCTAAAGCGACGACGAAGAAGTCCGCTAAGGCCGCTAAGACGGAGGCTACCGAGGTTACCGAGGTCGCACAGGCCCCGGAGACGACCGGGGTCAAGGCCGAAGCCGGCGAAGCCAAGAAGGTCAAGGGCGTCCGGAAGGAGTCCGCAAAGGCGGAGACCCCGACGGCGAAGCCCAGGCCGCTCCCCAGGCCCGTAGAGGAATCCACGCTGGACCTGGACCCGGAGACGAGAAGGCTGCTCGAGGCGCGGAAGACCAACAAGGCGTCGCTCCCGCACTTCCACAGGGTAGACTCGCACAAGAAGGCGTGTCTCGACCCGAGCTGGAGACGGGCAAAGGGCCACCACTCGCAGAAGAGGCGCCAGCGCAAGCCCAAGGGCGCGAACGTGAAGATCGGCTACGGCTCGCCTGCGGCAGTCGCAGGGTTCCACCCGTCCGGCTACCAGGAAGTCCTGGTCTACCGGCCTGAGGACGTGGCAGGCATCACGAAGACGCAGGCCATCCGCGTGGGCGGTACCGTGGGCAGGCGGAAGCAGCTCGAGATCGAGAAGATCGCGAAAGAGCAGCACATCAAGGTGCTCAACCCGCTCAACACGTTCGAGGGGGCGCAGTAAATGGCTGATTTACTTAACCAGAAGCGGCTCGCAGCCGAGATCCTCAAGGTCGGCCAGACCCGGGTCTGGATGGACCCCGAGAAGGTCGAGGACATCGCGACCGCCATCACCCGCGAGGACATCCGCGGGCTCATCGAAGAGGGCGTCATCAAGCGCCGGGCCGTCGTCGGCATCAGCCGCGGCAGGGCCCGGGCACGCGACCTGAAGAAGGCCAGGGGGCACCGCAAGGGCCACGGCAGACGCAGGGGCGCGGCCGGCGCACGCACGCCGAAGAAGGAGCAGTGGATGAAGCGGATCAGGGCCCAGCGCAAGCTGCTGAAGAGTCTCCGCGACAACAAGGAGATGGAGCCGGGCACCTACCGGAAGTTCTACCGGAAGGCGAAGGGTGGCGAGTACCGTAACGTCGCCCACCTGAAGTCGTCCATCGCCTACGCTGCGGCGCAGAAGAAAGAGGTGTAAACAATGGCAACAGGACCAAGATACAAGGTAGCCTTCAGGCGCCGGAGGGAAGGCAAGACCGATTACCATCAGAGGCTCAAGCTCATCGTATCCCGCAAGCCCCGGCTGGTCGTCCGCAGGACGGTCAACCAGGTGATCGCGCAGGTGTACGTCACGAAGCCCGAGGGCGACAAAGTCCTCGTATCCGCTACCTCGAAGGAGCTGGCGAAGGACTTCGGCTACAAGGGTTCCGGCAAGAACACGAGCGCGGCGTACCTGACCGGCCTGCTCATCGGCTACAAGGCCCGGAAGGCAGGCATCGAGGAGGCTATCCTCGACATGGGGCTCAGGGAGAACCGCACCGGCTCCAGGATCTACGCGACCCTGAAGGGCGCAGTGGACTCCGGGCTTAACGTGCCGTGCAGCGAGGAAGTATTCCCCTCGGACGAGAGGATCCGCGGCGAGCACGTGGCGGGGAACGCGAACAGCAGCTTCTCCGAGTACGAGAAGCGCGGCCTGAAGGCGGCAGACCTCCCGGCGCACTTCGACGAAGTGAAGAAGAAAATAACCGCCGAGTACGGAGGAGCTGAGTAACATGGCAGAAAGAGACAGAAGATCATCCTACCAGCGCGACGAGCCCGAATGGGTTCCCAAGACGCGCCTGGGCAAGCTGGTCGCCGAGGGCAAGATCAGGACGATCGAAGAGGCCTTCGACTCCGGCCTGCCCATCAAAGAGTACCAGATCGTCGACGCGCTGATCCCGGACCTCGTGGACGAGGTGCTCGACATCAACATGGTGCAGCGCATGACCGACTCCGGCCGGAGGGTGAAGTTCCGAACGACCGTCGTCGTCGGCAACGGCAACGGCTACGTCGGCCTCGCCGAAGGCAAGGGCGTCCAGGTCGGGCCGGCGATCCGCAAGGCCATCGAGAACGCGAAGCTGAACCTGATCAAGGTCAGGCGCGGCTGCGGCTCGTGGGAATGCGGCTGCGGGCTGCACCACACGGTGCCCTCGAAGGTCGAGGGCCGCGCGGGCTCGCTGACGATCGTCCTCATGCCCGCTCCGAGAGGCCTCGGCCTGGCCGCTGGCGGCCCGGCGAAGAAGGTGCTCGAGATGGCAGGCTACAAGGACGTGTGGAGCAGGACGGAAGGGGAGACGAGGACGACCATCAACTTCGCCCTCGCGACCTATAACGCGCTCCAGAACACGACGACTGTGCGCACGCCGGAGAAACAGGAGGTAGCCCAGTAATGTACGTGATCATCAGGCTCAAGGGCGGGATCAACACCCGGCCCGAGATCAAGGACACGCTGCGGATGCTGCGGCTCAACCAGATCAACCACGCGGTGGTCGTCGAGGACAACCCGAACTACAAGGGCATGATCCAGGTCGTCAAGGACTACGTGGCGTTCGGCAAGGCCGATGCCGCCACCCTCGCGACCATCCTCGAGAACCGCGGCAGGCTCGTCGGCGGCGACAGGCTGACAGACGAGTACGTCGCCGGCCACTCTGAATACAAGAACATCAAGGCGTTCGCCGAAGCCGTCATATCCGGCAAGGCGAAGCTGAGCGATATGCCCGGCCTGAACCCCGTGTTCCGGATGCACCCGCCGAGAAAGGGGCATGCCGGTATCAAGAGGACCTTCCAGCAGGGCGGCGCGCTGGGCAACTACGGCGAAGAGATATCAGCTCTCGTCGAGAAGATGAGGTGACAAAAATGACCAAGGAAAAGAACAAGTCCTTCCGCGGCTCCCGCACATGCGGGGGCGGCACCCACAAGAACCGCAGGGGCGGAGGAAGCCGGGGCGGCCGCGGACATGCCGGAGCCTGCAAGCACCACACCTTCCGCGCAATGAAGGAAGGCTGGACGTACGGCAAGCACGGCTTCAAGAGACCTCTTGTCACCCGGGCCGATGTCTCGTTCATCAACGTGGGCGAGCTCGACGAGCTGGCGACCAGCCTGGTGGCACGGGGCTATGCAGAAGAGAAGGATGGCCAGATCTCTATCAACCTGGACGAGCTGGGCATCGACAAGCTGCTCGGTACCGGTCGCGTAGCCAGGAAATACCTGATTACGGTCGGTACTGTGTCCGCAACGGCCAAGGCAAAAGTTGAAGAGCAAGGCGGACAAATCATATCAGAGACAGAGACCTCCGCATAACCGTAAAAAGGTGTCAAAATGGCAGAATCTGAAAGGAAGGGTTTAAAAGACTGGTTGCATCCGTTCCTCACGCGACTTCCGGCCGTCAAGCGGCCGGAGAAGCACGTCCACTTCCGCAAGAAGCTGATGTGGACGGCGGGGATACTGGTCCTCTATTTCATACTGTCGAACATAGCTGTGTTCGGCCTGAGCGAGGGCTCTCAGGACGTGCTGGCGGCATACCGCGCGATCTTCGCAGGCGCCACCGGCTCGATCATCCTGCTGGGCATCGGGCCGATCGTCACTGCGTCGATCGTGCTGCAGTTGCTCGTCGGCGCAGAAATCCTGAAACTCGACGTTACAGAGACGAGGGACCAGGCGATCTTCCAGGGACTACAAAAGCTGATGGTCTTCGTGATGATCATAGTCGAGACCCTTCCCCAGATTTTCGGAGGATACCTGCAGACAGATCCGGGCATCGCCCAGTCGCTGGGCATAGGCACGGATCTCCTTACATTATTCATATTCATCCAGGTAGCAATCGGCGGCGTGCTCATCCTCTACATGGACGAGATCGTGTCCAAGTGGGGCATCGGGAGCGGCGTCAGCCTGTTCATCGTCGCGGGCATCGCCCAGGCGCTGGTAGGCGGCATCATCAACTGGATGCCCCCGTACCCGACCCACGAGCTGGGCTTCAGTGTACTGATCAATGAAATCCCCCGCGAAAACCTGCCGATCGGCATCATCTTCAAATGGGAATGGCTGGTCTCGAACTTCGGGCTCGGCCACTGGCTATCGCCGGATAACATCTTCACCTTCCTGTACTCGGGCCACGTGCTGGCACTGCTCGCCACGATCGCCATCTTCCTGATGGTCGTCTACGTCGAGTCCACGCGCATCGAAATCCCGCTGGCCCACTCGTCGGTCCGGGGCGCGAGAGGCAAGTTCCCGGTCAAGCTCATCTACGCGTCGGTCCTGCCGATGATCCTGGTGCGGGCGCTGCAGGCGAACTTCCAGATGGTGGGCATGTTCCTGTACAACAACTTCGGCATCACCTGGCTGGGCACCTACAGCAACGGCGTCCCGGTCGACGGCCTGATGTTCTACATCAATCCCATCAACGGCATGGGCGACTGGGTACCGTCGCTGGCCGCCCAGGTATACCCGGGCATCCAGCTCTGGCAGATCGGCCTGCACGTGCTCACTGACGCATTCATCCTGATCGCCGGCGGCATCCTGTTCGCCATCTTCTGGGTCGAGACGACGGGCATGGGCGCGTCCCGTGTCGCCCGCCAGATCCAGAAGAGCGGCATGCAAATCCCGGGCTTCCGCCGGAACGAGCAGGTGATCGAGAAGGTCGTGTCGCGCTATATCCCCAAGGTCACCGTGATCGGCGGCGCGTTCGTCGGCCTGCTCACGCTGATCGCCAGCCTGTTCGGCGTACTGGGCTCCGTGTCCGGTACCGGCATGCTGCTGTGCGTGAGCATCATATACCAGCTGTACGAGAAGCTGGCGAGCGAGCAGCTCATGGAAATGCACCCGCTCATCCGCCGGTTCCTCGGAGAGGAGTGAGAGAGCATGCAAATCGTCCTCTTTGGCCCGCCGGGTGCCGGTAAAGGCACCCAGGCCAAATTTTTGTCCGAAGAGTTCAACATACCCCACATCTCGACGGGAGACATCCTCCGCGAGAACGTTAAAAAAGGCACCGCATTAGGCATGAAGGCGAAGTCCTACATGGACAAGGGCGAGCTGGTCCCGGACCAGCTCCTGAACGACCTGGTCCGGAGCCGGCTTGAGGAGCCCGACACGAAGAAGGGTTTCCTGCTCGACGGATACCCGAGGACGATACCGCAGGCAAAGGCATTAGACGAGATCATGGACGAACTGAACCGGAAGCTCGACGCCGTCGTCAACATCGACGTCGGCACGAACGCGCTGGTCAAGCGTCTCTCCGGCAGGCGCGTCTGCAGGGGCTGCGGCGCCCCGTACCACATCGTGATGAACCCGCCGAAGGTCGCCGATGTATGCGACGCGTGCGGCGGCGAGCTGTACCAGCGCGCCGACGACCGGGAAGAGGCGATCAAGAACCGGCTGGCCGTCTACACGAAACAGACCCAGCCCGTGCTCGACTTCTACAAGAAGAAGGGCGTCCTGATCGACATCGACGGGGACCGGGAGATCGAGGAAGTCAAGGCCGACGTCATTAACGCGCTCGAAGAGATCGCGTGAAGTGATCGGCAGCATTTTTTATCATCATTCCAGCCTATATTCATCATATAAACGAGAGGACAGCGATGAGCGATAACAAGAAAAAAGGCAAGAGACGTGACGCAGGCGCGCCGGCGCCCGGACCCGCAAAGCCCGAGGCCGGAAAGGCCGGGAAGTTCGAAGCGTCGGTACCGGTGAAAGAGCCGGAGATTTCGCCTGAGGTAAAGCCCGAGACGGCCGCCCCTGCCGCGAAGCAGGAAACGGCCCCGACGGAGGCGAAAAAGAAGTGGAAAAAGATCTTCGACCTGATCCAGAACGGCGTGCTGATCTTCGGTTTCCTGATCATGTTCGGCTCCATGTTCCTGGCCAACGAGGTCCGGCCGCTTGTCGCGGGCACCGTCGACGTCGTCGTGGGTCCCATCGTCGCGACCATGCCGTTTTACATCGTCGTCCTCACCATAGCGGCCATCGTCACTTTCCTGTCCACATTCATCCAGAAGTACACGATGGACTGGGAACTCATGCGCCGGGTCACGCTGAAGAACCAGGTGCTCTCCAAAGAGATGCGCGAGGCCCAGCTATCCGGCAACAAGGCCAAGCTCAAAAAGCTGCAGGAAGAGCAGCTCGCCGGCATGCAGGACCAGACCCAGCTCTCCAAGCAGCAGCTGAAGCCCATGGGCTTCCTGATGATCGTCTCCGTGCCGCTGTTCTTCTGGGCTTTCGACTACCTGAGCAAGCACCCGGACCTGACGATGGTGTTCCCGTTCGCGGGCACCGTCACGCTGCTGGACGGCGCGTTCTTCGTCTTCCCCTGGTGGATCGTGTGGTCGATGCTGTGCTCGTTCGGCATCGCCCAGGTCATCCGAAAGGCGTTTAACGTAGGGATCGCCTCATGATCATCACCCTGAGCGGGCAGCCGGGCTCCGGCAAGACCTCCGTCGCCAAAGAGATCGCCGAAAAGTACGGCTTTGTCATCATATCCGCCGGCGAGCAGTTCCGCAAGCTCGCCGCCGAGCGGGGCATGTCCCTCGAGGACTTCGGCAGCCTCGCGGAGAAGGATAAGTCGATCGACCTCGCGATCGACCAGCGCCAGAAGGAGCTTTCCACGAAGTACCCCAACGTGATCGTGGAGGGCCGCCTCGCCGGCTGGACCATCGACGCCGACCTCAAGATATGGCTCAAGACGCCCCTGCGCGTCCGCGCCGAGCGCATCGCGAAGCGCGAGGAAATCCCCGTGCACCGGGCGTTCGACGAGACGGAGACCCGGCAGAAGTGCGAGATCCTGCGCTACAGGACCTTTTACGAGATCGATCTCAACGACCTGTCCTGCTACGACCTGATCATCGACACCAGCAAGTGGGACGTCCGCGGCGTCTCGAACATCGTCTTCAAAGCCGTGGAAGAGTTGAAGAGACAATGAAGCCCGAGGCCGTATCAAAGCGCGAATGGCTAGTAAAATCAAGCGATACCGCGCAGGGATACGGCAAAGACCCTTATAAGCGCACCATACCCGAGCTGCTGGAACGGGGCGTGATCAACCTCGACAAGCCCCCCGGGCCCACCAGCCACGAGGTCGTCTCCTGGGTCAAAGGCATCCTGCACATCAAGCGCGCCGGCCACAGCGGCACCCTCGACCCCCACGTCACCGGCGTCCTCCCGACCATGCTCGGCGACGCCACCCGTCTCGTCCAGGTCCTGCTCCTGTCCGGCAAGGAATACGTCTGCGTCATGCGACTCCACGACGACGTCCCCGAAGGCAGGCTCCGCCGCGTCATGGACGAGTTCGTCGGCGTCATCTACCAGCGGCCGCCCTTAGTCTCCGCGGTCAAGCGGCAGGTCCGCAAACGCACAATCTATTATATCCGGTTCCTCGAAAAGGCAGGCCGCGACGTCCTGTTCGTCGTCGGCTGCGAGGCCGGCACCTACATTCGAAAATTATGCCACGACATCGGCGAGGCCGTCGGCTGCGGCGCCCACATGTACGAGCTGCGGCGGACGCGGAGCGGCCCCTTCGCCGAGGACGAGTCACTTATCTCGCTCCATACGCTAAAAGACGCTTACGAGATATGGAAAGAGACCGGCGACGAAGGCCCGATGCGCCAGTGCGTCTACCCAATGGAATACGCCCTCCGCGACCTCGCGCAGATCGTCGTCAAAGACAGCGCCGTCGACGCCCTCGCCCGCGGCGCCTCCCTCGGCGCACAGGGTATCAGCAAGCTCGAGACCGGCATCCTGAAAGGCGACATGGTCGCCGTGTTCACCCACACGGGCGAAGTCGTCTCCATCGGCCGGGCCAAAATGACTTCTGACGAACTATTAAAGGCAACCGAAGGCCAGGCCCTGGACACCGTCGCCGTGGTCATGAAACCGGGCGTGTATCCCTCCGGGTGGAAGAAAAAGGTTAAATCGTAGTAGAGAATATTAGAGTTGCAAAATTCCCTTTTGCCGGGGTAGTCTAGTGGTAAGGCGCAAGCCTGGAAATGCTTTTTAGCTGACCAGCGAGCTTGTGAGGTGCAAATCTCTCAAGGGTTCAAGTCCCTTCCCCGGCGTTAAAAAAGTTTTGAGGGGCTCCAGGGGCTTTTTCAAAGCCCCCTGGGTCGCGACACCGGCACACGTGCCGAAGGCACAAAAAAGAAAAGATCGTTTTTGAAGGGGTGCAAGGGGGGACTTTTTTCCAAAAAGTCCCCCCCGTACACCTCCCGACACAACAAAAAAGCAACCTATAGCCCCGCCCTCGCGCACGAACGACCCCCCAAACCCGCCCACTAAAAAGCGACGCACCGGTTATTCAATGATCGTCAGGTAACCTTTATATCGACCGGCCGGTTTACATATCTGCGGGTTCGCCATGGCCAGGCCAGGTCCTGAAACCGATGCTGCACGATCCGGCGGAATGAAAGTAGCGCTGATCTTTTTCACCGTAATCGCTGTCCTTTTCGGGCTGCTGGCTATCGGTGCCATTTACCTATGCTCAGGGCTGATCGAGGACTATCAGACATCGCTGCGCGGGTACGGGCCGGGGGTATTGCCTGCGACCCCCACCGTCATCGTAAAGCCTGACGTGCCGCCGGATACTTATCTGCAGGACCGGCTCAACCGCACGGAACCGTTCGTCGGGCTGTGGGAGAGCTACCTGGCCGACATCAACGGCTGGCCGGTCGCATTCGATCACTACAACCTGACGATATACAACGATGGCAACTACGTCATTCACGATGTGCCTAATGATACATATATCACCGGCAAGTGGACGAAATCGTACGATGGCAAGTACAACCGGCAATATCGGGCCACCGAGGGCGGAAAATCCTTCGTCTTCATCATCAACAGTGTATCCTATTCGGTCCAGTTCCAGTATGACAACCCGGTCGACACCGGCTATCCCGTCAGGACGATCGATTTCAGGCGGGTATACTATCCCGGGCTATATGCTGACATATGATTAAGGCGGGCGATTTAACGATTGACCTGTATTCGTTATCATTGCACATGCCCGTCGTCTCCCTCGCCTGCGGGCGCCCGCCGGTTCCGCGTTCGTCCATCTAACACAGCATGTCGCTCTCTCTTTTTTCGCTTCACGATTTTAACCCCGGAGGTGCCAGTATGCGTGTGGACGAAAGGACCGAGAAGGAGAAGATGCTCGCCGGGGAACTGTATCTCGCGTCGGACCCGGAGCTGGTCGCCGATCGGCTCCGCGCGCGGCGCCTTACGGGCGACTACAACGCTACGTACGAGGGCGAGCCCGGCCGCCGGACGCGCATCCTGCGGGAGCTGTTCGGCCGCCTGGGCCCCGGCGCGGAGGTCGAGCCGCCCTTCTACTGCGACTACGGCTACAACATCCTCGCGGGCAGCCGCCTGTACCTGAACTTCGGATGCGTCTTCCTCGACTGTAACCGGATCAGCATCGGCGACGACGCGCTGTTCGGGCCTTACGTCCAGATATACACCGCGTCCCACCCGGTCGACCCGGCGGCCCGCCGGTCGAAGCGCGAGCTTGCGGCGCCCGTCTCTGTCGGCAATAACGTTTGGATCGGCGGAGGGGTCATCATTCTCCCCGGCGTCACGATCGGCGATGACACGACGATCGGGGCCGGCAGCGTCGTGGCCGGTGACATCCCGGCGAACGTCGTCGCGGCCGGGAACCCATGCGTGGTGAAAAGACAGTTATGAGCTTCATCGTCTGAAAGCAATGCAAGAAATGGTTAAAGGCCGCAGAGACCGCAGAGGGCCGCAGAGCGCGCAGTTTCCCTTTTAGATATCGTAACCAAAAATAAAAAAGAAACTGCGCTCTCCGAGCCCCTCTGCGGTCTCTGCGGCCTTTAACCGCGCACTCTGTTCGGGGCGCAAGCTGACTTAAAAAGTTAATTCTGTTTAACCATTATTGGCTATATCAGTCATCGTTACATCTTAGCGATGCGGGTCTCGTACTCGACCAGGAAGTGCTGGAGCTCCTGGATGCGGCCGTCGATCTCCTCGTTGGCCTCTTCGATGGCGGTGGTCGTGTGGGTGTTGATCACGCTCAGCATCGAGCAGACTGGTATAAGGCTGAGCCGCAACAGCATGTAATACTCGGCTTCCTCGTCGTTGCTGCTGCCGTTCATGTCGCGGACCGCGGCCAGCTTGTTGTCGATGTCCTTCTTGATGTCGACGATGGCGTCGTCCACGAGCACGATCTCCCGCAGGTTCTTGTTATAGATCGCCCGGGCCGAGAGGTTGGACAGCTTGATCAGGTTCTCGATAGCGTCGTGCTTATCCATCTTCTCGATGGCCTTGACGACCGCCGTCTTGGTCTCGAGGACGTGCTCCCGGAACTGCAGGTACCCAGCCTTTGTCGCCTGATCGACCTGCTGTGTGCCATTGGCCTGTGGCACAGTGCGCTTCGGTGCGCTTTTTTTGCCATCCTTACTGAATAATTGGAACATTTGGCACAACTTCCAGAATTTGTTTTTATTAGGTTATGTTGGATAGTATACGCTATATTCTTTGCGGTCAGGGCAGCGAGGGTATGAGGGACGCTAACGGAACTATGGGGCGGAGAATAGATAACCAAAGACCATAATCGTTGACGCGCATACGCACTTCCGGGGATTCTGTGGCCTTTATGGCACCTGCGCGATGCGCAAATATTTATATATGATAATGCCTGAGGATATCTGTCATTTGTTCATTCTGTCGGTGTTTCAGATAGAACAGTCAGTGCCGTGCCGACGTTCGATCGGCACTACCCGACGCGGTATCTGTAAGACGCACTACGATAAGAGCGAACGAAGGTGATCTGAATGACCGAAAAGACCGATAAGAAACAGAAGAAGGCTGAGGGCACCGAAGCCCCGGCGGCCGCAGCCGCGGCGCCCGAGGCAGCCCATAAGAAGGCCCCTAAGAAGACTGCCAAGCCCGCCGAGGGCCAGGCCCCCGCGGCCGAGGAAGGCCACAAGAAGGGCGGCAAGGGCAAGAAGGCGGCGGCAGCCGAAGAGAAGCCCAAGGACAACATCAAGTACATCGTACGCATTGCGAACACGGACCTGGACGGCACCCAGAAGGTCGAGTACGCGCTCACCGGTATCAAGGGCATCGGCACCAGGGTTTCCAAGATCTTATCCCGCAGGGCGGAAGTCGATCCCCACGCGACCATGGGTTACCTGGCCCCGGAGCAGGTGGACAGGCTCAGGAACGTCGTCGAGAACTTCGAGTCTAACGTGCCCGTCTGGATGCTCAACCGCCGCAAGGACGTCTACACCGGCGAGAACAGGCACCTCATCGGCGTCGACCTGACGCTCGGCGTCAACGAGGACGTCAACCTCATGAAGAAGATGCGCAGCTACAAGGGCATCAGGCATGAGCGCGGCCAGAAGGTGCGCGGCCAGAGGACCAAGTCGACCGGCAGGACCGGAGCGACGGTCGGTGTCGTGAGGAAGAAGGCGGAGCCCGGCGCAGGCGCACAGGAGAAGAAGTGAGGTGAGCTAAATGGGATACCCAGGTAAGCACAAGAAGTTATACGACACGCCCAACCACCCGTGGCAGAAGGCCAGGATCGACGAGGAGACCGGCATCGTCAAGAAGTACGGCCTCCGCAACAAGAAGGGCGTCTGGAAGTTCGCCTCCGAGCTGAGGAAGTACCGTGGCAACGCGAGGACGCTGCTGGGCGTCATGGCCGCCGGCAACCTGCCGGAGGACTCGCACTACATCCGCGACGCGGACGCGATCGTCCGGAAGCTGCAGAACCTCGGCGTGCTGAAGGAAGACTCGAAGCTCGAGGACATCCTCGCGCTGAAGATCGACGACCTGCTGGAGAGACGCCTGCAGACGATGGTCTTCCGCAAGGGCTACGCGAACTCCATGAAGCAGGCCCGGCAGTTCATCGTCCACGGCCACATCTCGCTCAACGGCCGGAAGATCACGGTCCCGAGCTACATGGTGCTCAAGAGCGAAGAAGATGCCATCGGCTACTACGTCGGCTCCCCCATCACCAAGGAGAAGCTGGCGTCCAAGCCCGTGCCCGTAGCGGCACCGGCGAAGCCCGCGGCGAAGGCCCCGGCACCCGCAGCGGCGGCAGCGCCGGCCGAAACGGCGGCGGCGCCGGCCGCGGCCCCGAAGGAGGAATAATCACATGGCAGACCAGATGAAGTGGGCAATAGCGCACATATTCTCATCGTTCAACAACACCATCATCACCGTCACCGACCTGACCGGCGCCGAGACGCTGGCCAAGACCTCGGGCGGCATGGTGGTCAAGCAGGACCGGAACGAGAGCTCGCCCTACGCAGCCATGCAAATGGCCGCGAACGTGGCCGAGCAGATCAAGGCCAAGGGCATCCAGGGCGTACACATCCGCGTCCGCGCCCCCGGCGGCAACCTCCAGAGGAGCCCCGGGCCCGGCGCACAGGCGGCGATTCGTTCCCTGGCCCGTGCAGGCCTGCGGATCGGGCGCATCGAGGACGTTACCCCCATACCGCACGACGGCACCAGGGCCCCCGGCGGTAAGCGAGGTAGGCGCGTTTAATATGAAGCTGGAGATACTCGAGCTGAAGGACCGGAAGGCAAAGTTCGTGCTGTCCGAGGTCACCCCGGCGTTCGCGAACAGCCTGCGCCGCGCCATGATCTCCGACGTCCCCAAGATGGCCATCGACTACGTCGACATCTACGACAACACCTCGGTGCTGTTCGACGAGATGCTGTCGCTGCGGCTCGGGCTCATCCCGCTGAAGACGAACGCGGACATGTACCGCTTCCCCGCGGAGTGCGAGTGCAAGGGCGCCGGCTGCGCCCTCTGCCAGGTATCGCTCACGCTGTCGGCGGAAGGGCCGTGCGTCGTCCACTCGCGGGACCTGAAGTCCTCGGACCCGGAGACGGTGCCCGTCGACCAGAACATCCCGATCGTCGAGCTCAAGACCGGCCAGAAAGTCGTCCTGACCGCCGTCGCCCGCCTGGGCAACGGCAAGGAGCACGCGAAGTTCCAGCCCGTCTGCGCCTCCGGCTACAAGAACGTGCCGGTGATCAGCATCGGCGAGAAGTGCGACATGTGCAAGATGTGCATCGACGCATGTCCCCGCGGCGTATTCAAGGCTGACAAGGGCAAGCTGGTCGTCACCGACCTGTACAAGTGCTCGCTATGCAAGCACTGTATCGAGGCCTGTGACACCGGGGCCATTACCCTCGACACCGACAACGAGGCGTTCATCTTCACCGTCGAAACGGACGGCTCCTATACGGCTCACGACATCATCGACAGCGCGATGAAGTCCCTGAAGGGCAGGGCCGACCAGCTCAGCGAGATCATGAGCGCTTTCTAAGCGGACAAGAACCGGTCGCGCTCGCTGCGAGGCGGGCGCATCCTTTACTTTTTAAGATATTAAACCTGACCGCCGTTCGGGCTTTTTGAATATCCCGCGCCCGTCGTCGACAATTAACTATATTAACCTTGAATGTCATTATTAAACGGCTTGCCGTATACGTTTACGGGAGATTATCGACGCATTCTGACGCGGGGGTAACCAAGCCAGGCCAAAGGTGCAGGACTTAAGATCCTGTCGCGAAGGCGTTCAAGGGTTCGAATCCCTTCCCCCGCA
>MVRA01000124.1 GCA_002067315.1 Methanocella sp. PtaU1.Bin125 | reverse complement strand
GAGTACTGGTACGACAGGCCCCCGAAACAAAGCCCATTTCATTGAATCGGCAGATCCGAAAAACGCAGAAGAACCTTAAAAATAAAAAAATCTCCCTTATGCACTGCTTTTACTTGGCCTGTTCCTTTTTGTCTTTCTTCTTGTCGGCTTCCGACTTCGGGATAATCTTCATGTCGCAACAGCCGGAATGTGCCGTCGGTAATAGTCTGCCAAACAGTCCTTTCTTTTCATTCTTGTTTTCTTTCTTATTTTCTGACATTGTTGCACCTCATATTTAACAAATTATAGCGGTATATACTGGAAGACGAACCCCGCAACGACGGCGACCAGGAAGATCGTCGCTATGAAAACGGCAAGAAGCCTCTTCTTGAAGATCGCAGCCAGCAAAGTCATCTCGGGGATGCTCATACCCGCGCCTCCGATGATCAGCGCCACCACAGCGCCCACGCCCATGCCTTTTGCGATGAGGGCGCCGCTGATGGGGATGATCGTCTCGGCCCGTATATACATGGGCACACCGATGATCGCGGCGACCGGGATGGCGAACGGATTGCCTGAGCCCGCCACGGTCGTTACGAAGTCAGTCGGCACGAATCCGTAGATGAATGCGCCGATACCCGCGCCCAGGAGCAGATAGGGCACGACCTGGATAAAAAGGCCTACAGCAAATCTGGCCGCCCGTTTGACCCGGGGAACGGTCCGTGCCAGGAATGGCGTTCCAGGCGCTATTGTTAACGGTTCCCCGCCATTCATCCCCGTGATCGTTACTTCCTTGACGTCTGATGCGAGGCCCATCCGCTCGAGCAGGAACCCGATGATGACCGCGCCGATGAAGCCCAGGACGGCATACAATACCGTGCCTTTAAGCCCGATAACCAGGAGCAAAAGGCCGACGATCACGGGGTTGAGCAGTGGCGAGGCGACAAGGAAAGACAGGCACGTGCCGAAGGGCACGCCGGCATCCAGCAGGCCTACGAGTATCGGTATGGTCGAGCAGGAGCAGAACGGCGTGAGCGCGCCGAAGCCGGCGCCGATGAAGTAGCCCAGGCCCTTTCGCTTGCCGCTTAATGTGTTCCTGATCGTATCGCGTGAGACATACTCCATCAGGAGCCCGACGATGAACGTGATGGCGACGAACAGCAGTAGCAGCTCGCCCGCTATTACGATAAAGTACTCCGCCGCGGTATATAGATCGTTAAGGCCGAACACAGTCGATTTCCCCGTCGTAGTCGATCTTTCCAATGCCCAGAATACCCAGAACTTTTATGGCCTCTTCGCTCTTGATCTTATACCAGATGTTAATCCCTTCTCTTCTTGACTCGATGATTCCCGCCTCCTCCAGTATCTTGAGATGCTGAGAAACGGTAGGCTGAGCCTTCCCGATACACGGCACGATCGCACAGGCGCATTGCTCGCCGTTTAAAAGACACCGCAGGATTTTAATTCGCGTGTCGTCAGCCATCGCCTTTAAGAATTTGATGTTCGGATCCACGACTATAGATTGTTATATTCGCATATACAAATATGTTGCGATTGATCGGTTGATCTGGAGATATATATTTATTTCAAATATTTTTGAAACAAGAAGGCTTATATAGCTTATGGTTCAATAAAAATTGAAATAGTGAGTATTAATGAGACCAAATATCACCGTAAAAGAGATCAGAAAGATGGGGCAGCGTATGATCGATATCCTGGGCCTGGAAGGCTCGCCGATCGGCGTCCGGCTGCTCGCGGCGAACGAGGGGGTACCGAAGGGCGCCGAAGTACTGGAACATCACCGGTACTGCCAGGCGCTGATGAAAGCCCGGCGCCAGCTCGACGTGCTGCTGACGGACGATAACATCTCCTGCCCGGCCGCGGCATCGGCCTTCGGGTTCCGCCCGCTTCCCGAGATGCTCAAGTCCGGGAAGGGCCTGGTCGGGTTCGGGATCGTGTCTGACCCCGAAGTCGCCGTGAAAATGTTCGAAGGCATGACGCGGCTGGAGCCCGGCGCCATCAAGCAACTCCACCTGTTCCCGCTGGAGGGCGCCGAATACGTGCCCGACATCGTGGTAGTGGAGGACAAGCCCGAGAAGCTCATGTGGATCATGCTGTCGTACATGCACGCGATGAATGGCCAGCGCGTCCCGGGCTCATCGGCCGTCCTGCAGGCCACATGCGTGGACTCGACCATTATCCCCTACCTGGAGAACCGTCTCAACTATGGTTACGGGTGCTATGGGTGCCGGGACGCGACCGACCTCGGCGAGAGCGAGACGGCCATAGGCTTCCCGGCGGAGTTTTTACCGGCCATCGTAGGGCACCTCGAGTATTTGAACAAAAAGGCCATACCCGGCTCCCGATCCAAGAACGCGTTCAACGCGCTCATGAAAGCCGACGTCAACCGGATCAAGGCATGCGGCTGCCAGACAGGGGCACCAGAGATCGGTTTCAACAAAAAGTAGTATGCTTAAGAATGATTGAGGTACATATGCATTCGGTGAGTCAGGTAAGAGAAAAAATATTTATCCGAATGCCGACGAGTAAAAGTTTACCAAACCGTGAGGCCGGTATAGAACATGGAAGACGCCTTGAATGAATGGAATGACGGCAATATTGCGATATTGACGTGCTCCAGCCCCTCGAACGCGGGAAGGATCGCCATCCAGGCAGCAGTCACTTTATTGCACTATAAGCCGGGGCGCGTCATATGGGCAGAGGCGAGACGGCCCCTCGGTGAAATCGAGGCGGTGGCACGGTCAGCCGATAAGATCCTCGTTATCGACGGCTGTCCCACGTCCTGCGTGGTGAAAAAGCTCGGCGAGATGGGCCTGAAAGCCGATGGTCGAATCATCGTCACGGACCTGCTGGGCATTCAAAAGTCTATGGCTGAAGTCCGGGGCGAACAGGTCGATCAGGTGATCGAGGCAATCGGCCGGCTACTGGCTATGTGATCCGGGCTCGCTTCTTTTTGAGCTATCCTATCAAAGCCCGGGCAGGATTCCCGAAGCCATCTCCGATCCGACGAGGATTAAAATCCTGTACGCGCTGACTGGCGGAGACCTGTGCGTGTGCGAGATCATGGCGGCGGTTCGCGCGCCGCAGACCATCGTGTCCCGCCACTGCAAGATCCTCAGGGTCGCCGGGGTCATCGCGGACCGCAGGTCCGGCAAATGGGTCAACTACACGCTGGTCGATCGCAGAGTGATCGATCTGCTGAACGCGCTGAAATCATCGGCGTGAGCCGTTCAGCAGTGCTTTATAGCCCGCCCGAAATCGATGCCAGAAGCGGGAACGTGACCAGTGCCTCGACGGCGGCGGCGACGGCGATGATCGGCAGGATCCAGAAGACAAACGTTCTCACGCCTTTGATCGCTTCTTTGACAAACCCTTTTTTGCCTGCCAATGACAGGACCAGGCTATAACCGAGCCTCAGGCCGATGGCTGACGACAGCAGCACCGCCGGTATCTCGAACAGCCCGTGGGGTATACTGCCTGCCATAATGTAGCAAAAACAGGTTTTTGGCAGGGTTAAGCCCGCAAACCAGCCAAGCGTCAGCCCGTTCGCCATGATGAACACCACGGGTATGACCCCGAGGAATACGCCCAGCGCCATAGCCATGAAGCAATAAAATACGTTGTTCGCGAAGATGCCGATCGCCAGGCTGGCCGATGAGAAGTCCCCGATCGACGCTGGACTTTCAATTAATGAAATGGACGCGGCATAACTTGTATTTTGATAGCTAACGCCCGAGGTGAAACCCGCGGCAGAAAATATCACGTAAAGCAAGCCGATCACGATTATTGCCGCGCGCATCTCGTAGATGTACCTCGAAAAGTTTTGCAGGCCCGGGATGATCTTCAACAGCCCGGTTGCTCCGCCCGCCCGCGACATTTTTAACTGGTTTGCCACCGGCCTGACTGCTATCCGGCTGCGATAGCCCTTTAGAGCCCTGACTGCCCCTGCAACCGGGGCCTGTATGCCAGAATAGTATCTTTTAAGATCAATATCCTTCATATCCAGGGCCCTTCTCTCGACCAGGTGCCAGGAGAGCCACGCTAATGGCCCGGCAATGATAAACGTCGCTATAAACAGCTTTAACGGGTCAAGCCCTGCAAAGCTTAACAGCGTCTGCTGCACCGGATAATGGTAAATATACAGGCCATAGCTGATATCGCCCCTTTTACCGATCCTGTTAATAAATGGTATGCTTGCGAATGCCGTGCCCAGCACAATGTACGGCAGGCAGATGAGTGACGACAGCAGCATCAACTCGGGAATTTGCATGGATAATACCCACGCAAGGACTGCCAGCAGCACGATGCGGAAATCAAACTTTATCTTATCCCTGTTAAGATAGAATACAGACCCCATCAGGAAACATAACGGATAAAACGGCGCTAAGCTGTTAATGTAATACTGCAGCATGTATATGAAATTCTGCGATGCGATTGGCACCATTATATTCACGACAGGTATGTTGATATACAGGTAGAGTCCCAGCACGGATATGGTCAGGAATGTGGCCAGGTGCTTTTTATTTAAAATGCCCGCCGCCCCTGCGATTAAGACGATTAAATACATGGTCGATTCGATGGGCAGGGTCCACAGCGCACCGTTCACCCGGTCGGTAAAATGATCCGCGAAGACGCCAGGTAGCTGGTAAGCCGGGAAAAAGACCGAAACGATGCTGAAGTAGCCCCACGTCATTCCGCTGGTTAAGTAATCCCACAGGCCCTGTCGGGTAGTCAACGGGCCGATGATGAAGACAGTGATTAATGCTACGCCTGCCAGCGCAGGCACCAGCCGCAGGAACCGTGCCCAGGCGAATCTCAGTATGTTTCGCCTTTTATCCCAGCTCTTCGTGATCAGATAGCCGCTGATGATGAAAAATATGGCAACACCGAGGCTGCCTGTATGAAATACCCCGTTCGTCAACTGGAGTAAAGGGTCCTGCGCGCCGAGGCCCTGGACCCCGAAAGATGTGTAAAAGATGACAAGAATTGCGCCTATTAGCCTGAGAAAATCGAAATTGTTGCTATACCTGTTTATTTTTTCCACCAGCCTCAACTCCCGGGACAGTTCAAGTGATACCGATATTTAAAATTTATTTGAAACAATCAAATTAATATTTTATCAATGGGAAAACCTGGTTTACCGGTGATTACCCAAATATAATGCAAAAGCAGCTAATCGCCCTTTATATAATGCCGGTCGCGCTATCCGGAAGCCGCTATGATTATAGCGGTAATCCTTATAATTTACCGATGGTCGTTTCCATTGCCCTGGATCGGCCTGTCCGACGGCTTCACGTTCATGGAAAAAACATGATCATGGCCCTGATGAAGAAAATGACATACAGCATCCCCTGCAGGGCCTGGCATATGAACGTGTATGCCCTACTTCCGGTAGGCCGGGCCGTTTTCCCGGCATCATCTGGCGCGATAAAAAGTAAAAAATATGCCGCTATCTGGTTGTATCTGTCGCCGGTTCTTTTATTTTTACGGGCCGTTCTCCCTAACGATATGCTCAAGGAACCCGTCGATTACTTCGTCTATAACGTCCTGGGCATGAGCCCGGGGACTCGCCTCGGGGAGGCGGTTAATTTCTTCGTCTACGATACGATCAAGATATTCCTCCTGCTTGCCGTGCTGATCTTCGCGATATCGTTCATCCGGAGCTTTTTCCCTCCGGAGCGGGTCAGGGGCTTCCTCACCAGAAAAAACGAGTACATTGGTAATGTGCTGGCCGCTCTCGTCGGCATCATCACGCCGTTCTGCTCGTGTTCTGCGGTCCCCCTGTTCATAGGGTTCGTTGAGTCAGGGATACCGCTGGGTGTCACCTTCTCGTTCCTCATCGCCTCTCCTACCATTAACGAGGTGGCCGTGATACTTCTTCTGGGGCTGTTCGGCTGGAAAATCACCGCGCTTTACATCGGCTCGGGCCTGGCCATCGCGATCGCGGCGGGCATCGTTATCGGGAGGCTGAAACTGGAGAGCGAGGTCGAAGACTACGTGTACGACGTGCTGAACAGGAAAAAGGCGGCCATACCGTGTGCCTGCGGGGAGACGATGGCCATCGAACAGCCCGCGATGAAAGAGCGTATCGCATATGCCTATAGCTACATGGCAGAGCTCTTAAAAAAGCTCTTCCCCTACGTAGTCGTCGCTATCGCCATCGGGGCGTTCATCCACGGGTATGCGCCCGAGGGACTGCTCGCAGAATACGCCGGCAAGGACAATCCCGTCGCGGTCCCGATCGCCGTGCTCATCGGGGTGCCACTGTACTCTAACGCGGCGGGGATACTGCCCGTCGTTGCCGCGCTAATGGAAAAAGGCGTGCCCGTGGGCACGGCCCTGGCGTTCATGATGGCGGTCACGGCGCTGTCGTTCCCGGAAATGATCATCCTGCGGAAAGTGCTCAAGCCTAAACTGCTGGCGATATATATCGCCATATTAACCGTTGCCATAATATTTATCGGATACCTGTTTAACCTGGCGACCTGATCGTCGCGCTCGGTTTTTCTGCATCCGGGGCTACGTCGGTTTATACAGGTCCAGGCTTTTCAAAAAACTCAGCCAGTTCTCTGTCTCTTCTTTCCGCCGATCGCGGATTTTCTTCGTAAGCCGGATTCGCTCGCACCTGTCGCTGGCCAGCATGCCTTTCAGGGAAATGATTGCCCGCATGAGCCCCAGGGCCTCGCAGTAGTGATCGATCGCCTCGGTTTTTCGCTCGTCCGTGTCGATATTCCTGACGTCTTCCCTGAGCTTCTTTTCCAGCGCAAGCTCCAGGTCCGTAATAACCTTCTTCTCGTCTTCCGTGAAGCAATCCTTCTTATTCAGGAGGTCCCAGACCACTTCGCCCAGCGGGAGCTTTTTGCCGTTCAACTCGACCTCCGCCGGCATCTTAACGCCGATCCAGTTCAACGTCCTGATCAGCTTTGACTTGAGCGTTTTGCGCTCATCGTCGGATAAATCGCCTTCCAGAGGGATGCCCGGGTTGCAGACCATGTAGCCGTTATCGTCTATCATAATGATACATTTTGATATTTTATCATATGTTACCGATATACTTCAACGAGCCCTCTTACCTGCGCTTTTAACGTACAGCATGGCGCTCATCGCTGCGCTGGCGCCCTCGCCGACGGCCTTGGATATCTGGTGGATGCCGCCGGTAATGTCGCCCGCCGCGAATACGCCGGGGACATCGGTCGACTGATCGGGCCGGTGCACGATGACGTTGCCTTTAGGGTCGATCCCGACGCCAAGCTCTTTCACGATCAGCGAGTTCGGCATCCCGCCTTCGATGAACACGCCCTCGACGGCCTCGGTTGTCGCAGGGCCCTCCCGGGCCGCGTATTTTATCCGGGATACGAGCTCGTTGCCTTCGATCGACAGCACCTTCGCGCCGGTAACGACCCGGATGTTGCCGGTCGATAATATCTGATTTTCATATGTCGGTGAATCGATATCGGGCCTGTCGGTCAGCATGACGACCTCGCTGCACAAACCTGCCAGGTACAGGGTAGCCTTGGCCGCCTGTTCCCCGTGTCCCACGACTGCGACCTTCTTGCCTTTGTACAACAGCCCGTCGCAGATGGAGCAATAGGACACGCCTTTATAGGTGTACGCTTTCTCGCCCGGGATGTTCAATTCCCTGTGCTTCGCGCCGGTGGCCACGATGATGGATCTGCTCCTGTACTCCTCGGTGTCGGTGTACAGCGTAAAAACGTCGCCCGGGATGATACGGGTGACGTTCGACGGGACGATGGCAATGTCATATCGTTCCGCATGTTCCTGGAACTTTTCGATCAGTTCGATGCCCTGTATGGAGGCGATCCCGGGGTAATTCTGTATATCGCCAGCTTTGGCCACCTGCGAATCAAAAACGTTCCCGATGACGACCGTCGAAAGGTTGGCCCTTCCGCAGTAAATAGCGCTGGTCAGTCCCGCAGGTCCTGCGCCGATAATGGCAATATCGAATATTTTGTCGCTCATGATAATATTCCCGAAACGTCAATGGTTATTTTTGTATTCTCTGTTATATAACAATTACCATTTCAACTTCTTTTGAAATATATTTATAACCTTTGAAATTTATATAAAATTACTAATCGTTTTTAACCACCCGGAGTAAACGAATGACTGACACGTCTGCCAGTCCCGGAAGCCCGGCGAAACGCGGCCTGGGCTTCATCAGCAAGTATCTGACCGTCTGGATATTGCTCGCCATGGGCGCCGGAATCGTACTCGGTAACGTGTACCCGGATATCGTGCCTATCCTGGATTCGGTCCGTGTCGAAGAAGTCTCGCTCCCTATCGCCATCGGGCTGATCTGGATGATGTACCCGCCCTTAGCCGCAGTCAAGTACGAGGAGCTGGCCCGGCTCAGGCAGCAAGGGAAAGCTATGGGCCTGTCGCTCATCCAGAACTGGGTGATAGGGCCGGTGCTCATGTTTATCCTCGCATGGGTCTTTCTGCCTGACCTGCCCGAGTACCGGATAGGCCTCATCCTGATCGGGCTGGCGCGGTGCATCGCCATGGTGCTGGTGTGGAACCAGTTAGCAAGCGGCGATAACGAGCTTTGTGCCGTGCTGGTCGCGCTCAACTCGGTGTTTCAGGTCACCCTGTACTCAGCAATGGCATATCTGTTCATCACAGTGTTGTCCGGATTGATCGGCGGCGCTGCCGCGGGCGTGGTCGTCAACATTTCAATATGGCAGGTCGCCAAGGCCGTCCTCATTTATCTGGGCATACCGTTCTTCGGTGGCATTATCACGAGAGCCGTCGGCCTGAAGTATAAAGGCAAGGAATGGTACGACAACGTGTTCATGAAGCGGCTGGGCCCCACGGCGCTCGTCGGCTTGCTGTTCACGATCATCGTCATGTTCTCGCTCAAGGGAGAATACATCGTTGCGCTGCCGGTAGACGTGTTCAGGATTGCTGTACCGCTGCTCGTCTACTTCGTACTGATGTTCGCCATCTCGTTCTTCATGTCCTACCGCCTCGGCTTCACATATGCGGACTCGACGACGCTTTCGTTCACGGCCGCCAGCAACAACTTCGAGCTGGCCATTGCGGTGGCGGTGGCGGTCTTCACCATCGGGTCTGGGGAGGCGTTCGCCGCCGTCGTCGGCCCGCTCATCGAGGTGCCGGTCATGCTGGCCCTGGTCCACGTTGCCCGCCGGGTCAGCCTGCGATGGTATCACCCGAACGGCCTCCCAATATATATGCCGGGGCCGTCGTGCGAGCCGGGAGGAAAGCCGGGAGGTTGAGCGATGTTTGAAAAGGTCCTGTATGCCACGGATTTTTCCGGATACGCCGAGAAGATCACCGAATGCATGGGGGAGATCCCTGGCGTGAAAGAGCTAATCCTGCTGCACGTCGTCGATCCGAAGAAGCTGGGGTTCTGGCAGGAGAGCCGGGATGCCCTGGTCGAAAAGGCCCGGCTGCTGCTCGAAGAGAAGAAACGGTTTTTCGAGGCCGCAGGCAAGACGGTAAAGGCTATCGTCACCGTCGGCATCCCGTCGAAGGAGATCCTGCGGGTCGCGGACGACGAGTGCGTGTCCCTGATCGTGATCGGGGCCAGGGGAATGGGCATGCTGCACGGCCTCCTGGTGGGCAGCGTCTCGATGGAAGTCCTCCGTTATGGTACCGTCAGTACGCTATTGATGAGGTACAAGGTCGTGGAGAAGCTGGGGGGCAGCGTATTCGAAAAGTATTGCGAGCGCACGTTCTCCAGGGTACTATACCCCGTGGACCCATGGGCAGATCCGGAAACCGTGCTGTCGCTCGTCAGCGAAATGCCTCCCGCGGACAGAGTCGTCCTGGTAAGCATCGTCGCGGGCGGCGAAACAAAAGGCGAGATCGAGACGGGCGTGAAACGTGTCACGCAGACTTTATCCGCATTGTGCGATCGCCTGAAATCACACGGCTATGAGGCAGTCTTTCATGTTCATGCAGGCAATCCTGCGACTGAGATCAGCCGGGTGGCCGCTGAGGAGGACGTCTCGCTGATCGTCGTCGATGCCCGGGGCGAGACGGGGCCGGGGAGGGTACAGGTTGCGAATACGACAGAAAACGTGATCAGGGCGACGGGCCGGCCTGTCCTGGTAATCAGGTGATGCACGGGCCAATTGGCCCGTGAATCGGCGGCGTTAAAATATCCCGAAAATATACCTGATACAGTAGAATATGCCGACTCCTACGAACAGGATCCCCGTGAAGCATCTGGCCGCAGCTTCCAGCTGCCGTATCCGGTCGAACGTCCTGCTGACGTAGTTCGCCCCGAAAGCCACGAGCAATGCGAATAATACGACCGGCAATGCCGTCCCGATGCCGTATAGCAGGGGGAACGCGAAGCTCGACCCCTCCTTGAGCGATAAGGGTATCAGCCCGCCGAAGAACAGGGCGGCTGATACCGGGCAAAAGGACAACGCAAAGATGACGCCCAGCAGCCCGGCGCCCCAGGCGCTGTCGCGCTTTATGCCTGCCATGACCTTTTCGAACGGGTTGCCGCCGGGAAAGTTGAGCTTGATCAGGTCCAGGAGTAATATCCCGGCCAGTATTAGCACGGGTCCCAGTAGCTGGTTCATGTATTTCTGGAGAAACAGCGCGATTTCCTGCACCGACAGGATGCTGGCCACCAGGATCGCGCCGATGACGATATAGACCGCGGTCCTGCCCAGCGCGTATAAAAAGCCGGAGAGGGCCACGTATCTCATATTGTCCACACGCTTTCCGATGTAGGAGATAGCTACTATATTGGTAGCCAGCGGGCAGGGGCTGATGGAAGTCAGGATGCCCAGCCACAAGGCCATCCCGGCCCCCACCAGGAACCCCTCCATTACGGTCCCTCCAGGTACGTGCGCACGTTCTCCTGGATAAACGCCACGAACTGGTCCTTATTACCGAGCAGATACCAGACCTCGTCGAGCTTCTTCCAGCCGGCCTGGCTGCCATCTTCCACGTCGGATACGACGACAGTTCTCATATAGAGATCGTAATCTTTAATGAAATGCTGGTTCTCGGACTGTTCGACGTTTACCGGGCGCCATTCCAGGCTCCCGTCCTTTAACGCCTCCGGGAATCCGCTTTCGATGGCTTCTTTCGTGTACGCCTCAATCATCATGCACGAGTCGCACCGTGCCGTGCCGTAAAAGTAGTAGACGACGACTTTATCCTGTTTATCCTCTCCGGCATCCGGGCCCTGGCGGGTGTCGGTGCCATCGCCTGCTGCGTTTTCTCCTGCGGATTTGAACGCGATATAGCCTACGCTTACCAACACGAATGCTATCAGGGCTATCGCCAGAATGTTATTAGTTTTCATGTTTAAGGAAACTTTATCTGTTTAAGAGCATCTCTTTGCCTTTTTCGACGACCTTTGCGATGTTCTTCTCTGTGGCCGGGGATTTTCCTTTGGGCAGGCCCAGGTCGTACAGCCCGATGTGCCCGAAGTCCTTGTAACCTGCGAGCTCCAGCGTCTTTTTCGCACAGTTCTGGGGGCAGCCGTCGAGGGCCAGTATGTATTCGGCCGCGTTCGCGATGTCCAGCAACGCCCCGGCCCGGCCGCCGATCCCGGCAATGCACGTCATCTTACCCGCACCCTCGGCTGAGAGCTTTCTTGCCGCCCTGTCCGTGATCTCACCGACATCCGACGAGCCCGAGCAGGCGTATATGACCTTCGGCGCTTGACTGCACCCGCACGAACACTCGCCCGTCGCATCATTAGCTTTATTCTTTTCCATACATACGTCTCCCTTATCGTTTATTCGTCTTAGCCGTTCACAGGCTATATTTGATATACATAGAGATGATAAACGGTAGCTAATATAAAAAATTTTCCATTTCAAAAAAACTTGAAAAAGCTTATATACGATGTATTTCAATAATATTTGAAGCGTGATTGTATGGTAGATGGCATCGTTAATTTCGTATTAACGCTCATCAACGTGGGGATAGCAGCCGTGTTCGAGTACATCTCGCTGCACGTGTTGTTCTGCCTCATCCCCGCGTTTTTCATCGCAGGCGCGATCGCTGCGCTGTTCGAAAAGGAGTCCGTCCTGAAGTTCCTCGGGCCGGACGCCAACAAGTTCATGTCCTACGGCGTCGCGGCGGTGAGCGGCATACTGCTGGCCGTCTGCTCCTGCACAGTGCTGCCGTTGTTCACAGGTATATATAAGCGCGGCGCGGGCATTGGTCCGGCCGCGACGTTCCTGTTCTCGGCGCCCGCGATCAACGTCCTCGCTATCGTCTATTCGGCGCAGAAGCTTGGCTACGACATCGGCCTGGCGAGGGCCGTGGGCGCTGTCTTGCTATCGGTCGTCATCGGGCTTGTCATGGCTTTCCTTTTCCAGAAGTCGTTGAGCGAGGAGCTTAAAAACCAGAAGGCCATGCCGTTCGTGATGACCTCTCAGGACGGCGGCGAGGGGCGGTATAAGTACCGCACGCCGCTGACGTTCTTGCTCCTCGTCGTCATCCTTGTGTTCGGGGGCTGGACCATCGACTGGCTGATCAAAGGGCCGGTACTCCTGGCCCTGGTTGCGGCTACTGCATTGACCTCGTACCGCTGGTACAGTAAAGACGAGCTGAAGTCGTGGATGGGGGAGACCTGGTTCCTGACGAAGAAGATATTCCCGCTGCTCATCGCGGGCGTGTTCTTCGGGGCGATTATCCTCTACCTGATCCCTACGAGCATCATCCAGGCATTCGTGGGCGGGGATAGCCTGCCCTCGATCATGGTGGCCTCGGTTTCCGCGGCGCTCATGTACTTCTCGACGCTGACCGAGGTGCCCATCGTGGGACTGTTGATGGCTCAGGGCATGGGCAAAGGCCCGGCGCTGACCATGCTGCTCTCCGGGCCGGCGTTGAGCCTGCCGAGCATGCTGGTCATCACCAGCATCATGGGCAAGAAGCGGGGTTTCACCTACATCGGGCTGGTCATCCTGATGGCCATCCTGTGCGGTGTTATCTTCGCAGCGATAATTTGAATATGATACAGATGAGATGAGAGAATAAAAGGTGAACGGAATGAAGGTACAGATATACGGCACTGGCTGCGCGAAGTGTAACATGCTGGAGAAGGCGGCGAAGGACGCCGTGAAGGAGCTCGGCGCCAACGTCGAGGTCATTAAAGTCAATGACATTAATGCCATTGTCGAGGCGGGCATTCTGGCCACGCCCGGGTTCGCGGTCGACGGCGAGGTCAAGTCGATGGGCCGGGTCCCCTCGAAGGACGAGCTGAAAAAGTGGATCCAGGCAAAACTGTGAGGCTGACAGAATGGGCGAAAAATGCATGTGCGGGCTGAACGTCGCGGACCTGGCGATGGGCACGCCCTACAAGGATCTCGGGTTCCGGAAGGTCATTTGCGCGAAGTGCGGCAAAGAGTTTTACACGGATATCAAGGACAAGACAATGTGCTTCGACTGCGAGAAAACGGTGCAGTAATGAACGAGCAGTGTATAAACCCATATCCCCTGACAAAAGAGGTCAGCGAAGCGCTGGACCTGATCAAGGCCAAAGATAGCAAGGCGGTCGCCGACGTGTTCCACGCGATCGCCGATCCCGCGCGCGTCAAGATCATCGAGGCGCTCGGGCATCGGGAGCTATGCGTCTGTGTGCTGGTCGAGCTGACCGGGCTGCAGTATTCCGCCTTATCCTATCACCTGAAGCAGCTGAAGGACGCCGGCCTGATCGCTTCGAAAAAGGAGGGTACATACCTGATATATAAGCTGACGTCGAAGGGGCGGTCCTTCCAGAAGCTCATTCTTAGGTATGATGGCGGGGCGTAATCGCCCGCCTTTTTCATCCGTTTATCATCCAGCTTTTTTTCCGGCCTTCCAACGATTTGAAGGGTCTGATTTTTTAATGTTTAAAAAAAGTTTTTAACCCGTGGTACTATGAGCCAACGGGGATGGAAACTATTCGTAATGACGGCGATTGCTTTGCTCGCCGTGGCAGCCTGTTATCCTGCGATCTATAGCGTATGCGCCAGCGCCGAAAGCAACGGGGGCGCGGACCAGATACAGCTGCTGTACTTCCACCGCACACAGCGTTGCGTGTCCTGCAATAATGCCGAGCAGTACGCCCGGGAGACGCTGGACCGGCACTTCGCCGACGAGCTGAAGTCCGGGAAGATCGCCCTGCAGAGCATCGATTACCAGCAGGACAGGGCCATGGCCGATCAGTACAAGGTCAATATGCAGGGCCTGAAGGTTGTCACTACAAAGAACGGCCAGCAGACGGTGAAGGACGTGCCCGAGGTCTGGGCGCTGGTCCGGGACAAAGAAGCGTGCATCAGTTGCCTGAAGGGTATCATCGATAAAGAGCTGGGGAAATAGCATGGACCTCTCTGCCATCGCATCGTTGCGTGACGTGCCCATACTTTATGCGTTTGCCATCGGTCTGATCACGGCCATCGGCCCCTGCCCGCTGTCGGCTAACGTGGCTGCCATCGCCTATATGTCGTCAAAGCTGGCCGATCCTCGCAACACGGTCATGGCGGGGGCTATGTATACGATTGGCCGGGCGCTGACCTATACGGTTATCGGCCTGCTGATCTTCCTGTTCGGCTCGGCGGTGATGGACAGCGCGCCCTCGCTGCAGGACTACGATAAGATCATCCTCGCGCCTGTCCTCGTCCTGGCCGGGGTCGTCATGCTCGGGCTCTGGAAGCCGAACGTCTCCGTCGGCGACGGGCTGAAGGCGAAGTACGGGCTCAAGCTGTCGGAAAAGGGCATACTCGGCGCCTTCGGCCTGGGGGCGATCTTCGCGCTGGCGTTCTGTCCCTATACCGCCGTCATGTTCTTCGGGCTGCTCATGCCCTTCGCGCTCGCGGCCGACGCCACGGGGATGAGCTTCATGGCCCTCTTCGGCGTCGGCACCGGGCTGCCCGTGCTCGCGTTCGCCGTATTACTGGGCGTCAGCGCCTCGTTCGCGAAGGCGTACATCAGTAAGATCGTCAAATTCGAGCCCTATCTCAGGAAAACGCTGGGCGCGGGATTCATCAAATATGGCCTGTACCTGCTCGCGGAGTTCGTGCTGGCCGCGATCAACACCTAAAAAAGGGTATGGTATCCGTCGTATGCCCGGGTACTTCAGTCCCGCGCGCGGGCGCCTGCCCGGCCGATAACGACGGGCTCTACCGCACCAGTGAAGCTTACTTCATCAGATCTTCCAGTATCTCCGCCGCGTCGCGGACGTACTTCGTGCAGCGCTTCGCATGGAACCCCTGTTCCTTAAACGTCTTAGCGCCTTCGGAGGTGGCCAGATCGCAGCCCTCCAGCAGCTCCTTGCACACGATGGTGCCGTTGCGGGCTTTAAATCGCTTCGCGAACTCGTTGACGAGCGCGTAGGTTTTTTCTTTCGCCGCCTCGTCGCCCTCTTTGTATTTACCGTACTTCAGCCCCAGGGCCATGAACGCGCCGGTGACCGCCCCGCAAGTAGCGCCCATCCTCCCCATGCCCGCGCCGAAGGCGCACGCGACTTTCAGGGCATCTTCCCGGCTCATCCCGTTCTCCTCGCTGAACGCGGAGAACACGGCCTGCGAGCAGTTGAACCCGCGGCTGAAGCATGATACGGCATCGTCAGCTTTGCTCATAAGTATCCACGGTACTATCGTGTGTCCGGATATCAATATTTT
Organism: Methanocella sp. PtaU1.Bin125; assembly: GCA_002067315.1. Classification (GTDB taxonomy): domain Archaea; phylum Halobacteriota; class Methanocellia; order Methanocellales; family Methanocellaceae; genus Methanocella_A. The sequence goes on along the minus strand of MVRA01000124.1, from coordinate 2,673 downwards.
ATCCATTCATATTGACATATCGACATATTTAAATACGTAAATATACGTATATGCTGGTAGCGATATCAAGTTCCGCTGAGACGTGAGGATCAAGATGAAAATACTACCGGGTTGTTGCGGGAAAACAGAAAGTAACGGCAGAGCGACATTGCCGCCGGAAGAGACGATCAGGGCGCAGGCCGACTACATGAAAGCGGTCTCCGACCCCGCCCGCATCCGGATCATCTATGCACTAAAGGACGGCGAGTTATGTGTCTGCGAGATCATGGCCCGGCTGGAGATGCCCCAGACCATGGTATCCCACCACTGCAAGATCCTCAAGATCGCAGGCATCGTCTCCGACCGGAAGCTCGGCAAATGGGTTTATTATTTCCTCGCCGACCGGCGGGCGCTGGATATGCTGAAAACGCTTTACAACGAAGGTTAATCGTATGGACATCATGCACGCGGACAGCGACATCACCTTTAACAATCGCATCGAACACTTCCTCATCCGCTGGGGCTACCGGCGGGGGGAGCACCGGGTGGCGCCCGGCCTCTACGCGATCGGAAACCCGGGCAGGGACTCGCCCGTGTTCGTCACGGCTAACTACCGGCTGAGCTTCGACGCGCTGCGCGCGGCGCTGAAAGGCATCGACGGCTACGTCCTCGTCCTCGACACGTTCGGGATCAACGTCTGGTGTGCCGCGGGCAAAGGTACCTTCGGCACGGAAGAGCTGATCCGGAGGATCGAGGCGACCGGTCTCGCCGGCGTAGTGTCCCATAAAAAGTTGATCCTGCCCCAGCTCGGCGCTCCCGGCGTGCGCGCCCCTGAGGTGACGAAGAGGACCGGCTTCCGGATCGAGTACGGCCCCGTGCGGGCGGACGACCTCCCCGCATACCTGAAAACGGGTAAGGCCACGCCCGGGATGCGGCGCGTCAGGTTCCCCTTATGGGATCGCATCGTGCTCATTCCCGTGGAACTGGTGGGCTTTGCCCTGCCCGCCATCGTCCTGGCGATCGTCGCGTTCCTCGGGCCCGGCTGGCTCGCAGCCCTCGGGCTGGTGACGGCCGTGCTGGGCGGCACCGTGTTGTTCCCCGCGCTGCTGCCTTACCTGCCGACGAAGGACTACAGTACGAAAGGGCTGCTGCTTGGAATACTCCTGTCGCTGCCCTATGCCGTTTACCAGCTGGCGACCGGCCTGCCAGGCGATTGGAAGACATACGCGTCTACGCTCATGTTCCTGCTGGCCATGCCGCCCGTCACGGCGTACCTGGCGCTGAACTTCACCGGCGCCACGCCGTTCCCGTCCCGGACCGGCGTCCGGAAGGAGATTTACACGTATATCCCCGTCATTGCCGGAATGGCGGCACTCGGGGCCCTGATGGCGGTCGTCCTGACGGCCGTGAAAATCCTGGAGATGATATGATGTTTAACTCGTACCGGCAAAACACGCTGGAACTGTATCCCGACCGGTGCATCGGCTGCGGCATGTGCGCGAACGTCTGCCCGCACGCCGTTTTCACCATCGGCGACCGCCAGCCCGCAAACCTGCTGGCGTCCCGGCGGGTGGCGTCCCTGGCCAACAAGGAGGCCTGCATGGAGTGCGGGGCCTGCCAGATGAACTGCCCCGTGGCGGCGATCCGTGTGCAGAGCGGCGTCGGCTGCGCGGCGGCCATGATCAAGGCGGCGCTCACCGGCGGCCCCGAAGTCTGCGGCGAGGGCGGCTGCTGCGGCTCGGGCGAAGGCGGCAACACGTCGTGCTGCGGGCCGGCGAAGTAGCCGCTTACCCTTTTAAAAAAGTGTCCTATCTGTCAGCCAGTCACGCGTGTGCGCGCGGGCGGCGCCCTGGCAAGCGTCACCATCCGGCTGCGACGGCTCCGCGGGCACCGACGGGCTGGCTTACGTATCTTATCTCAGTCGGCAGCGATCCGGTCGAAGTAGGTTTCAACGCCATACTCGTCGATCAGCACCAGCGTGTTGCCGTCGTCATCGAGCCGGAAGTCATACGACAGGTCCCCGGAGACCTTGTTCTTGTACCCGGGCTGGCTCTCCCCAGGGGCCGGGTACCAGCTGTCCTTGTTGTTATACAGCTCCAGCCGGTCGCCGACGATCCGGTACTGTCCCTTGATCTCGCCCAGGCCGCTGATCGCCAGGCCGGAGCCGACGATCCGGTACTGGTACGTGCCGTCGGCGTTGAACCGGTAAGCCTCGACCCCGTAAGCGTCGCCGACGAAGTTGCCCCCGGCGTCCACGATGTTGCCCATGGCGCCCATGTCGCCCCAGGCGCCCACCAGGCTGTTGCCGCCGACGTTGACGTCTACGTTGTCGTTAAAATCCCACGTCGGTGCCGGCCCCGACGGTACATAGTTATAACAGCAGCAACAGCCGCTGACCAGCAGTACAAAAGTTATCACGAAGATTACAGCAGAAAATTTGATCCCCAAGCGCTCACCAAATCGGAAGATCGTCCTGTAACATAATAAACTATTCCCGCTATATAGAAAACCGGCGATATGCGGCCGCCGGAATATGGGACCCCTGCGGGTCGGTCTCGCGCGCGAATGCGCGGGCGAAGGTCGGGCATGCGACGGTGGCCCGGCCGGTTTTTAATCATCATATATATGCCAAACTCCGAGCGTCGTTCTCTATCTCTGAAAAATCCATCCCGTTGCGCGCAGGCACCTGTCGTA
>MVRA01000123.1 GCA_002067315.1 Methanocella sp. PtaU1.Bin125 | reverse complement strand
CGTCGCGTTTCGTCGCGCCCGTCGCGGGAATCAGTACTGCGCCTGGCCCTGGCAGAGCATTCGTCGCAGCCTCGTACAGGCAATTCGACGGACGGTACTCCCGCGACGACGCGACGAATCGCGACGGGCGCGACGACTGTTAAAGGATAACCAGTTAATCGTTCTTCGAGAAACGTCGCGTGAGACACCTGAACAATTACCGGGATTTGCTATGATATGCCGCGTCCGCTGCGTTCGCTGCGGCCTTAAACCTCCCCTAACCTTCACGTACGACGCTTTTCGGGTCCTTGTCGTAGCGCAGGCCGCGGTAGCGGGGCTGGCGGAGGCGGCCTTCGCGGGTCCAGTTCTCGAAGCCGATCTCGGCCACCAGCTGTGGCTCCACCCAGTGGACCTCGTTTTCCCGGACCTGCTCGTCGAAGGGGGAGGCGGGCCGGGCCAGCGGCGTCAGCTTTTCCTTGAGCGCCCGCAGGGTGCGGTCGTCGAAGCCCGTGCCCACCTTGCCCGCATAACGGAACCGGCCGTGGTCATAGTATCCCAGCAGCAGCGCCCCTAGCTCGATCCGCTTGCCCTTCGGCTCCGTCCACCCGCCGATGACGAACTCCTGCTGCCCGGTGCACTTGAACTTCAGCCAGTCGCCGGAGCGGCCGTGGACGTAAGGGCCGTCGGCACGCTTCGCGATCAGCCCCTCCCAGCCACTCTGGCAGGCTTCTTTGAGATATGCCAGGCCGTCCCCCGGGCGGTCCTCGAGGAGGCGGAGCGGGTCCCGGAATTCGGCCGCGTGCGCCAGGATCGACTTGCGGCTGGCCAGCGGCAGCCGGGTCACGTCGAAGCCCTCGAAGTAGAGGATGTCGAATAAGTAGTAAAAGACCGGTATACCCGTCGCCCGGGCGTCTGCGGGATTGATCAGCCCCATGCGGGGCTGGAGTAACTGGAAGTCCGTCTGCCCGTCCCGGAAGGCGACGACCTCGCCGTCCAGGACGTATGCGCCGGCCGGCAGGGCTTCGAAGGCGTCCCGGATCTCCGGGAAGGAGGCGCTCATCTCATTCCGTGTCCGGGACATCAGGCGGAGTGTGTTACCGTCTCTGTAGGTAATACACCGTACCCCGTCCAGCTTGCGGCCGAAGACCCAGCCGGGATCGGAGAAGTAGTCATGGGTGAGCGTGGCGAGCATCGGCTCTTCCCAGACAGGCGCCGGCCCGGGGACCAGCCGGGCCTGTTGATCAGCGGGCAGGCTTTCCAGCAACGGATGCACGGGCCGCCTCCTCCGCGTCCCGGCGGATCTGCTCCAGGCTGCGGCCGGTCAGCGCCGAGTCGGGCTCCGTCTTCTCCGGGTCCGCCGGCCGGCCCGCGAACTCGTCCTTCATCTTCACCAGCAGCCACTTCCGGGCATCGTCGCGGCCCCCGCCCATGCCCTTCGTGCGGATGAGCGCGTAGCCGCCCTTGAGCTTCCTGCCGTCCAGCCAGACCTCGATCTTGCCCTCGTCGAACGACTGCTCCATCGTCTCCGGCCGGTCCGGCTTTTCCGCCCGCAGGTTCCGGTACGTGCCGATGTCCCAGACCATGACCGTGCCCGCGCCGTAGTTGCCCTCCGGAATGACGCCCTCGAACTGCGCGTAGTCGATCGGGTGGTCCTCGGTGAGCATGGCGAGCCGCATGGTGCGCGGCGTTGTGGAGGGGCCTTTGGGGACCGCCCAGGACTTCAGCACGCCGCCCCACTCGAGCCGGAAATCGTAGTGGAGATGGCTGGCGTCGTGCTTCTGGATCACGAAAACGGGCTGGCCCTGTGGCTTTTCCTTATCGCCATAAGGCTCGGGAGTTCGCTGGAACTGCCGTTTTTCACGATAGGTCTCCAGGGGTTTTACGGGCGACATAGGTCCTCCGGTCTGCTGATAATTATATGGTGTCTGCCATTAAAAATATTTCACGGGAGGACAAATCGTACCCGGCCGCCAGCGCTCGCGCGCGTGACCGACCCGGAGGGGTCCCTTAGACCGACCCGGAGGGGTCCCTTAGACAGACCCGGAGGGGTCCCTTAGACCGACCCGGAGGGGCATCTTATCGAGGGCCCGGAACGGCTCATTTTCCAGGATTGAGCTCCCCGACGTGCTCCAGCAGGAACGCCTCGAACCGTTTCATGTCCTCGACGCTGGCGAAGCCCGCGTTAGCCCAGTTGGGGCTGCCGCCGCCTTTGCCTTTGTAAGCCTGCAGGTGCTCCTTGAATAGCTTACCACAGTTGATATCGGTGAATTTCTCGCCCCGGGCGAAGACGAGGCGCATGTCAGGCACGGACGAGAGTATGAGCACGAAGCTGCCGTTCTTCATGATGTGCTTGCCCAGGAAGTTCAGCTCCTCGAAGTGCCTGTCCTCATAGGAGCGAACGATCAGCGGCGACGTGACCGACTTCGCCATCTCCGTAGCCTCGATGTCAAGGAGCCGGTTCTTGAGCGCCTCGATCTCTTTCGTCGCGGCTTTCAGTTGCGCGGCCTGCTGGTCAATCCGCTGTACCAGCTCAGTCTCCGTGACCTTGTATTGCCGGCCGAGCGTCGCGACGACGTCGTGCTTGACCTGGTAGTCCTGCAACGCGCGCCGACCGCACTTGAAATAGGCGCGCGTCTGCCCGGCGCCCATCTTTTCGGTGCGTACGATTTTGATGATGCCGATCTCGCCCAGCCTCGACACATGGGTGCCGCAGCAGGCGTTGTACTCGACGGTCTCGATCTCCACGACCCGGACCACGTCGGCCCCCTCGGGCGGCGTCACTCCCGGGAACCTGCGGGCTTCCTCCGGCGAGACAACGTGAGTCTTCACGGACGGGTCGCGGTACAGGTACTCGTTCACCTTATCCTCGGCCGCCTTGATCGCCTGCGCCGGGATGTCCGGCATCGACAGCTCGATCGACGCGTCTTCCTCGCCCATGTGGAAGCTCGACGTGTCCGCCTTGAACAATTGCTCAAACACGTTCGACAGGATATGCTGGCCGGTGTGCTGCTGCATGTGGTCGAACCGCCTGGCAAAATCGAGTCTGCAAGATACGACCCGGTTAGCGGGGGCTGATGGCAGGATGTGATACACGGTACAGTCACGCTCGTACAGGCCCTCGACCGGTACCCCGTCGATGGTGCCGTAGTCCGCCAGCTGCCCGCCCTGCTCCGGGTAAAAGGCCGTCTCCGCGAGGGTGACGTGGTACTTGCCGTCTTTCTCGGCCACTTCTCTGACTTCAGTCTGCCAGTCCTTGATATAAGGCGATTCGTTATACAGCCGGCGATCCATGTGCCCACCGGGCAGAATATATGAGACCCTTCACTTATGGCTTTTATGGCCGGGAAGCTATTTAGCATGCGAAAATGACATTAAGACATTATAGCATGGCTGAGAGATACTGTGAAAAGGGCGTGTATCTGGTCGCCGTTGGCCGTTGTAAGGAGGCGGTCGCGTGGTTCGATGAGCTGCTGGAGGCCGAGCCCCGCAACGTGCAAGCCCTCATCGGCAAAGCGTGTGCCTGCGATCGCATCGGGCTGTTTTCCGACGCGCTGCGGTGCCTGGAACTGGCGCTGGCCGTCGAGCCGATGAACGTCGACGCGTGGTTCCTGCAGGGCAGCATCTTCCACCGGAAAGGAAACCTGTCCGACGCCATCGATTGTCTCCGCCACGTGCTGGAGAAAGAGCCGGGGCACCCGGAGGCGTTATTCATCCTGGGCAACTGCCACTTTTACCGGAGAGAGTACCCCGACGCGCTGGAATGCTACGACCGGATACTGGGCGCGGACGACGCCTACCCGAAGGCCTGGTACAACAAAGGCGTCGTCCTTGCGGAGGCAGGCCGCAACGGCGCGGCTATCCGGTGCTACGACCAGGTGCTGTCGATGAACCCGGGCGTGGCGCAGGTCTGGACTAACAAGGGATACTGCCTCGCGCAGATGGGCCGCTACGAGGAGGCGCTGGAGTGCTTCGACGCGTCGCTCGACATCAACCCGGCAGATATCGCGGCCCTGCACAACAAGGCGGCGGCCCTCAAGCAGCTCGGGCGGGACGCGGAAGCGTCCGCCTGCCTGGCCAGCGTCCTCGAAAAGACCGACGGACACGGCCCCTACCCGGTGATGTAAACCCGGCCCCTGTGGAAAAATGCAAGAAATGGTTAATGACCGCAGAGAGTCGGCAGATGACCCGAGCCCTGGCCAGGTAAAAGATGATGAAAAACGGGCAGAGCAATCGCCCCATGCCCTGCCGCAGCTCGTGCATACGCGCGCGAGGCCGCCGCTGGTTGCCCGTTTACAATAGTTTTTAGTATGAAAGACTTTCAGGATTTTCATCGTATATGCCTATGCAGCAGGCATATCGGCGTTTCATA
>MVRA01000122.1 GCA_002067315.1 Methanocella sp. PtaU1.Bin125 | reverse complement strand
CATCTCCACCGCCAAGTTCGGGGCGGTCGGCCTCAGGGGCGTCAACACCGCCACGTATCCCTTCGACACCCACGACATGGTCATCGATGTCGATGGGGCGGCCAAGCTCATCCGCGAGGTCAGGCCGAAGGTCGTCCAGTTCGGCCTCTCAGTGTTCCTGTTCCCCGCTCCGATAAAGGAGCTGAAGGACGTGGCCGCCGAGGTGAACGCACCGATATGGTACGACGGCGCGCACGTTCTGGGCCTGATCGCCGGCGGCAAGTTCCAGGACCCCCTGCACGAGGGCGCCAATGTTCTGACCGCATCCACCCACAAGACCTTCCCCGGTCCGAACCACGGCATCGTGCTCGGGCACAACCTGAACGAGGATCTGAGCAAGAAGCTTAACTCCGCCGTGTTCCCGGGTGTAACGTCCAGCCACCACCTGCACGCCATGGCCGCCTTGGCGGTCACCATGGCCGAGTGGGAGATATTCGGCGAGAAGTACGCCGCCCAGGTCTGCAAGAACGCCAAGGCCCTCGGTCAGGCACTGCACGAGCTGGGCATCGAGGTCCTCTGCGCTCACAAGGGCTTCACTGAGAGCCACACCATCGCCGTGAACGTCGCTCCCTACGGCGGCGGCGCCGAGGCGGCCAACCTCTTGGAGCGGGCGAACATGATCGCCAACAAGAACATGCTGCCCGGGGACAAGTCATCCGTTAAGCCCTCCGGCATACGGCTGGGAGCGCAGGAGATGACCCGTGTCGGCATGAGGGAGAGCGAGATGAAGGAGGTCGCCGCTCTCATCCACCGCGTGGTGGTCAAGAAGGAATCGCCCGAGGCGGTCAGGAAGGACGTCATCGCCCTAAAGCGCAACTTCACCAAGGTGCGCTACTGCCTGCACGAGGGCGAGGAAGGGTATGCATACCACAAGCTGGTATGAGCCCCCTAAACCCCTTCAGATACATTTTTTCATCTTTTCCAGCATCTCGCAGGCCATGCATCTCTCGTTGAGGGTCGGCTCTCCGCAACCGCACTCATGCAGTTTGGCCTGGGGAAATCCGTCGCGCATCAGGGGGCGCAGCCTGTCGTAGGAGCCGAGAATGGAATGCCTGGTGCCTGGATGCCTGAACTCCATGTCGTCCACTATCCTACGGTACTCGTTGCGAAGGGCGTGCTTTGCGTAAGGGCACTCGGCGTCCGAGAACGGAAGGTCGGAGAGCATGGCATACAGAAAGGTCTCCTTCTCCGGGATGGCGCGCAAGGGCTGGATGCGCGGGACCAGCCCTGGCTGGACGTGATCGTGAGGCCCCAGGCGGGCGAGCCGTTCGACATCGCCCCGCATGAAGTTCATCAGTATCGATTGGGCCATGTCGTCCAGGTTGTGTCCTAAGGCCAAATAATCCACGCCCAGCTCCTTGGCCTTGAGGTTCAGGCACCTTCTCCGGAAGACGCCGCAGTAGGTGCACGCCGCCCTCTCGTCCGTGCGACACACCATTCCGTCCAGGTCCAGGTCGGCCACCTGCTCGAAGCTGACGATCACGTGCTCGATGTCCAGGCGCCCGCAGAGCTCCCGGACCTTGGGGATGGTCTGGGCGCGGTATCCTTCGATGCCCTCATCGACGGTGATGGCCGTCAACCGGACGTTGTTCCGGCATCCAAGGATCTTGTGCAGAAGGAACAATGCCGTCTGGCTGTCCTTGCCGCCCGATGCGCCCACGGCGATGTGCGCCTCTCCCTCCAGCTTCAGCTGGGAGCGCACCTCCTTCTTCACCCTCCTCTCCACGTACTCGAGAAGGTGCGAGCGGCAGAGGTGCGATCCGTTGTAACGGACGTATGTCACGGCCGGCGAGGAGCACTTGGTGCAGCGCATCGCTCAGCCGACGTCAGGCGGGATAATAAATCTTGGGGGTCACATTCGGCGGTCCCCAGGAAACCTTTTAACTACGGTACATCTTTGAAGTGGCCGGAGACCATGCAGGAGATTTGGACCGAGAAGTACCGCCCGCAGAAGCTGTCGGACGTGGTTGGCCAGAAGGATATCGTGGAGAGACTGTCCTCCTACGTTCGCTCGGGGAACCTGCCGCACCTGATGTTCGCGGGCCCGGCCGGCACCGGCAAGACCACCTCCGCCCTGGCCATGGCCAAGGAGATGTACGGGGAATCCTGGCGGAACAACTTCATCGAGCTGAACGCCTCCGACGAACGGGGATAGACGTGGTCCGTGGGAAGATCAAGGAGTTCGCCCGCACCGCCCCGATAGGCGGGGCTGATTTCAAGATCATATTCCTGGACGAGGCCGACGCCCTCACTCAGGACGCCCAGGCTGCGTTACGCCGAACCATGGAAAGGTTCAGCCGGAACTGCCGGTTCGTGCTCTCCTGCAACTATTCATCGAAGATAATCGAGCCTATCCAGTCCCGTTGCGCCATCTTCCGCTTCCGCCCGGTCAAGGCCGAGGACATCAAGCACCACCTTCAGGTGATCGCCAGGAAGGAGGGCGTCAAGATCGACGACGCGGCTCTGGACGCCATAGTCCCCCCATCCTTTCCTCGTATAGTCCACTGCGCATCTTACATAGAACGATATGGTTGTTCCGGGACTGTCATATATTTTTTGGGGAAAATAATAATAACCTCCATCTCCGAGAGTAATGGGTAAACTACTACCCGTGCTCTGGATGATAATGTTCGCCTGCTCCCCTTTGAATGACAGCTCCGGGTAGCGGTTATCGTACACATGTATCGTAAAGGCATACGAATCCCCGGAATAGCCGCTGGTCGGCTCTATCGCTAACGTAATCCTCATGTCCGGGCTCACGGAAATGATGGGGCCCGGGGTCGGAGTAACTACGCTAGCTGCGGTGCAAATCTGGACGGAAAGTGCGAAGAACGCCAAAAGTATGAGCGGAAAGATAATCTTTCTGCAATATCTCTGAATGATGACCCCCCCATTCATAGGATACCACAATCGTTGCTTGAATATGCGATTATTATTTATTAGGCCTTAGTAATAAATAAATCTATTTAATCAGTCGAAAAACGATGATTTTATTATCGTGTCCCTGCAACAGTAATCTGTGGCAGACACAGTAAGCACAGGACTCTTCATTGCGAAATCGGATTCGAACGTATACCTGCTCCCGAAGATGGCCAACCGGCACGGCATGATCGCCGGGGCGACGGGTACGGGAAAGACCGTCAGCCTGCAGGTGATGGCCGAGCGGCTCAGCCGGATCGGCGTCCCGGTCTTCATGGCCGACGTGAAGACCGATTTATCGGGCATCAGCCAGCCGGGCTCCGCGGCGAATGCCCGGGTCATGGACCGGCTCAAGATGCTTGGCATCACTGACTACCAGTTCGCCGGGTGCCCGACTACCTTCTGGGACGTGTTCGGGGAGATGGGGCATCCGGTGCGGGCGACGATCTCGGACATGGGCCCGCTCCTCCTCGCGCGGCTGCTGGGCCTGAACGACACCCAGGCCGGGGTGCTGAACGCGACGTTCAAGATCGCGGACGACAACGGGCTGTTGCTCCTCGACCTCAAGGACCTGCGGGCGATGCTGCAGCACGTCGGGGACAACGCGAAAGAGTACAAAACCCAGTACGGGAACGTCTCGACGGCCACCGTCGGCGCCATCCAGCGGCAGCTGCTGGTGCTGGAACAGCAGGGCGGCGACCGGTTTTTCGGCGAGCCGGCGTTCGACATCGGGGACATGTTCAAGGTCGACGCGGCCGGCCATGGCTATGTCAACATCCTGGCGGCGGATAAGCTGTTGCAATCGCCATTGCTATACTCCACGTTCCTGCTCTGGCTGCTGTCGGAATTGTACGAGCAGCTCCCGGAGGCGGGCGACCTGGAGAAGCCGAAGCTCGTGTTCTTCTTCGACGAGGCACACCTCCTGTTCGACGACGCGCCGAAGGCGTTGCTGGACCGGATCGAGCTGGTCGTCCGGCTCGTCCGCTCCAAGGGCGTGGGCGTCTTCTTTATCAGCCAGAACCCTCTGGACGTCCCCGACGTCGTCCTGGGGCAGCTGGGCAACCGGATCCAGCACGCGCTGCGGGCGTTCACCCCCCGGGACCAGAAGGCGGTCAAGAGCGCCGCCACGACCTTCCGGCCGAACCCGGCGCTGGACGTGACGAAGGCGATTACGGAACTGCAGGTCGGCGAGGCGCTCGTCTCGATGCTGGAGGCGAACGGTAATCCGGCGATCGTGCAGCGGGCTTTCATTTTGCCGCCGTTCAGCCAGATCGGCCCGATCACCCCGCAGGCCCGGCAGCAGTTGATCGCGGCTTCACCGTTCTACGGGAAGTACGAAAAGCCGATGGACCGGGACTCGGCCTACGAGGTCCTCAGCCGCCGGGTCGCCGCGAAGAGCCCCGGGCCCGCTCACGGTCCGGCCGCTGAGCAGCGCAGTCCGGCGGCCAGACGGCCCGCCACGCGCAAGAGCGACTCCGTGGAGACCGCGCTGATAAAAAGCGCGGGCCGCGCCGCCGCCAGCACCCTCGGCCGGGAGATCACCCGGGGCATCCTGGGCACACTCTTCGGCGGCCGGCGCTGACCTCGCAGGCAGCAGGCCCCGTCGTCCGGTAACCCTTAAATAATCCGCCGTACATCTGGGGTATGTGATAACATGGTCATCGGCGTGACAATGATCAACGTGGTTCCTGGCGAGGAGCGTTCCGTCTACAGCGGCCTGATGAAAATCCCCGGCGTGCGGGAGGTCTTCCACGTGTTCGGCGAGTACGACTTCATCGCCATCATCGACGTGAACGGGCTCACCGACATTAACCGGGCAGTCGACACCATCCGGGAGATCGAGGCCGTCACTTCGACCAAGACCATCATCGGCGCCGAGCTCTGACCGGCGCCCATGGCAGCCGGCGGGCAGCGGGATTGCCGGTCGTATCGCGCGCGTGCGCGGCCGGGGCTGACTGTCGCGGGATAGTGGCCGTAAAAACCGATAGTCTTTTATCTTTTGCGCCAATTGTTAAACAAAAAATTCGACCGGTTTTGGGGTGCCCGCAATGGAAATGACGCTGCTCTGGAGCATCAGCCTGGTGCTCGCCTTCTCTATCCTCGTGCTGCTCTTGTGCTATCGCTTCAGGATACCGGAGGTCATCGGGCTGCTGCTGACCGGCGTGATCGCCGGGCCGTCGGTACTGGGCATCTTCGCCAACACGCACGAGATCGACTACATCGCTGAGATAGGCGTCGTCCTCCTGCTGTTCACCATCGGCATGGAGTTCTCGTTCAAGAGTCTGTTGCAGGTGAAGAAGGAGTTTTTCGTCGGCGGGACGCTGCAGGTGCTGTTCACCTTCACGGCCGCGCTCGTGCTGTCGGTGCTCCTCGGGCTCTCCCTGAATACGGCCATCCTCATCGGCTTCCTCATCGCGCTCAGCAGCACGGCCATCGTCCTGCGGCTGCTGCAGGAGAACGACGAGCTGGGCACGCCCCACGGCCGCATCATCCTGGGCATCCTGATCTTCCAGGACGTCATCGCCGTCCCCATGATGCTCGTCATACCGTTCCTGACCGGCAGCGCAGGCAACCTGCTTGAGACGATACCGTTACTCATCTTCGAAATCCTGGCCATGATCGCTCTCGTGGTCGTGGGCACCGCCTGGATCGTCCCGAAAGTGCTGCACCGGGTGGCCCGCACCCGGAGCCAGGAGCTGTTCCTGCTGAGCGTCGCTGTCATCGGCCTCGCCATGGCCTGGCTGACCTCGAGCATCGGCATGTCGATGGCCCTGGGAGCGTTCCTGGCCGGCCTCATCATCTCCGAGTCCAAGTTCAGCCACCAGGCGCTGGGGAACATCCTGCCGTTCCGGTACGTGTTCACGAGCATTTTCTTCGTGTCGATCGGGATGTTGCTCGACATCGGCTATCTTATCAGCCATCCGGCGCTGATACTGGCCGCCGTTGTCGCCGTCCTGCTGATCAAGGCCGTCGTGGGTGGGGCGACCACGCTTATCCTGGGCTATCCGATGCGGACGGTGGTGCTGGTCGGGCTCGCGCTGTCCCAGGTGGGCGAGTTCTCGTTCATCCTGTCCCGTATCGGCCTGAACGGCGGCCTGCTGAGCCCCGAAATTTATCAGTTCTTCCTGGCCACCTCCATCCTGACCATGGGCGTTTCTCCATTCCTGATGGGGGCTTCCCCCTTCATCTCCGATCTGTTATGCAGGCTGCCGCTGCCCGCGCGGCTGAAGTCCGACCGGTGCGGCCCTGAGGCTGTCCGGGACGCCGTCCGGGACCACATCGTCATCATCGGCTACGGCCTGAACGGCCGCAACCTCTCCAGGGCGGCCAAATCGGCGAAGGTCCCGTACATCATCATCGAGATGAACCCGGATACCGTGGCGAAGGAAGCCGCCCGGGGCGAGCCCATCCATTACGGCGACGCCACCAACTCACTGATACTCGAGCACGCGAACGTGGGGGAGGCCCGGGTGGTCGTCATCGCGATCTCCGACGCGGCTGCCACACGGCGGATTATTACCGCTATCCGCCAGATCAACCCGCGTGTCCGGATCATCGTCAGGACGCGGTACCTGAGCGAGATGAAGCCGCTGTACGCGCTCGGGGCCAGCGAGGTTATCCCCGAGGAGTTCGAGACGTCGGTCGAAATTTTCGCCCGGGTGCTGCGGAGCTACCTGGTGCCGCGGGACAGCATCGATCAGCTGACGGCGGAGTTGCGCTCGGAGAACTACGAGGTGCTCCGCTGTCCGACCAGGGGCTATGCGCTGAGCGACCTGAATGTGCCGCTCTCTAACGTCGAGATCGCCACGGTGCAGGTGAGGGAGGACGCCCCGGCCAGCGGCAAGAGTATCAAGGACGTCGAGCTCAGGAGAAAGTACGGTGTCACCATTCTCATGGTGCAGCGGGACTCGAAGCCGGTCTACAACCCGGACGCCGATACGAAGCTGCTCCCCGGGGACACGCTGTATCTCTTTGGCAACCCGGAGAAACTCTCTGGTGCAGTCAGGCTGTTCAGCGCGGAAAAGCCCGTCTCATGAAAAACTCGTCTGGCGGACGCGCTGGCACCTGTCGCATGCCGCCTCCGGCGGGCCATTCGTACTGCCCGCCCTCCCGCCCCTGGCGCGCAGACGCGCGAAAGGTCTACTGGCGATTGATCGGTCCTGTTTTTCGTCATTAATACCTGACCAAAACCCCGGTCATCGACCGACTCCTATGAAACGCTAATGTGCCTGATGCACAGGCATATACAATGAAAATTCTGAACGTTTTTCATACTAAAAACACGTTCAAATGCCGGTCAAGTCTGCGGTGTCGAAGCCTGCGCGCTGGCATGTGCCGCAAGCCGCCTCCAGCGGACCATTCGTACTGCCCGCCCTCCTGTTAATAAGGGACGCCTGCGCGTCGTTTACATGGGAGTCGGTCGATGACCGGGGCCATGGTCAAGTAGAGATGATGAAAAGGGATGACTCTCCCCCAAATGTCTCTTCAATTCGAATAGCGCTGCGCGCCATGGGCGGGAGGGC
>MVRA01000121.1 GCA_002067315.1 Methanocella sp. PtaU1.Bin125 | reverse complement strand
GCGCTCGCTGAAAAAGCTTTTATGTATAAAAGTGAAAATAAGTATCGGCCATCACCTGACAAACAGTGGCCTGGTTATGAGATCATGGTTTACAGATTCGAGGACATCGTCGAGAAAAACGTGGACGACCTGATGAGCGTTTGCGGCAACACCCCCGGCATCGACCGGAATCCGCACTTCACGGAAGGGCGGGCGGCCCGGCGGCAGTGGCTGCTGGAAGCGGTCGAGAAATACGGCACGGCCGGCGTGCTGGCTTATGACGGGACACGCCCCGTGGCCTTCGTGGAGTGCACCCCGGCCCATGCGCACCCGCTCGGGCCGTTCGCCGCAGATCCGGCGAGGACGGCGGTCATCGACTGCGCGTGGTACCGGCAGGACGCAGGCGTAGCGGCGCGGCGGGCGATCCTGGACGACATGTTCGCCCGTAAGTGGTTCGATAAGCTGCTGGGCAAGAAGTGCCGGTACGTCGACGTGCTCACGATCAAGAACGCGCCGATCATGCAGTATGACTTTTACAAAGAGTACGGCTTCAGGGACGCCGTCGAGCTGCAGGGCCACGCCACGGTCCGGTACCTGCTGCGATACCCGGTCAAAGGCGAAAAGATCGAGCCCCGGATCGAGCAGATCAACTTTTGCGACGCGGGAAAGAACGTGCTCGTGCTGGGCGTCTACCGGCAGTGCCACATGCCGTTTATGATCGCGGGCAAGATCCGGAAGGCCGTGGAAGGCATCGACGGGCTCACCGTCAAGGTGACGGACTACTGGGCTACCGGCAACCCGGTGGCCTGCGAGGCCGCGATCAACGGGAAGCCCGCGTTCGACGGCCCGGTCTTCTTCATGGACGACGAGCAGATACGCGAATCCGTGAAAGCAAAAATGCTTTAATGCGATGCGCACAGAGGGCAACGTGGACATAATATCATAATAAAAGAAAAACTGGCACGGACATCATTGCCGTGTAGTCATTTAACCCTGATCGTGCCCGGCGTAGTCACTATGCCTGCGTCCCTCTGTGCACTTCATGCCCAAAATGCCCGCGTCCAGTGTTCAGGGCCTGACGACAGGCCGCTCCGCCGGCCGGCTGGTCAGCATGAGATACAGCGGGTAGATCAGGTAGATCGCCGCAAGGCCGACGATAATGTAGACCAGTTTCGTAATGATGCTCGTCGCCACCGGGCCGAACAGGGCTTCCACCAGGTTGAACCCGAAGGCCACCAGGAGCCAGTTGATGCCGCCGATGATCGCGAGCACCAGCGCAATGATCGTAAGCGGGTCGTTCCTCACATCCATAAAATCACCATCACAACGTAATGACGATGTATATTTATAAATTATTAAAAATTTTATTAGTCTGTGTCGGTCTGGCACGTTTTATATGTGTTACCGCCAGAGGACAACGCGTACGTTATAGCGGTATTGCGATGATCATGGAAGAGCCGGCGAGTATAACGATAACGAAATTTTCCTGAGGCGGCCGTCATTCGCAGATTTTATATAGCAGGATGGACATTTTAGATTCGCATATTCTGGGCGAGTGGCCTAGCCAGGACATAGCGCCGGCCTCCTAAGCCGGATACCGTGGGTTCGAATCCCACCTCGCCCGCTTTTATCCCGCAGCCGGTCGATTTTCGAATTTCAAACCGTCCAGTATCGGCCACGGTGGCCGATTATACGACCGAGATATCAATAGTATGTCGATTTTACATTTTATCATCGTATTAATATAAAAGTTAACTATTTCTCGATAACAGGCAACATGACCACGAACCTGGCACCTTTCGTGTGGTCGCCCGGCACCCGGTCCTCGACCCACACCTTACCGTGGTAATAGTCGATCAGCGTCCAGACCAGATACAGGCCGAAGCCCCTGCGCTCCCGCTTTTCTCCGGCGGCGATCTCCCTGATAGTCACGAAAATTTTTTTCTTGAGTTCATCGGGAATCCCGGGCCCCGTATCGGTAACGATGATCCGGAAATACCAGTGCCCGTCATGGATCACTCGATCGACGGTGATGTCGATGGTCACCGGCCCGGTGGAATGCCGGATCGCGTTGTCCACCAGGTTATCGAACACGTCCTCTAGCAGGTCGCTGGCTATGACCAGGCAGTCCTTACCCCGGGTATAGTTGATGGTCACTTGTCGGTTCGGCACGCTCGAGTGCCGGGCTTTCACCGTCGACAAAACCGTGCACAGGTCCACCTCTTTCCGGATAACATCGCCAGCCTGCAGCCGGGTGAGCTTTTTCACGTCGCCGATCATCCGGGAACTGCGGTTGATGACCTCGATTGAATTATCGATCAGCACTTTATCGATCTTCCCTGACTCCTGCATGACCTCCATTATCTCGAGGTACCCCATCAGGGCCTGGTTCATGTTGGTGATGTCATGGCTCATCAGGTCCAGGTACAGCTCGGCCTGACGCTTCGATTCGCTCAACTGTTCTTCTGCCCGCTTGCGTTCCGTGATGTCCATGACTGTCCCGAATATTCTGGCGACATTGCCCGATTCGTCACACTCGAACTCGCCGTCGAGCTTGATCCAGCGAATCAGGCCGTCACTCCTGACAATGCGGACCTCATATCCGCCGACGAATATTTGCTTGTTAAATATGTCATCGAGGTGCTTGTGCACCTTCATCCGGTCATCGGGGTACACGAATCGCATGAAGGCCTCCAGGGATGGCTTCACGTCGCCCGGCCGTATCCCCATGATATAGTACAATTCATCTGACCATTCGTCCGTGTTATGAACAAGATCCCAGTCATAGCTACCGAGCCGGGCAATTTTCTGGGACCTGGCGAGGCGGGCTTCACTCTTGCGCAGGGCTTCTTCCGCCTGCTTGCGTACGGTGATATCGAGCAGGGTCACCACCCCCGCCGGCTTTCCCCGGTACGACATGAGGCCGACGGATAGCAGGACCCATCGTGCCTCGCCGCGCTTTGTGATAATCATCGTTTCATACTGTGATGGTTCGGGCTCCCCGCGTTGCCGCGCGCGAGCGCGTTTCAGGACGACCTCCCGGTAATCAGGGTGGACGATGTCGAACAATCTCATCTCCAGAAGCTCGTCCTTCGAATACCCCGTAATCCGCTCTGCTGCCGGATTAACCGATACCAGCCATTCATCCTGGTATAAGACAATACCGGCCGCGGAGGATTCCGTCAGGGCCCGGAACTTCTCCTCGCTCTCCCGCAGCTCTGCTTCCGCCCGTTTGCGCCCGGTGATGTCCCGGGCTATTGTGACGACGTACTCCATATTTTTGAACGCTACCCGGCGCATGTTAAGCTCGTAAGCCGTTTTTTCACCGCCCTTTCTCATGAGTGTGGTGTCGAAAATGATCGAATCGATTTTTCCGGAAAAAATTTTTTCAAGGTTATCAGTATTGTCAAGGACGATATTGTACATCGTCAGCGACCTGCATTCCTCTTCGGAAACCCCGATCTGCGAGCACGCCGATTTGCTCCCGTAGATTAAACGGCCCGACGGGATATCGATTAAAAAGATGGCATCATTGCTCTGGTCCAGCAGTGTCTTGAACCGTTCCAGGTCGGCGAGCTTTTTCTGCAGTTCAGGATAGTAGCTTTTCCGGAGGGACCTCTCCCCGAGGCCGATAATCTG
>MVRA01000120.1 GCA_002067315.1 Methanocella sp. PtaU1.Bin125 | reverse complement strand
CAGCGTGAAGAAGAGCGCCACCGGCGAGTCCAGCGCCGCGATCTGCGTGTGGGCCATGAAGACCGGGATGAACGAGAGGATCAGCGCGGAGGCGACGCCGACCTTGCGGCTGAAGAAGTCGCGCCCGGCCAGGTAGACGATCCCGCAGGTGAGGGACCCCATGAGCGCGCTCGCCAGCTTCGCGTCGAAGAACGCGCCGGCATCGTAAGTCCTGTTGCCCAGCAGCGCCATGGCCGTGCCGTAGATATACCGGCTGATCGGCGGGTGCTCATAGTTGAACGACCAGGCGCTCTCGGAAAAGTTGAGGTGCGCCAGGTTCGAGACGAACATGTTGCCCGTCAGGACGTAGATCGGCTCGTCGTACGTGACGCCGGCGTCCGTCAGGCTGATCAGCCGGGCGCCGAGCGCCACCGCGACGATCAAAGCGACCAGCGCGAGGTCAAGCTTCCAGTCCCGCGGGGGCGGCGCCACCAGCACGCTTTTAGCTTTTTTCTCTTCGCTCCTTTTCTTCTTAGCCGCCGTTTTACTCATTGCTGCTGAGTAGGCAGATGATAAACCATTTATTTTATGGTCATATCGTATGATCGGAAGCCCGGCGGCCGGGCGATCAGGGCAGCGGCCGGCGCGCTCCCGCGGCCGGCAGCATCACGACGAACCGGACGCCCTTCGTGTGGTCGCCGGAAACGCGGTCTTCGGCCCACACCCGCCCCCCGAAGTCCTCGGTGAGCGTCCGGACAAGCCCCATCCCCAGGCTGGCGCCGGCGATGGTCTTCCTGTCCCCCTTCATCCGGGTGAACAGCATGGCTTTCCGCTCGTCCGGGATGCCCGGGCCGTCGTCCTCGATCATGACCGCGTAGTACCGGGCCCCTCCCTCTTTCACTTCCATGACCCTGATGCCGACGTTCAGCGGCTTATCGGGAGGCGAGTGCTTGATCGCGTTGCCCACGATGTTGGAAAAGACGTCCTTGAGGAGGTCGTTGGCCGTCACGAGCCGTCCCTCCCCGGGCGTGTAGTCGATGGTCACCTTCCTGCCCGGCACCATCGCGAACTCGCTGATGGCCCGGGCGATCTGCTCGTCGAGGTCGACGGGGCGTGCTTTAAGGCTGCCGGCCCGGGCCTGCTGGAGCATTTTCACGTTATGGATCAGCGTGGCGCTGTTTTGTAAAGTCTCGATGGGCTTCTCGAGGGTGAACCGGTCCTCCTCGCCGAGCTTTTTATTCTCGTCCAGGCGCTGCAGCGCAAGCTCGAGGAATCCCAGCGCGATCTGGTTCATGTTGTTGATATCGTGCCCCATCAGGTCGACGTACAGCTCGGCCTGCTGTTTGGAGTCGAGCAGCGCTTCCTCGGTCCGCCTGCGGAGGATGGCCCGCCACACGTCGTTCATCAGCAGCGTGAGCTGGCGCACGTCCGACCGGTCATAGTCCGTCTTCTTGTTGCCGACCTCGGCGATGGCGACGACCCTGTCGCCGTCGAAGACGGGCACCGCGAGAAAGTTCCTGAGCTCCACGTGCCCCTCCGGAAAGCCTTTCCTGGCCGGGTGCGGGGCCGCGAAGGCGTTGAGGATGATCGGCTTGCGCTCGGTGATCGGCAGCCTCCAGATGCCGCCTCCCCGGATATAGAACGAGTGGGGCCGGCCCGTAACGTCACACTCCTTCCGGGCCTGGCTGGAAAAGTTGTAGAGGTTGACGACCTCCTCGTTCTCGAGCGCGCCCATCCAGCCCACCTCGCTCCCCGTCAGCTGTACGGCCGCCTCCAGCGCGTAGTCGGCGATCTCCTGCTCGGAGGCGCCCGTCATCCGCGTCAGCTCCAGCAGTGCCTCGAGCCTCGCCTCGTCCAGCTTTAACGCTTCCTCCGATTCCCTCAGACGGGACGCAATCAGGCCGAGGTCCGACAGCTGCCTCCGGAGATCGGATATCTCTGCGGCCAGCTCTTCATACGATTTTTCACCAGGTCCCATGCAGGCGCTTCCGGCAGGCAGGCTGCCATAACGTTATATTAATGTAATTTATATAAATATATTAGCGCCCGCAGGGGAAAATCATGATAAAGCCGGACAGCCGGACGTATCGCTATCGTCCGGGGCACTTGACGGCACCACCCTCGTTCGCCCGTCCGGGCTTCGAAGATGCCATACAACGCCAGAAATACCAAAACCTATATATTCTTAGCGCCGGATAGTACCTATGTATCATATGTACATCTATGAACTATGTACATAATATCTCTATGCAAATCGGGCGAAAGGGGAAACTAGATTACAGTCAGGAGCATCATGCAGGAAGACATCGATAAGTGGCTCAAGGAGCTGAAAAAGGGCAGCACCAAGCTGTCCATTCTGTCGCTCCTGCGGTCCGGCGACAAGTACGGCTACGAGCTCATCCACGAGCTGGAGGTGCGTACCGGGGGCGTCATCGTGATCAAGGAGAGCAACGCGTATCCCGCGCTCCATTCCATGGAGAGCGACGGGCTCGTCGAGAGCTACTGGAAGGAGACGGGCGAGGGCATCCCGCCCCGGAAGTACTACCGTATCACCACCCGCGGCCAGGGATTCCTCGAGGACATGCGCCGGGAATGGAAGCGATACGTGAACGCAATGGACGGAGTCTGGGGGGAAGGAAATGGAAATCAGTGACGACGCGAAAGCCAGGCTGACGAACCGGGTGAACCGGATCGTCGCCGACATAGACGTGTATGAGGCCGAGAAAAAGGAGATCACCCGCGAGCTCACCTCGAACTTCTACGACCGCTCGATGACCCGCGCCATGGCAAGGGGATCGAAGATCATCGAAAAGCAGGACGTCGACGCGGTCTTCGCCGACTCCGAGGACCCGAAGGAGATCGCGGCCGGGTATATGCACACTTACGTAAGCTCGTTACAGCGGGCGGGCATTCTCTCCCGGGGCATTGCCTATCTGATCGACTTGATCATCTTCGTCCTGATCATCGGCATAATCGTGTTCATGATCGGGGCACCGTTCTACTTCATCTTCCCTGACCAGTTCAACACCCGGTTCCTCGACGGCGGGGACATCTTTGTCGAGCCCGAGGGACCAATCGCGGTCCTGGTGTCCTTCCTGCTCGGCACCACGGTCCTGATCGGGATGCTGGTATACTTCATCGTGATCGAGGGCCGGTTCGGCTTCACCCCGGGCAAGTGGCTGCTGGGCCTGCGGGTGCTCCGGGAAGACGGCACCCGGATCGGCTACGTGGAGGCCATCATCCGCAACATCCCCAAGGTGGTGGGCAACTCGGTGTTCATCGTGATCGACGCCCTGCTGATGCTGCTGCTCTTCAATAAGGAGAAGCAGCGCGGCTTCGACAAGATCGCCCGGACCATCGTCGTCCACAAGAGCAAAAAGGAGGAATAAAAACTGTCATCAGTCGTCAAAATGACGGAGGTCCGCAAGTCCTACATGATGGGCAAGAACCCGCTGCAGGTGCTGAAGGGCGTCGACGTCGACATCCAGCGCGGCGAGTTCGTGAGCATCATGGGCCCGTCCGGCTCGGGCAAGTCCACGATGATGAACCTGATCGGCCTGCTGGACCGCCCGACCAGCGGCGAGATCGAGATTAACGGCAAGAAGATCAGCCTGCTGAACGACGTCGAGCTGTCGGCCCTGCGGGGCAAGGAGATCGGCTTCATCTTCCAGTCCTTCAACCTCGTGTCGAGGCTGAGCGCCCTGAAGAACGTCGAGCTGCCCATGATCTTCCAGGGGTCTGCCAAGCAGCAGCGTACGGAGACCGCGAAAAAGTTTCTCGCGGAGGTCGGGCTGTCCGACCGCATGACCCACAAGCCCAACGAGCTGTCGGGCGGCCAGCGGCAACGAGTTGCCATCGCGCGTTCGCTCGTCAACGACCCGGCGATCCTGCTGGCCGACGAGCCGACCGGTAACCTGGACACGAAGACCGGCGAGGAGATCATGAGCCTGTTCACCGATCTCAACCGGAAGGGGCGGACGATCGTCATGGTCACCCACGACCCGGACGTGGCGTCCTTCAGCCGCCGCATCATCCGCATCAGGGACGGGCTGATCGTGGGCGAGGAATAGTCGTAGATCACTATCATTCAGAGTTCAACAAATATGAGGAGATTCCATCATGAGATTAATGATTAAAACGCTCAGCATCCTCGCGGTGCTGGCCATACTGTTAATGACGCCCGCGCTGGCGGCAACCACGAAGCCGGTGCTGGTAATGACCGATTACCGGGCGGCCCCGGGCGCGTCTGTCACGACCGCCGGGCCGCTGATGCCCGGCGACACCGGCACGGTCATCGTGACCATCACCAACACGCTCAAGTCGCCGGGGGCCGGCACCACGACCACCGTGACCGAGTCCGCCAACAACTGGGACGGCACCCACCAGACGCCCACCAACACCTGGTCCCGGTCGACGCAGAGCAGCGACGGGTCCTCGGGCAGCGTGGCGATCAAGTTCGTCGGCCTGCAGGAGAACGGCCCGGTGAGGGTCGTCAGCCAGTCCTACACCAACCCCGGGTGCCTGGGGATGGGCGACAGCGCCCGGTTCGAGTTCACCATCGAGGCGGACGACAACGCGGCGGACGGCAAGTACTACCTGCCGATCTCCGTGAAGACGGACGACGATGCGGTCTACCTGAACCAGTACGTGCCCGTGGTCATCGACAGCAGCGGCGTCCGGATGTTCCTCAACGACGCCCCGTCGGCGCTCAGCGGGTCGAAGAACAGCGTCATCCTCGACGTGGTCAACTACATGCCCGGCGGCGTCAACTCCGTGAGCGTCGTCCCGGCGGGAGCCGAGTTTACCTTCAAGCCGCTGCAGGAGTACGTGGTCGGCAACATCGGCGCCGGCGAGATGTATACGGTCAACTTTGAGATCGCCAGCAAGAACGCCTCTTATACCGGCAGTCCGTCCTTCGTCGTCAAGTACAAGAACGGCGACAACTGGCACCAGTCGGCGCCGCTGACGCTGCCCCTGACCGCGAAGTCGAACACGGCCGCCTCGGCGACCGCGGATAACTCCGGTCTCCTCTACCTGATCGGTGGCATCGTGCTGCTGTGCGTCATCGTCGGCGGGCTGTTCCTGTTCATGAGGGGCCAGAGGGCGAAGAAGTGAAGACGGCAGACGTGCTCGAGTACGCCATCACCGACTTCACCAGCAACAAGTTCAA
>MVRA01000119.1 GCA_002067315.1 Methanocella sp. PtaU1.Bin125 | reverse complement strand
CCCGCCAGTGATCGGCCGCGTTTTTATCCATATCGGCCCCGACAGGGCCGATACATTCGTTCCCGGTGGCATATATTCACGCACCGGGTAGATATAATTTCGCTTACTCACATAGGACACGGAGTGCCCGGGAGACACAAAGGTCAGGATATGGACAGTCTGGACAGTGACCAGAAAATCATTGTGATTTTCACGTTTTAGCATGTATAGACAAGTGTACGGTGATGGAGAACTTACTGGAATAAGATTTTTCGGGCACTTTTTAGAAAACGTTTTGACGCTCGGGCGCGGGGCCACATAAAAAAGCCGTGGCACCTCGTGGTATTCGTTGCAGCGCGTACTGATGAAAGTGCCACGCCGCCCCGCGCCTTCGCGTCTCTGGATAATCGTTATGCCTGCTGCCTACCCTTGCCGTGCATGTTGATGGTGATCTGGTCGAGGATGCCCTTGAGATCGGACTCCAGTTCCACGCAGGTGATGGGCATGTCCTGGTACTCTTTCATGATGGACATGTCGATCAGCTCTTCCTGCCGGGCGTCGGCCTCTAGATCGGCGAGCAGGTCGTCACCCATGGTTTTCGTCTCCGGGACGAAGCTATCGGCGGGGGGCTTCATGGGCTCGGCCACAGGGGGCGCCTGAAGCGCATCGGGCTTTTTCGCTTCTGCTTCGGTTGCTGTTTCCGGCTTGTTGAGGCCCGTACCCGCAGGGTTGTCCGTAGATGTGTCCATCGGCGCGCCGACCGGCTTGCCAAAGGCCACACGCAACCGGCGTGCCTCTGACACGATGTCCCGTACCTGGCCGGGATCGGCATCGAAGTACCTGGCGAACGTCTCTGAACCTTCCTTGCCGTTGTCGGTCCCGCCGGGCGCCACGATCGGGTTCTGGACGTCTATCGGCACGTCCATCTGGAAGTCGGCCGGCGGCATGACCGCAGGCTCGTTGAGCGCACCCATTTTAATATCGAGCTCCCGCATGCCCAGGCCGTCAGACAGGGGCATCTCCAGTGTGCCGATCTCCGGCTGCATGCCGGTCACGCTGATCTCGGCGGACTCCTGGAGCACGCTGTTGAGCTGTTCGTCGATAGCCTGGACCTCTTCCTTGATCTTTTCGTTGCTCTTCCTGCCGCCGAACAGGCTGGAGAAGAGCCCGCCTGCCTGTATCCCGGGCATCTTATTTTTATCCTGTCTCTTCTTCGCCGGTTCCGCTGAAGCATGGCCGCGGGATCTCCCGATCCCGGGCAGCTTCAGTCCCATGCCGGCCGGGCCCGCCTGCTGTGACTCCCGGGTTTCCTGGCCGTCTTCGTCTTCTTCCTCTTCGTCCTTCGAGCCGAACTTCATGAGCCGGGAGAACAGTGACTCTGCCTCCGGGTCATCTTTCCTGACGGCGAGCCTGATGTACACCAGCAGCGCGGCAATGGCCAGCGCCACGATGATCAGCACGCCCATGAGCATTGGTCCTTCGATGATCATATTCCACCTGCCGTCACTGTCGGGAAGCTGAATATCGCCTGCACGACTACGGGCACGACGATCAGTGCCAGTCCCGACGTTACGGACATGATCGCGCCGTAGTAGCAAATCTTATACCTGTGGCCGCCCACCGTGACCCACGCGGCGAGCGAGTTGAAGATCGTGAGCACCAGCACCATCATCACCATGTACTGGCCGAGCAGGTCCACGTCTACGTTCTGGAACAGGTTGAAGCCCAGCGACGCGACCGAGAGGCCGCCGGTGCCGCTGGTGTCGAACGTGTCCATGGAGCTGTACAGCTTGGTGATCATCGTGGAGAAGATGATCATGATCTCGATGATGAAGATCATCAGCGAGGACATGGCGATATGCAGCGGTATGACCAGGGTGGTGAAGCTCGAGGCGGTCAGGTGCCGCTTCATGCGCAGCAGCACGATCTCCAGGCTGGTCGTGTTCACCAGCTTGCCGATCCTGACCGGGTCGCCGCCGAGCTCCACGGCGTCCAGGAAGACGTAGGAGAACTTGTTGATCAGCTCGCTGCCCGAGAACCCGACGAACTTTTCCCAGCAGAGCCGCGGCTCGATGCCCATCATCAGCTGCACGTAGAGCCGCTTGACGAGGACGTCCAGCGAGCCGATCGACTTCTGGTCGACCTTCTTGATCCCTTCCTTCACCGTGACCCCCATGCCGCCGCAGATCGCCCCCAGCATCTTGGTGAACTGGGAATAGTCCCGGTCCCGGCGGTCGATGTTCTTGTCGTCGATCATGCCGATGAAGCCCATCGGCGCGATCATGATGCCCAGCACGATCATGATAAAGCCCGGGGTCACGCCCATGGCGAAGAGCAGCACGCCCATGAGGACGGCGCCGGGCAGCAGGACTTTCTCCATGTCGGCTACCTGCTTCTGCTCGATGGACCTGAACTTAAGGTTGTGTACCTTGAACTCCTTCGGCGCCTCCGCCCGGATGACGTAGACCGAGATGCCGCCCACCATCGCCGTGAGGAACACGGTCGCCATCAGCATGGTGAACGGGTCGCCGAGGTTGTACAGGATGACGGAGAGCAGCATTGTGACGGAGACGAAGGCCATGGAGACGAGCAGGGCGATGTACGCGTCGGTCCACCGCTTCAGCGACTCGAGGGAACGCTCGTATTCGTTCTTGTGGATGGACATCAGGGTGATCCACTCGCCCTCCAGGAACTTGGTCTCAGGCTCCCCGGAGGACATGGCGTTCGCCAGCCGCATGAGCAGGTCCTTGAGGCGCTTGTTCGCCACGCGTTTTGCCACGACCGCGCAGGCGTAGCTGTACTCGTAGTTCCAGTTCTTCGCCAGCATGTAGACCTGCTTGAAGTACTTGGAGCACACGAAGTCCTCTCGCTCCGACACCCGCCGGAAGATCTCGTCCCGGGCGATGTCGCCTGTGGCGATCGTGTTCATATAGGTGACAGTGTACAGGAGGTCGATGTCGATCCGGGCGCTCTCGCCGTAGCTCTGGAGGTAAGTAGTGATCGGCAGCAGCATCTGCTTGAACGAGCTCTCGCCCGAGAACAGCTTAGCCGATCTGGCCTTCTTCTTGACCTTTACCTTTGCCGCGGCGACGCCTGTGTCCTGAATAGCTTATACCTCCATCTTCAGCAGCCCTTTCTTCTCGATCTTGACGACCATGTCGTAGAAATCGAAGTAGTCGGTCATCTTCGACTCTTTGATCTTCTTCAGGATCTTCGCCCGCTTCTCGATCTCGTCGTAGATGATCTTCGTCTTGTGGCTCGGTATGCCCAGCTTGCGAGCGATCTTTTGCTCAAGCAGGTAGCTGGAGCCGTTGCCCTTGAACACGAACGTGTCCGAGACTGGGTCCCACGAGAAGGCCTCCACGTAGCTGAAGCCCTTGGTCTGGGGATTATAGCCCACGATCTCGTTGATCGACAGGATCCGCCTGACCGTCCTGCCGTCCGGCCTTCTCACCGCGCTCTGGATGATCACGAGGTTCAGGTTGTCCACGTAGGTCTTCGGGATGTTGATCGGGTCGCCGGTGAGACGCTGGATGAGCTTCTCCACCGACGCGGCGTGGAACGTCGAGAGCACGGGGTGGCCGGTCTGGATGGCCTGGAAGGCGATGGCGCCCTCGATGCCTCTGATTTCACCCACGATGATGTAGTTCGGCCGCTGACGTAGCGCGGCTCGCAGCAGGTCGAACATGCCGACCTCGGACTGGTTCGTGCCCTTGCCGCCGCCCCGGGTGATCTCCCGGGTCCAGTTCTTGTGCGGCACCTGCACTTCGGCCGTGTCCTCGATGGACACGATCTTGGCGTTGGGCGAGATGAAGGCCATGATGGCGTTGAGCGTGGTGGTCTTACCGCTGGCGGTCTCGCCGCTCACGAACGCGCTCATGCCCTCCTGCAGCATCATCCACAGGTAGGCCGCCATGGTGAAGTCCAGCGTGTTGGAATCGATCAGCGTCAGGATGCTCAATGGCTTGTCAGCGAACTTACGGATGGTGAAGTTGCTGCCCCGCTTGGAGACGTCGTCGCCGTAGACGATGTTGATACGGCTGCCGTCCGGCAGCGTCGCGTCCACGATCGGGCTGGCGAAGGTGATCGGCTTGCCGATCTTCTCCGACATCTGCAGCACGAACCGGTTCAGGTCCTGCTGGGAGAACTCGACGGTCGTCTTGAGCCCCTTGAAGACCTTATGCTCCAGGAATATGGGCCCGTAGCCGTCGCAGGTGATATCCTCGATGTTCCTGTCCTTGATCACCGGCTCCAGCAGGCCCATGCCCACCTTCTCCCGCATGACGTAGTACTCGAGCGCGCTGTACTCGCTCTTCGTCATCGTGACCGTGCGCCCGTTGTCTTTCTTTTTGAATAAGCCGCTGAACGGGATGTTGCTCTTCTTCTGCTGCGCGACGGGCTTTTTCCGGTCGTCGATGACGCAGATCTTGTGGAGGCACTCGCGGAGGATCGCCTGTCGCTCCTCGATGCTGCCCGGGTTGTAGCCAGAGACCATGTCCACGAGGCGCTCCTCGACCACCGGCAGGTAGCTCCGGATGTCCACGATGAAGTGCTGCTCCACCGGGATGTAGAGGTTGCGGACGTCGTTGATGTCGCCGTAGATGTGGATGTAGATGTCGTCGCCGGCCGGGTAGATGAAGTTCGGCACCTTGACCTCGTTCATCTTCTTGTCCAGCTTCGTCACGATCTTGGGAATGCCGATGTCCTCGATGGGGATCATGTGCAGGTAGTCCAGCAGGTACGGGTTCTTCTCCGCCTCTGCCTTGCCCTCGGGCGGCAGGATGCGGTAGATGCCACACTGGTTGAGATCCGAGTGGTCGTGGTCCTTCGGGGCGGTGACCGTACCGAAGGGCAGCTTGAACTCTCCGATGTTGATGTTCGCGGGTTTTTCTGCCATGATGATACCTGTTCCTTATACCTGTGCCGATGAGAACGGGATGATCTTGAGCCCGTAGCCGGGATGCACCTCGAAGCTGACGATGTTGCCCGTCGCTTTGCTGGCACCCCTGATCTTGGAGACTTCCATCATATTCACGTACTTGTCGCCCACCTGCTCCAGCCTGAGCTTGATGTGGCCGTCGGCGATCGACCGGATGCGGATCAGCGTGTCCTCGTCGAACGCGTACTGATGGAGGGTGATGAGAATGGTCTTGCCGTCGTCGCACATGCCCTTGCACTCGGCGAAGAACTTGAAGATGTCGTCCTGCGAGGCACTGATGGTGAAGACGGTGAACGAGTCGATGAGCAGGACGTTTTCCTTGCAGGTCTTCATGTGGCCGATCAGCCGCTGCAGGAAGTTCCGGGACAGGTCGTTCGTCAGCTCGACGCCGTCCACGTGGATGGGGTATATCTTCAGGTAGCCCCACATGAAGTGGTCGGAGATGTCCAGGGACAGGCTGTCCATCTGGGTCAGGAAGCTCTTGATGGTGTTCTCCGTGGTATATACGGCGAACGTGTGCCCCTGGTTGAGCCCGCCCCAGGTGATCTGCTGGGTGAGCACGCTCTTGCCCGTGTCGTTCGCTCCCTCGATGAGGTTGAGCGAATTGACCGGCAGGCCGTCGGCCATCTTCTTGTCGATCTCCGTATTGCCTGTCGAGAGAAGCTTTTTCTTCTTCTCTGCCTCTGTCATTTCTCCTCTTGCCATCTCGTTCACCTCAGGTTATGACTACGTTCGTGGCCGCAGAGACGCCGTTCGGCGTCGTCACCTGCACCCACGCTGTGTTTGACGGGAATCCGTCGTCGTTGTGAATGATGATATTGACGTACTCCCCCGGATCGAGCATGCCGGGGTTCATGGCGTCACCGATGCCGGCGACATTCGCGGTTATGCTTTCGTTGGTCCAGTAAAGCGCCCGGTCCTCGCCCGGGAAACGGTACGGGACATAATACGCTGAACTGTTAATTCCAGTCGTCAGGACGATCACGTCCATCTTCGTGATGTTCTCGATCTTCGTCGAGCCGTTGTTGTTCAGGTGGAAGGCGAACCAGTTGTCGCTGGCGTTGCTGCCGACGTTATCGATGACGAGCTCCGTTTTCAGCTTCTGGTTCTCCAGGTCGGCCGCAGCCTTCAGGCTCGCCCCGGTGACGTCGGCCGAGAGGGTGACGCCGCCGATGAGCAGGTACCCGGCCGCCATGAGCACGACGATCGCGATCGCCGTCCCGATGATCGAGCCGAATCCCATGTTATGCGCTCCTGGCTTCTGCCGACGCCATCATCGTCCTTGTCATCGTCATCATCATTGTCATGCTCTCTCCTGCCGTTCAAATCGCGCGGTAATACCCGGCCGCCTTCACGCCGTTCGGCGCCGAGACCTCCACCAGGCTGTCGCCTGCGTCTGCACTCCCGAAGACGCAGCGGATAACCATCGTATCTCCGGGGCCGAGGCCGTACAGGCCCTCCCGGGTCACGGGCGGCCACTCCAGGACATACCAGTGGTCCCGATCGAGCGCTGTCGCGTTCTCATACGGGAGCCACGTGCAGCCGGTGACCTCGCCGCCGGCGATCGTCCGGACGATCACGTCCATTGCGGTGACGTTGTCGATCGGCGTTCTCCCGGTGTTGGTCACGTTGCAGTCGACATGCGAGGCGGACGGCGCCCCGACCTCGAGGGACATGGACGTGCGCAGCCGGGTGTCGGTCGCGTCCCGGACCGTCGCCAGCGACGCCGACGCCGCGTCCACGGAGTAGTCGAGGCTGGCCAGGATGAGGTAGCCGGTGACGATGAGCACGATGATCATGATGCCCGTCGCGATGATGCCTCCAAATCCCATGTTACCACACTCCTCTATCCTGCATACGTGAAACTGTCCTCGGCATAGACGCCGTCAGGCAAAGCGATCCTGAGCCTCCACGTCCCCGGGCTGCTGCCCGAAGGGTCATAGTGGATGGTCAGGTGCATCGTCTCGGTCGGGTCCCAGTTAGCGTCCCCGTCCCCGTTCAGCAGCTCATACGTCCAGTCCCCGGCCGGTATGCGCGCCGACATGCCGTTGCCCGTGTAGAGGAACAGGTCGACGTGGCCGAGATCTGTCTCCGTGATGGTGGTGATCCCGGTATTCTTGACCCAGGCTTCGAGCGCGATGTCGTTCGCGGGAT
The DNA here is from genome assembly GCA_002067315.1 of Methanocella sp. PtaU1.Bin125. GTDB lineage: Archaea > Halobacteriota > Methanocellia > Methanocellales > Methanocellaceae > Methanocella_A. The sequence continues at coordinate 9,803 of MVRA01000119.1, read as the reverse complement.
GCCCCGGGGGATACCATTCTGCCAGCACGGTCAGGTCCGTCTTAATCCGGTCGGCCGCCCGGTTGTTCATGGACAGGATGGAGCCGGAGGCGCTGTACAGCGACGGGTACATGGCGTTCACCAGTACCAGCGCCGCTATGATCGTCGCCACCGTCAGTATCGCCGTGCTGATCGCTTCTTCCGCCATCGCTATGCCTCACAGGGTAAACGTGTCCTCGGCGCTGACGCCGTTGTAGAGGACGATCTTCACCCGCTGTCCCGGGACGTTGAAATCGTGATCCGCTGTCAGGACCCAGATGTTCAGCGTCTCTCCGGGGTCCCAGCTCTCGTCGCCGTTTCCGTCCATGACGCTGTACTGCCACGTGGGGTTTCCCCCGCCGATGTGGTTGCACCGGCTCATGGACGCCCCGGTGCCGAAATATACGTCGGTCTTGCCGACGTACGCCCCGGTGATCTTCCTGTCGCCCGTGTTCTTGACGTACACGTTGAGCGAGTAGCCCGTCTGGTTGGCGCTCTCGCAGATGATTTTAATTTCCGTTTTCATCCGGTCGTTAGAGGCGTCCGATACGGACGTCATCGACCCGGACATCTGGTATATGGTCGGGAAGACGCCGTTGATCAGGGCGACCACCGCGATGACCGCCGCGATGATGATGATTGCCGTGCTGATGACATTCTGCGCCATAGTCCCGCCTCATATCGTGATCGTATTCTTGATGCTCGCCGAGTTGTAGAGCACGAGCTGCAGGTCGTGCGTGCCGGTCGTCAGGTGTGATGCCCCGGCATCGGTGATCGCTATCTGGAGGATCTCCCCCGGGTCCCAGTCGCCGTTGCCGTCCATGTCGTCCAGGACGTAAGCCCACCGGAACGCCGCCGTCTCAGACCTCTCGACCATGGCCATGCTCCCTGGCTCGCCGAAGTAAAGGTCAGTGTACGGGAGCTTGCCGGCAGGCACTTTGATGCTGCCGACGTTCTTCGCCCAGAGGAACAGCGTCGTGGCGTTCTGCATGCTGGCCATGTCGACGTTCACGTCGGTCTTCAGCCGGTCGCTGGCCGTATCCGATACGGACTGGACCGAATCAGTCGTCGTGAATAGCGAGGGATAGACGGCGTTGACCAGCGCTACCGTCGCAATGATGGCCGCGATGATGAGTATCGCGCTGCTGATCACTTCCTGTGCCATGCCTGTCCCTCCATGTCTCCTCTTTCCTCTATACCCTGAACCGGTACTGGCACAGGGCGTTATTATAGAGTATCATCTTCATCTCGTACTCGCCAGGCGCGAAGCTGTAGCCCGGGCTTACCAGGCTGACGACGAGCGTCTCGCCCGGGTCCCAGTGGCCGTCGGTGTCGCCGGTGACATTCCTTCCGATGTTCGTGTAGTTCCAGTACTGTCCGGCCCCGCTTCCGCCGAGCGGCAACCTGTTCGACGGCATGGACGCGTTGCCCAGGTAGACGACCGACAGGTCGATCGTCGACTCCGACAGGCTGCCTTTGCCGTTGTTCAGCAGGTCCAGCTCGACGATGCCCGGTGCCGCCAGGCAATGGTTGGTCACCAGCACGCTGGTGGTCACCCGGTCGCCGGCGTCGGCGGCGGTGGACTGGATACCGAACGCCGCGTTATAGACGTCAGGGATGATAGCTATGATGAGCACGGTCACGATGATGATCGCGGCGATGGCCACAATGGCGTTGCCTATGATATCGCTGGCCATTGATCATTCCCTTCTGCGTCGGTCGCTACGTGTGTTCGCATGCTCATGCCTCATATGGTGAACGTGTATTCGCTCGATACGCCATCGGGCAATACTATCTTGACTAAGTGGACGCCCGGCTCATGCGGCAGCGGGCTCACCGGGCTGTCGACGATGCCGATAGCCATGGTCTCGCCGGGGCCCCATCCGGATGCCGCAGGATCTTGCGAATAGACCGATGATTCCCCGACATGGTAGCGCTTCATAGACCCGGAATCGTCGCCGTAATAGACCTTGATGCTGTCTGTGTCTGCGATCGTCGCCCTGCCGGCGTTCTTCATCCATATGTTCAGCCGTGTATAGTCGCCGGAGAAGCCATGGGTGATGATACTGATGGACGTACCTGCCCTGCTGCCGGCATCCTCGGTGGCCGACCGGACCGATCCTGCGGCGTTGAACACGGCCGGGTAGACGGCGGTCAGCACCACCGTGGTCGCGATAACCACTGCGATGATAAGGATAGCATTGCTGATAGTGTCCTGGACCATATTCCACACCCTCTCCGATATGCCGGGCAGCCCGAAAGCTGACGCAGGCGCAGGCCCCCGCGCTGCAAACACAAGGCCTTGCCGGTCGCTTCCATGGCCGGATTGCCTCCGGCGCTCTTGTTGTTTTTATGATGATTGAAACCTGTACGGCCTGATCAGTACCGGTCTTCCGGGTTGAGCAGGACGTTGAGCATCTTGGAGTCGAGGTCCTTGTCCCCCGGGTTCAGGATGACGTACAGCGTATACAGGTCGCTGACGCATTCCTTGATGTCCAGCCGCTTCGGCGGCCGGGTCGGCTCCGACTCCATGAGCTTGGACATGCGCTTGATGATGGCGTGCGTCTCTTCGGTGATGTAGCCGGTCGAGACGTACATCTCGAGCAAATCCATTAAGCGCTCGTTTCCGTTCTTGCGGATCATCATGCGCGTCCAGTCCATGATCTGGTTGATCGTGTAGGGATCAATCCTGCGGCTGCCCGTGAGCGATGCAGGGCCCGTCGCGCTCGTCTTGCTTTTCAGCGTCTCCAGCATCTTCTTCTGCTCCTCGAACTCGCTGATCATTTCAAGGTCTCTCTTCAACATAGCTGGCGCACCCGGCATGCCCGGGAGGGGCTTCGGTTTCCCGGCCGCTTCCGGCACGGCTTCCTCGCCGGGATAGTCTGCTTCCATGTCACTGCCGGCCTCTCCGGTCTCCTCTTCCTCTTCATCAACGTCTTCTTCGGGCTTCGGCTTCTTCTTCCCCTTGCCCTTTGACCTGGGTGGCTTCCTGGCCTTGCCTTCCCCCTCCTCTTCATCCATGTCCGGGTTCTCCGGGATGTCCAGCTCGATGGGATCTTCCTTGATGACCGGCGCCTGGGCCGGCATCTGGAGGGTCTGGATGTTGAGGAACGGGTTCTCCGCGTTGTTCATCTGCTCGCGGATATCCACGATGAGCTTCTTGATCGAGCCCTTGAGGATCATGACCTCTTTCTCGAGCTTCTCGACCTTCTTATTGGGGTCCTCGCCCGAGGACTCCATAATGATCTTGTTAATCGCGCCCTGGTCCATTACCGCCCCTCCTCCTGCCCGTCGTAGCCGCCTGCCGCGCTGCAAGCTTACAGGCGTGGCCACGATCGCATGGCTGATTACCGTGAACACCTTTTTCGTCCGACATAGCCTGGATCATGTATCTTTACCCCAGCTGGTTTTCTACTGTGCTAGCACTATTATCAATAACCGATAGCATCGGTACGCGTTGCTTATTAACACTCTGATGATGTTTTATAATATATTTTTTGTATAAATCATGAAATTAAGTAAAAATATTTCTTTTTTTGAAAATACTATAGATATTATCACGAATCAATATGCTGATACCGTGATAATTCGACAGATGTGATAAATAAAGACCTCCTGATTTTTACCGGAGTATAAAAGAAATACTGGTGCCCCGTAGGGCACCGTTGATATCATCGTTTGCGTTTACACCAGGATCATGATCGGGTCGATCGCTGGCGGGGTGGTCACGTGGAGCGGCAGGATCGCGCCGGTCGGCGGCTTGATCTGTAAGTCGATTGCCGTGTTCGAGCCCACCTGCTCGTCGGCGGCGAAGCTGACGGTCAGCTCGACCTTCTCGAACTTCTCGAGCAGGTTGTTGGCGCTGACGGTCTGGACCCAGTTGACGCTGTTTGCCCAGTCAGTGCCGTCGAAGACGCTGGAGTTGTAGACGCTCGACGTCTTGTACGATATGATCGTCTTGTTAATGTCTACGGGGTTGTTACCGGCGGTCAGGCTCAGCATGAACTTGACGGCGGTCAGGTTGTTGCCGCTGCCGACGCCGACGACGTCGCCGTTCAGCTGGACGGAGCTCGTGGCCTGGTCGACACCCGTGTGCACTACTTCCTTGCTCTTCTGCGAGGTAAAGAATCCTGCTCCGAGCATGACGTACGAGAAGACGGCTGCAACGACCACGAAAGCGATGAGGACAATGGCTGCCTCAAGGCCCGTGAAGGCCGCATCGTTCTTCTTGAATCCTTTTGCGCTGCGTTTCATAATTACCACTTTATTTGAAATTTTTCAGAATGATAGTAATAAATAGATAAAAGGTGCCCGCGAGGGCACCGTTGGTCCTTACACCAGGATCATGATCGAGTCGATCGCTGGCGGGGTCGTCACGTGGATCGGCAGGATGGCGCCGGTCGGCGGCTTGATCTGTAAGTCGATTGCCGTGTTCGGGCCAATCTGTTCCGCGGCGGTGAAGCTGACGGTCAGCTCGACCTTCTCGAACTTCTCGAGCAGGTTGTTGGCGCTGACGGTCTGGATCCAGTTGACGCTGTTTGCCCAGTCAGTGCCGTCGAAGACGCTGGAGTTGTAGACGCTCGACGTCTTGTAGGATATGATCGTCTTGTTGATGTCTACGGGGTTGTTACCGGCGGTCAGGCCAAGCGTAAGCTTGACGGCGGTCAGGTTGTTGCCGCTGCCGACGCCGATGACGTCGCCGTTCAGCTCAACTGAGCTCGTGGCCTGGTCGACACCCGTGTGCACTACTTCCTTGCTCTTCTGCGAGGTAAAGAATCCTGCTCCGAGCATGACGTACGAGAAGACGGCTGCAACTACCACGAAAGCGATGAGCACAATCGCAGCCTCAAGACCCGTGAAAGCCGCATCGTTCTTTCTGAATTTTCTTCCATTGCTTTTCATTATGTTACCTCACTACATTCCTGTAGCCAGAACTATTAGCTTCTAGTCGTTTCTTCTGGCTGCCCTTAGTAACTACAAGAACCAGATTTAATATAAATTTTTTCTAATTAATCGGAAATTATTACCGGATAATTTCAAATTCGAAAATATGCATTAGAATTACAAAATAGCAAGTAATTTGACTTTATTTCAACGATATTATAAAAGTCCCATTTTTATTCGTTTACTTTTTAATAAAAGCAACCGGTCACTGTATATCTTCGTCATCTGCCGATCTGATGAGGGCCGGTCTCTGGCAGTGATCATACGAATGATAATATATTTACCCTTTTCTCTGCGCCTGCCGTCATCGAAAATCGGCGTACCATATAGTAATTAGTATTTTCAAAAACCGTAGCGCGGCGAGGCATTAACGGGCATCGTGCCCGGCCACGCCGCACCTGCTCTACCGGCCCGGCCACAAAATCATCGCCGGGCACATCGCCTGCACTAAAATCGCTGTTGTCCGGCACCTGATACAGGCCGCTGCATGCCGGTCCCGCCGGAGTATGCCGGCTGCTGTCCATAGGCCGGCTGCTGCCCGTACGCAGGCTGCTGGCCATAGGACGGCTGCGTGACCTGCCGCGCGGACTCGGGCACGTTATAGTACTCGAACCTGTTCCTGGCATCGGAGAACTTAGCGGTCGTGACTACGTTGCCAGACGGGTCGTAGACCGCCAGCAGGATGTCGTTGTTTGCCCGGTCTGTCAGCTCATAGATGCCGTCCACCATATAGGTCAGGTTGGCCATCGTGGGCGCCAGCGCGTACGGGTCGACGTTCGACTTCAGGAGCACGTACAGGCCGATGGTGCCGTTGCCGTTCTCGGCGATATACACGTTGGCGTTGCCCTGCGACGACTCGCTGAACTGCTCGCCGATGATCGCGGCCCTGTCCGTGTTGCCGTACTGCCGGTTCGGCACCGGCTTCGCCGGTGCGGGCGGTATGTTAAGCTGGCCCGGCTGCGCGGCCGGGGCCTGACCGTAGCCCGGCTGCTGGCCATAGGCAGGCTGCTGCCCGTACTGTTGTTGCCCGTATTGCTGCTGACCTGCCTGCGGCTGCTGGAACTGTTGCTGCTGGCCGAAGCCCGCCTGCTGCTGGCCGAGGCCGCCTGCCGCCTGCGCCCCGGCGGCCTGCGCGAAGCAGAGCAGGACCATCGTAGCTACCAATGCTGCACATATTAATCTCTGTATCATGAATCCACCCCTTATCGTGTTTTATGCTTATCCTGTTGATAATCGGAGCAGGATTTGAAAAAGGTGATCAATGTAATGGGCGTAAAATGGCCCGGAGGGCACAGTGAAGTAGTTTAAGTCTATAATATTATGTTGTTATCTGTTTGTTGTTATCTGTTTATCATACCTAAAAAATCCTGGCGCTCTTCGCTACCTGGCGCTCTTGGCGAGCGTGACAGGAGTCGCAAATCCTTAGCAACAATAGCGACACAAGTACTGTCAGTGCAACGCTACTCCTGTCACGAACGCCAAGAGCGCCAGGTTGCGAAGAGCGCCAAGATTAATTAAAAATAGAAGACAATAGGCGATCGATCGCCCATTGTGCCTTGTGATAGGTTCGCGTTCCCTACTTATTTTTTCTTCTTGAGCCACGGCATCATCGACCGTAGCTCTTTACCAACGGTCTCGATCTGGTGCTCGGCGTCCTGCTTCGTGAGCGAGTTGAACACGGGCCTGCCGGCCATGTTTTCCAGCACCCACTCCTTGGCGAAGCGGCCGTCCTGGATCTCTTCGAGGGTCAGCCACATGTTCATGCGGCTCTCGTCGTTGATGATCCGTTTCCCGCGGGTGAGGCCGCCATACTGAGCCGTATCCGACACGCTGTCCCACATGTTGGTCATGCCGCCCTCGTACATGAGGTCGACGATCAGCTTCAGCTCGTGGAGCGTCTCGAAGTAGGCGATCTCAGGCTGGTAGCCCGCCTCGACGAGCGTCTCGAACGACGCCTTGACCATCTCGGTGACGCCGCCGCAGAGGTCCACCTGCTCGCCGAACAGGTCCGTCTCGGTCTCTTCGGTGAAGGTCGTCTCGATCACGCCTGCTTTCGTGGAGCCGATGCCCATGGCGTAGGCCAGGCCGATCTGCCTTGCTTTTCCTGACGCATCCTGTTCGATGGCGATCAGCGACGGGACGCCCACGCCTTCCAGGTACATCCGCCGGACGAGGTGGCCCGGGCTCTTGGGGGCGATCATGATCACGTCTATGTCCTTGCCGGGCTTGATCATGCCGTAGCGGATGTTGAAGCCGTGGGAGAACATCAGCGCCTTGCCCTTCTTCATGTACGGTTCGATCTGCTCGCGATACACTTTCCCCTGCAGCTCGTCAGGGATGAGCATCTGGACGAGGTCGGCCTGCGCCGCGGCCTCCTCGATCGTGGCGACCTTCAGGCCGTCCTTCTTTGCCTGGTTCCACGACTCGCCGCCCTTGCGGAGGCCCACCACGACGTTGAGCCCCGAGTCCTTCAGGCACTGCGACTGCGCCATGCCCTGGCTGCCGTAGCCGATGATCGCGATCGTCTTGTTTTTAAGGTACTTGAGATCAGCATCCTTATCATAGTAAATGGTCACCATAGTAGCACCATACATAATCAATCGCCGATCACTTTAAGATGTATACCGAACCTATACGGTATTTGATATATATGGAACCGCTGACGGTGAGCATAGGGATCAAGCACCGGGACTGCTGGCACTACAAGCTGTCGACCGGCCTGCAGGCGACCATCCTGGTGCGCTACACGTACGTGCTGCCGAACCGGCAGCTCTATGGCTACCAGACGATCGTGACTCCGGCCATCGCGAAGCTTTCGGGCTACCTCGCGAAGCTGCCGGAGATCCGGAAGTTCACCGTACTGTCGCAGGGCCAGGGCCGGGCCGACGTGGTCACCTGGGCCGAGCAGAGTTCCATTCTCGAGTTCCTGTTGCGGACGAACTGCGTGTTCGTGGGCCCTACGGTGGTCAAAGACGGTATCGAGAACTGGCACATCATGGCGCCGGCCCGGGAAGACCTGCAGCAGGCCATCGCCAGCCTCGAGCGGCACGCGGAGATCGCCTACATCCGCAGCTCGGACGCCCCCGGGCCCGGCGACGGGCTCACGGGCAAGCAGGCATCCGCGCTGGCCGCCGCCCTCGAGATCGGCTATTTCGACACGCCCCGCCGGGCCTCCGCCGAAGACCTGGCCGCGAAGCTGGGCGTCTCGCCGTCGACGGCGGTCGAGCACCTGCGGAAAGCGGAGAAGAAAGTGCTGGAGAACTACCTGCATCCGGTATAATCTCCAGGAACAAAATTTTTTCGTATGATCAGCGCCAAGGATGCCAAGCACGCCAGGGTAGATGCCGCCAGGGCGCCAGGACGCCAGGAGCGCCAGGGTTGAACAGGATTCCGCTGAACATTACCAACAAAATTCTTGGTGCTCCCGGCGCCCCGTGAAAAATTTGACTACACCGGCCTGAAAATCGCTGTAAGAAAAAACTTGGCGTGCCTGGCGTCCTGGCGTTCTATGAAAAACTCGTCGATTTGCGCGCGGGGATACGTCGTATGCCGCCTTCGGCGGGCCATTCGTACTACCCGCCCTCCCGCCCATGGCGCGCAGCGCTATTCGAATTGAAGAGACATTTGGGGGAGAGTCATCCCTTTTCATCATCTCTACTTGACCATGGCCCCGGTCATCGGCCGACTCCCATGAAAATAATCTTCGTTTGAGCATGCGCAGCGGTACAGCGCGCCAAGTTCGCCACGTACCGCCAGGTTCGCCAGGATTAATATCATGCGTGCTTTACCCGGCTATCGAAAACGTGGCGTACTTGGCGGTTCTTGGCGTGCCTGGCGCGCTGTATCGCTGCGCATAGCCTGGACAAGGCCCGATTTTCACCAGCCTTCACATGAAACGATCCATTTTCATCATCGAGTCTTGGCGGCATCTAACTTAGCGCTCCTGAATTCCCTGGCGCTCCTGGTGAGCGTGACAGTAGTCGCATAGCCTAAACAAAGCCCAATTTTCATCAGCCTTTACATGAACTAACCATTTTCATATACGAGTCCTGGCGTCCTGGCGGCATCTATCCTGGCGTGCCTGGCCCCCCTGGCGTCTATGATGTTATGCGAAAGGCTATATTAGTGCAGAGATACAACATGTCTCGATCTATGTCTTCTCGACCTGCGTCCCGGGACAACGGCCATATACCGGTCAGTAAAGTGCGCGTCGTAGGCGTCCCTCTGGACCTCGGCGCGGACCGGCGGGGCATCGACATGGGCCCGGATGCGCTGCGGAACGACGGTTTATTGCAGAAGATCGCGGAGCTCGGCATCGAGGTGGAGGATGCAGGCAACATCTACGTGCCCCGGTGGTCGATCGCGCCGCCGGACAACCCGAAGCTCAAGCACTACGAGGACGTGCTGTGCGCCTGCCGTAAGGTCCGGGACTTCGTGAGCCAGGCGATCGCGGACGGCTGCTTCCCGCTGGTCATCGGCGGCGACCACAGCATCGCCATGGGCACCACGGCGGCGCTGAGCCAGCACTATCAAAAGATCGGCATCATCTGGATCGACGCCCACGGCGACTTCAACACCGAGGACACGACCATTTCGGGCAACATCCACGGCATGAGCTTCGCTACGGCCTGCGGCCGCGGCTCCAGGAACCTGGTCGGCCAGATGGGCAGGACGCGCGTCGTGGAAAAGAACTGCGTGCTGATCGGCGCCCGGGACCTCGATCCGTTAGAGCGCGAGGTGCTGCGGCAGTCGAAGGTGACCGTGTTCACCATGCGGGAGATCGACGAGCTGGGCATGTACAGGGTCATGAAGAAGGCCATGAAGATCGCCTGCGACGGCAC
>MVRA01000118.1 GCA_002067315.1 Methanocella sp. PtaU1.Bin125 | reverse complement strand
CAGCAGCCGGATGACGTCCGGGGTGCTGTCGGTGCTGCAGTCGTCGATCACGTAGATCCGGCTCACGTAGTCCGGGATGCCGCGGACGGTCTCCCCGAGCAGCCGCTCCTCGTTATAGGCGGGCACCACGACGCCGATCCGGCAGGCAGAGAACTGCGGGCTGGCGTTCCCGGCGGGGACCCGGCAGGCGGCGATCCCGGCGCTCCGCAGGTGATCGGCTACCTGTTGCCCGATGCCTTCGTTTTTCTTTAAAACCAGGCGCCCGGCCGCATGCCGGGAGATCGCGATCATACCCGGCGCCGACGCGGCAGGCTGGCGGCCGTTGAGCAGCAGCACGCTGTCGGCCGGGCTTGCCGAGGAAGAAACGACGACCGCCGCGTCGTGCCCACCGGCGATACAGCCGAGGAGCTCCGGGATCAGGCCAGGGTCCTGTGTCCCGTCGCCGGCCATGACGACGACCGCGTCGCAGGTAGCCATGACCACGCCGAGCGCACCCTTATCAAGGTACAGATCATCGGGCGTCCGCTCCCGGGAGGATATGACAACCCGGGCGCCGAGAGAGCGGGCCAGGCTGTCGATCCGCGGGTCCTCCCGGTCGCAGGCCACAAAAACGTCGTTGACAAAGCCCCGTGCTACAGTGATGAACGTGCCGAGCGTCAGGAAGCTCACCGGGCCGTCGATTATGACCGCGCTCCGCAGTGGGAATTCCCTTCCCGCATGAGTTTCCCCGAGGGACCCCTGGCCTGTAAGCGGCTCGCCTGCCGGAAATGCTGCGCACATGTCGCCTCACCGGTTCAGACCACGGCCCGGGACGAACTGCCGACGCCCGGGTGCGCGTAGGAGCGGCGGGCGACCTTCACCATCGACCGGCTCTTGTAGGACTCGATGGCGGCGATGGCCACGTTCAGCGCGTGGATGCCATCCTCGCCGGTGGTCAGGGGCGTGCGACGATCGCGGACCGACGCGAGGAAGCTCTCCAGCTCGCAGGCCAGCGGCTCCTTCTTCTCGATCTTCGCGTCGCGGACCCATTCCTTGTCGTGGATGGTGACACACTGCTTGATGTAGTCGCCATACGCCACGCCTTCCGTGCCTATGACCGAGAACTTGCGGGTCTTGTGCGGCGTGAGCCAGTTGGTCTCCACGACGCCCGCGCGGTCGCCCTCGAACCGCAGGAAGATCGACGCGTGGTCCTCGAGGGCGTGGATTTCCCGGCCTGCGATGGCGTAGACCTCGGAGACCGGGCTGTGGTACAGGTACGAGATGATGTCGATGTCGTGGACGCCGATGTCCAGGATGACGCCCACGTCCTTGATCCGGGTATTATAGGGACCGACGCGGCTCGTCGATATCGACACGACCTTGCCGAGCTTGCCCCCGTCGATGATCTTCTTCATCGTGGAGATCGCCGGGTTGAACCGCTCGATGTGGCCGATCATGAGGGTCACGCCGGCCTCGGCCGCCGCCTCGGTGATCGCCCCGGCGTTCTCGAGGGTGTCCGCGATGGGCTTCTCGACCAGCAGGCTTGCGCCGAAGCCGATGACGTCCAGCGCCACGCGGCGGTGGAGGGTCGTGGGGACGACCACGCTGACGGCGTCGAGGTCCTGCTTCAGCAGCTCGTTGTAGTTCGTGAAGCCGACGGTGTTATACTCTCTGGCCAGCGCGTTGACCCGCGCCTCGTCCACGTCCGCGATGCCGGCGAGCTCCACGTCCTTCATCCGGCTGTACGTCCGTATATGGTTCTGGCCCATCGCCCCGGCGCCGATGACTCCCACTCGCATCTCATCGCCTCCGGATGGTATCGGCGATAAGGTCGATCTCCTCCGGGGTCACGGACGGGTGCACCGGCAGGGAGATCACTTCTTTCGCCAGCATCTCCGACACGGGCATGCGTTCGTCGTAGCCGAGGCTGCGGTAGAAGGTCTGCAGGTGAACGGGCACCGGGTAATAGACGGCAGAGCCGATACCGGCGTCCGACAGCTTCTTGATCAGCTGATCGCGGGTCATGCCGAACTCCGGGGTGATCCGGAGGGTGTACTGGTGGAACACGTGCCGGCAGCCGTCGGCGATCGCTGGCGTGATGATGCCTTTGACGCCGCTGAGCCGCTCGTTGAGCCGCATGGCGTTGGCGATGCGCGCGTCGTCGTATTGATCGACGTGCTTCAGCTGCGCCAGCCCGATGGCTGCGCTGATGTCGGTCATCCGGAGGTTGTAGCCCAGCATCTCGTGGTAGTAGCGGACCTTCGAGCCGTGGGAGCGGATCATCCGGGCCCGGCCGGCGACGGCCGCGTCGTCGGTCGTGATGATGCCGCCTTCGCTCGTGGTCATGTTCTTCGTCGGGTAGAAGCTGAAGCAGCCCACGTCGAACGAGCCGCACTTCCGGCCGCGGAGCGCGGCGCCGTGGGCCTGGCAGGCGTCCTCGATGACCGACAGGCGGTGCCGCTGCGCGATCTCCATGATCTCGTCCATCCGCGCCGGGTGCCCGTACAGGTCGACCGGTATGATGGCCCGGGTCCGCCGGGTGATCTTCTTCTCAATCTCTCCCGGATCGATGTTGAACGTGTCCGGCTCCACGTCGGCGAACACGGGCCTTGCCCCGGCGAACAACACGGCGTTCGCCGTCGCGATAAATGTAAAGGGAGGCACGATCACCTCGTCCCCGGGGCCGATGTCCCTGGCGAGCAGCGCCACGTGGAGGGCCGCCGTGCCGGAGTTAACGGCGACGGCGTGTTTTGTCCCGATGTAAGACGCGAACGCCTCCTCGAACTCTTTCACCTTCGGCCCCTCGGCGATAGTGCCCGACTGGAGCACGTCGATGACGCCCCGGATCTCTTCCTGGCCGATCAATGGTTTTGCTATCGGTATCATAGATTCAAGTCCTGTTCAGGTTTCTAAGCGTTTCAGGCAGTTCCGCGATCTTCGCCGGGCAGCCGATGGCCAGCTTCCACGGCGGCACGTCTTTCGTGACCAGCGCCCCGGCCGCCACCATGGCGCCCTCGCCGATCTCCACCCCGGGCAGCAGCGTCGCGTTGCCCCCGATGCTGGCGCCCCGGCGGATCACCGGCCCTTTCAGCGCGTACGGCACCCGTACCGGGTACTTGTCGTTGGCCAGCACGCAGCAGGGGCCCAGGAACACGTGGTCCTCGAGGACCGTGTTCGTGGGAATGTAGGCGTTGCTCTGGATGCTCACGTGGCTGCCGATGCGGCAGTTCCCGTCGATGACCACGTTGGTGCCGACCAGGACGCTGTCGCCGATGACGGTCGACTCCCGGACGAGGGCGTTATGCCCCGTGCGGAAGCTGTTCCCGACGGCCACGTCGCAATAGATCGTCGTCCCCGGGCGCACGATGGCGCCGTCGCCGATCGACACCCCCCGGAACGGGTAGTCCTCCGCCCGCCGGCCCGAGGCGAGGATCTCGCCCATGACCCGGCCGCTCGGGTACCCGAGGGTGACGTTTTCCAGGATGGTACAGTCCCTGCCGATCGTGTTGATCCCGTACATCCGGCAGGACGGGTGCACTCTGCTGTCGCCAGTCACTAACGAACTGCTCTGCGTCTCGATGTTTTCAACTCCGGCGTTTTAATATAATCTATCTCGTATATTAACTAATTAATACTTAAGCATTTCTATAAATAACATTATATTAATGTATTCTTGCAGTATAACCAAATAAACATTAATCAGAAAATGCCATAGCGTTGGCACATTAACTGTATTTTAAGATGATAAAATAGGTAAATATCGTTAAAAAAGTTAAACAATTCGGGGGTTACCGCTATTAGCGTTAAACGTACAGCGATTTTTCGTATGAAACAACAGCGTAAGGCTATGATCCGGTCTATACAGCTATCCTATCCGGATCAGGTGGTTGCGGAATAAGCGGATTTTAGCCACACAAAGGGCTCACAGTTTATCCGGGCAATACGTACCGGAACCAGAGAACAGCGTATGACGATTGCCTTATCAGGGCAATGCGTACCGGAACCAGAGAACAATTTTATTTCACTAATGGGGCCAGGACTTAACCAGACTATGGAAAATTCATGAATGACAATCCATTGTACCCTTCCGTGTTTACGTGTGACAAAAACCCGAAGCCTTATAACCTTGTCCACGTTAAGTATTAACGACCAGCTATGAGGCCAATGCTACAGGTTGCCCTGGACGAGGTGGAGCTCGCGAGGGCGGTCCAGATCGCGGTGGAAGCGGTGGAAGGCGGCGCCGATTACGTGGAGGCGGGGACGCCCCTGATCAAGAGCGAGGGCATGAACGCGGTGCGGACGCTGAAGAAGGCGGTCCCGGGCCGGGTGATCGTCGCGGACATGAAGACCATGGACACCGGCGCCATCGAGGTGGAGATGGCGGCAAAGGCCGGCGCCGGCATCGTATCGATTCTCGGGGCCTCGCACGACTCGACCATCGAGGACGCGGTGCGCTCGGCCCGGAAGTACGGGGTGAAGCTGGCGGTCGACCTCATTAATATCGCTGACCCGGCGGCACGGGCGGCACGCCTGCAGGAGCTGGGCGCGGACATCGTCGGCATCCACGTGGGCATCGACCAGCAGATGGTCGGGCAGGACCCGCTGGACGTGCTGCGGAAAGTCCGCGGAACGGTCAGCGTCCCCGTCGCGGTGGCCGGCGGGCTGGACGCCCGGTCGGCGGCGGCGGCTGTGGCGCTCGGGGCGGACATCGTCATCGTCGGGGGCAACATCATCCGATCGAAGGACGTGACCGGCGCCGCCCGGGCGGTGCGAAAGGCGATCGACCACGCGACGGTGCAGGAGACCGCGAAAAAGTCGCCGGACGAGGAGATCCGGGACCTCTTCCTGCAGGTCTCGACGCCCAACATCTCCGACGCCATGCACCGGCACCCGGCGCTGCGGGATATAAAGCCGGTCTACGAGGGCATCAAGATCGCCGGAAAGGCGGTCACCGTCCACAACTTCCCCGGCGACTGGGCGAAGCCGGTCGAGGCCTCGGACGTGGCGGGGCCCGGGGAGATCATCGTCATCAATAACAACAGCAACTACGTCGCCCCCTGGGGTGAGCTTGCGTCGCATGGGTGTGCGCAGAAGGGCATCGCCGGGGTCGTGATCGATGGTGCGATCAGGGATGTGGACGAGATCCGGCGCATGAAGTTCCCGGCATTTGCTTCGGCGATCGTGCCGAACGCCGGCGACCCGAAAGGCTTCGGGGAGATCAACGTCGAGATCAGCTGCGGCGGGCAGACGGTGCGGCCGGGCGACTGGATCATCGGCGACGACAACGGCGTCATGGTGGTGCCGAAGGAAAGGGCTTACGAAGTGGCCCGGCGCGCCATGGAAGTCAACAAGAACGAGGACCGGGTACGGGTGGAGATCGACCGGGGGAAGACACTCGCCCAGGTCATGGACCTGTACAAGTGGGAGAAAAAGTAGAGCCGATCTTTTCTTAAACGGTTAAGCAGGTATGCCTGTCCCAAATAAATAAATATAAATAATTTTATATATAACGATAACTCCCATAAACATCGATCAGGTATGCACTATGGCTCAAACTCTTATCGACGGCGTACGGCTCCGGCAGCAGCGGATCAACGTGGACGAGCGCGGCTTTCTCATGGAGATCATGCGCCCGGACTGGGACATTTTCCAGAAGTTCGGCCAGGCGTATGTGACGTCGGCGTACCCGGGCGTGGTGAAGGCCTGGCACTACCATAAGCGGCAATGGGATCACTTCACCTGTATCAGGGGCATGATGAAGGTCGCACTGTACGACGGCCGGGAAGACTCGCCGACCAGGGGCATCGTCAACGAGGTCATCATCGGCGAGAGAAACCCGGTTTTGATCAGGATACCTCCGCTGGTGCATCACGGGTTCAAGTGCATCGGTACGGAAGAAGCGATGATCATCAACCTGCCCACCGAGCCGTACGACTATGAGCATCCCGACGAGTTCCGGCTGCCCCCCGATACGAAGGAAATCCCTTACGACTGGGGGCTGACCCCCGGCCTGAAGCACGGGTGAGGACGTTATGCACAGATTACTGGTGACTGGCGGCTGCGGGTTCATCGGCAGCAACTTCATCCGGCTGATGCTCGGGAAGTACCCGGACCTGAAGATCATCAACCTCGACAGGCTCACCTATGCCGGCAACCCGGATAACCTGAAGGACGTCGAGGATTGTCCAAACTACGGATTCGTCAAGGGGGACATCTGCGACGCGGCCGTCGTGCGCGCGGCCATGAAGAAGGCGGACACTGTGGTCCACTTCGCCGCCGAGAGCCACGTCGACCGCTCCATCGGGGACGGCTCGGTCTTCGTGCGGACCAACGTGCTCGGCACCAACACGCTGCTGCAGGCCGCCAGGGAGCTCGGCATCCGGAAATTTCTACACGTGTCGACCGACGAGGTGTACGGCAGTACGATGAACGGATCGTTCGTCGAGACGGACAACCTCCGGCCGTCCAGCCCGTACTCGGCCAGCAAGGCCGGCTCCGACCTGCTGGCACTTTCCTATCATACCACCTACGGGCTACCGGTCGTCGTGACCAGGTGCACCAACAACTATGGCCCTTACCAGTATCCCGAGAAGCTCATCCCGCTGTTTGTCACCAACCTGATACAGGGCTTGAAGGTGCCCGTCTACGGCAATGGCATGAACGTCCGCGACTGGATATACGTGCTGGACCATTGCAAAGCGATCGATTTCGTTCTGCGGAACGGGGCGGACGGCGAAGTCTACAACATCGGCGGGGGCGCGGAGAGGACCAATATGGAGATTACCCGCGCGATCATGAAGCTGCTCGGCAAGGGCGAGCACATGATTGAGTACGTGCGGGACCGCCCGGGCCACGACCTGCGCTACTCGCTTGACTGCTCGAAGCTGAAGGCGATGGGCTGGCGGCCGGAGCACGACTTCGGTGATGCGCTGGCGATGACGGTCAGGTGGTACGTGGATAACGCATGGTGGTGGGAGAAGCTAAAACGATCAAGGCCATGAGCAGGAGCAATGAGCACAGATGAAAGGAGTCATACTGGCTGGCGGCACGGGCTCTCGCCTGTTTCCGCTGACGAAGGTAACGAACAAGCATTTATTGCCGGTCTACGATGAGCCGATGATCTATTATCCCCTGAAGACGCTGGTAGGCGCGGGGATTAAGGATGTCCTCATCGTGTCCGGCCGGGGACACGTCGGACACTTCCTGGAGCTGCTCGGCTCGGGCGCCGACATCGGTGTAAGGCTGTCCTACGAAATACAGAAAGAGGCAGGGGGCATCGCGCAAGCGCTGGGACTTGCGGAGCACTTTGCGGACGGGGACAACGTGACCGTCATCCTCGGCGACAACATCTTCGAGGACAACGTGAGGGAAGACATCGCATCGTTCAAGACCGGCGCCAGGATCTTTCTCAAGAAGGTCTACGATCCCGGGCGGTTCGGGGTCGCGGACGTGGACGAGAGGTACCGCCGGGTCCGCAACATCGAGGAAAAGCCCCGCATACCGAAGTCCGACTATGCCGTGACCGGCCTCTATGTCTACGATAACAGCGTCTTCGACGTGATCAGGACGCTCAAGCCCTCCGGCCGGGGCGAGCTCGAGATCACGGACGTCAACAACTACTACATCGCCAGCGACTCGATGTCCTATACCATCCTCGGCGGTTACTGGAGCGATGCCGGCACCTTCGATTCGCTAATGCTGGCCAGCCAGCTCGTGAAAAGGAAGAAGACGGGAAAGGACCGGATATCGAATTTACCGCCCCTGGTTGCGGCCTACCATAAATAGTTCCTTGCTGAATGAAGGCGGCCGCAAGGGCAGGAATAGAACGGGCAATAACCGGGCCTTTGTGACCGCTGCCGCAGGGGGCCGCGCCGGCCAAAACGGGATAATGTATCAGGACTGCTTTTCTTACCGTCCGCCGGACGTTTTCTCGATCGGCCATCCGCCGGGAGACGTCCGGCCAGCGGGACTACGCCGGCCGGCCAGGGCGCAAAACAACGAGATTATGGTATAAAAGCGCCAAAAACCATAGTATTAATATATTAATCAAAATATATAATTTATGATCGGGCTGATTCGGTTAATATGGCTTCGACGAGCATCTTTAGCGATCGTCCCGGGCGCGTGAGTGGGTACGGTTGTCGTGAAATCTGTCGCCCCGGGTACCCGTCCGGAGAACGTAAAGATGCCGCCTGTCGCATGCATGCATCCGGAGGGAATGATTCATCCATTCTCCATTCGGGGCATTGGCGCCGTTTTTTACCGCTTCCGCCCGGTCAGCATAACGCGAATGGAGCCGTAACATGGAAACCCGTAACTGTGCCTGGATAGACCTGCTTAATCCCTCGGACGTGCAGTTCTTCAAAGCGATCATATCGAACCTGCCGGAGTACGAATATCTCATCACGACCAGAGACCGGGCGGAAACGAAGAGCCTGGCGGATTCGTTCGGGTTTCGCTACCGGAAGATCGGAACGGACTACAGTACCCCGGTGAAAAAAACGTTCAACATGATCTACCGGACCTTTCAGATCATGGCGAGCAACCTGCGGTTCGAGTTCGCCATGTCGTTCGAGAACGCCCAGTCCACGCTCATTTCATACCTCCGGCACAAGAAGTCCATCCAGTACTGCGACAACGACCTGAAGTTCGTCCAGTCGAACTTCGTCCAGGACCTGGAGTCGAAGATCAAGTCCATGTCCAGCCACGTGGTCGTACCGCGGGCCTGCTACGACCTGTTTAAAAAGCACGTCAGCAGCGACCGGCTGGTCACGTACGACGGCTACAAAGAGGACGTTTACCTGGCCGACTTTACCCCCGACCCGCGGTTCATGGAGAACCTGCCGTTCGAGGAGTACGTCGTGCTGCGGCCCGAAGCCCTCGGGTCGTTCTACGTGAAGGACCACAGGAGCATCGTCCCGGACCTGCTGGGGCTCCTCAACCGGGAAAATGTGAACGTGGTGTACCTGCCCCGTGAAAAAGGGGACCGAAGATACGCCGACGGCTACGATGCGTTCATCCCGGAAAAAGCGCTGAACGGGCTGGACCTGTGCTACCACGCGAAAGCCGTGCTGACGGGGTCGGGCACGTTCGCCCGGGAAGCGGCCTGCATGGGTATAAAGTCGGTATCCTTCTTCCCCGGCAATAGCCTGTTATCCGTGGACCGGGAGCTGGTCGACCACGGAAAGATCCTGCATTCGCGGGACCCGGGAGAGATCGTCGACTACGTGCTGTCCGGCAACAACAGGCAACCGACCGGCGACCGGTGCCTGCGGGCCCGCAACGAGATCATTGAAAAGACCAGAAACATCCTGTGTGGTTAGCCGTATGAAGAACGTCCTTATGATCGCTCCCCTGCCCTGGAACATCGGCGGCGTGGAGAAACGGATCGCGGAGATCGCCCGCAACCTGGACGACCGGATCCGGCTGGTCATCGTCACCTCGTCGGCCAGTGACCGGGAAGTCGGCGAGCACCGGTGGAACGGCGCTAACGTGGTCGTGCTCAAACGAACGCGGCACTTCCCCTACTACCCTGTCGGGATATTCCGGTACCTCCGTCGCCACCGGGACGACTTCGATCTCGTGGATATCCAGGGGCTGAAGACGATCGAGCCGCTCGTCTTTCTGCTCTCGGGCATGAGGAAGCCGTTCATCGTCACCCCCCACCACCACGCCCGGGCTTCGAGCCGGCTGTTCCAGCTCCTCAAGACCTTTTACGACCCGCTGGTCGGCCGGCGGCTGCTGGAACAGGCGCGGCAGATCATCTGCGTATCCGATGTCGAGAAAGGCCTGATCCGGGACGACTTCGGCCCGCATCTGCTGGAAAAGGCGACCGTCATATGCAACGGCATCAACCTGGCCGAGATCAGGTCCGCCGGGCCGTTCGACGTGGACGGGGACGTGGTGCTGTACGTGGGCCGGCTGGAGAAGTACAAGAACGTGCAGCTGCTCATCGAATCCATGCGCCACCTGCCTGTCACCTACCGACTTTTCGTCATCGGGGAAGGCAGCTACCGGAAAAGCCTCGAGCAGCTGGCCGGCGAAAGCAACCTGGAAGACCGGGTGACCTTTCTGGGGAGGATTAGCGAGCAGGACGTGTACCGGTGGCTGAAGACGAGTAAAGTCTTCGCCAACCTGTCAGACCTCGAGGCGTTCGGGATCAGCGTCATCGAGGCGCTGGCGGCCGGCACGCCCGCGGTCGTGAACGACAGGTACGGCCTGGGCGAGATCGCGCGGAAGTTCCCGGGGGCCGTCTTCCCGGTAAACGTGAAGCACAGCACGCCCGGCACGATAGCCAGGGCGATCGAGAGCGCATCGATGAACGGCCCTGTGGGCCTGGAACCGTACGAATGGTCGCGCATCGCCGCCGAGATCGGCGAAGTGTACCTGGCATACACAAATTGACTAATGACACGGTTGATCAACATGCAGAACATGAACGTAATCCCTTCCGGAAAAACCAGCACCCATGCGACGAGAGTCTTTTTTATACTGGTGAACGTATCCTTCGTCTTATGGCTTCTATCGCTGGCGAACACGCACATATACAGGTTCGAGCCCAGCGCATTCTATTACATAGGACAGCTGGACGTCTTTTACTGGGCGGGCATGGTAACGATCATCGGCGTCGTCGTTGCGATGCTGCTGACGAGGGCGAGGGGGGCTTATAACAACAGCCTGGCCCTGGACATCGCCTGCATCGCGATGTTCGTCCTGTACCTGTTCGGCACGCCGCTGTTCATCTACGATCTCCCGAGGTTCGGGGACGTCTACTACGTCCTGGAAATGACGGAGACCATGATCTCGGGCGCCGGCTTCGGCCTGACCGGCGCCGGAGGCGATTTGGGCTACCTGAACTCTTTCCCGGGAGCCATCATCTATTTCTCGTTCGTAAAAATCGTGAGCGGCATATCGGGCTATCAGCTGGCCAACTATTATGTATTGTTCCTGATGATGCTACTCTCGCTCCTGGTGTATGCGATCGCCCGGCGCATCTCCGGCTACTTCATGCTGATCGCGCCGATATGCTTCTTATCGCTGGCATGGGCCCAGGAATACCACCTGTCCCCCCAGAGCCTCGCGCTGATATTATATCTCTGCCTCTGGCTGATCCTCATCATCCGTCTGCTGGGTAACAAAAGGTCACTGGCCACGTATTTCCTCCTCGTCATGCTTTCGCTGTCAATCGTCGTGTCCCATCCGGGCACGCCGATATTCATCCTCCTCAACGTGGCGGCGCTATACGTGGTAACGAAGGTGCTCAACCGGTTGAAACTGTCTTCCGTCAGCCTGAACAGGTACGAGGTCATGGCACTGATGCTGCCGGCCGTTTTCTGGCTGTCTGCCGTGGCGCAGGCTTACGTTATCCAGGGCATAGCCATGCTGTCGGCGGCCGTTGTCGGCCTGTCCTCCGGCAGCTACCACCTGGAGTACAGCCTGGGTATGGCGCAGCCCGATCAGATGTTCGTCGACACGCTGCGAAAAATCATCACTGTTGCGGAGATCGCGATCGGTGGCCTGTGTATTCTCCTGCTCCTGAAAAAAGAGAGCCGGAGGACAGGGGTCCTGCTGGGCTGCTGGTTCGCGAGCTGTTTCGTATTCCAGCTGGTAGCGCAGAACGCGGTTTTCGGGAGATTCCTGGTCTTTGCCCTGTTCCCCTTCGCATTCCTGGTCTCGGCGACGATATCCCGGGCGCCGAAATACCGGCTGAGCCGGGCGCTGGCCGCAGCTGCCGTCATCCTGGTGATCGCTTCGGCGCTGATCATCCCGCTGATCAGCTACGGGGGCGACTATTACGAGTTCATGCCCCGGTCTAGGATCAGCGCAGAACAGTACGCAGAATCGAAAAACCTGCCGCAGATCAGGAGCTCGGACTTTGCGGGAGACGGCTTTCTTGCGCTGGCCGCCGAAAAGCCGTATAATGTCTTTCTGACTTACGGCCCGCAATGGTATAACTTCTTCCACGTAAAATACTCGAGGGGCGACGAGTATGCGGGCATGTTCAACCGGGCGGGCCAGAGCACCGTGTACACGAACGGCGAATACTCGCTGCAGGGCTACATCATCGACAACCCGTCATAGTACGCTTTGCCCAGTATGCCGATCATCCGGAAGTCCCGCCTCGAAAGATAGTAGCCCGCCGTAAGGGCGAGCATCGATACCACCGGAATGGCAGACGCGGCCATCATCAGCGGGGTATAGTTCTTTTTGATCAGCAGCAGGCGGTTTCGGTGGCCGTAGTACACGCTGACCGGGGACTGCGCCTTTCCGGATATCCCCTCCTTATGATAAATGACCGAGCCCGGCACGTATACGATCCTGTAGCCGGCCTTCCTCGCCCGCAGGCACCAGTCCGTCTCCTCCAGCAGGATGAAAAATTTTTCATCCAGCAGCCCCACGTCATCGATCACCTTCGATTTGATCAGGAACCCGCAGCCGTAGACGCAATCGACCTCTCTTTCCGTATTGAACCGGCCGTCGTCGTACTGCCCCAGCCCGATGTTCCTGGCGATGCCCAGGTGCCACACCATCCGGGCGCCGGCCGCATTGATCCTCGCCGGGTCATGATAAAAGCGGACCTTGGGCCCCGCGATGCCGGCGCGCTCGTCCGCCTCGAGCGCCCCGGTCAGCCTCTCCAGGAAGCCTCTGTCCACAATCGTATCGTTATTCAGCACGAAGACGTACTCCGGGCGGAAATGTTCCAGGGCGTACCTGATGCCCGCGTTGTTTCCCCCGGCATAGCCCAGGTTCCGGCCGGTTTCCACCATGACCACATGGGGGTAACGCGCTTTGATGTATGCCGCGGAGCCGTCCGTCGAGCCATTGTCGACCACGATGGTCACCGTATCCGTATAGCTGATATTTCTCAAGGACTCCAGGCACTCGGCCGTATCCTCCCTGCCGTTCCAGTTCAGGATTACGATGGCGACTTTCGGTTGTTTCGTCATGGGCATCAGAAAGGGACAGATCCCTCAAGTCTCAGCTCGCATCGGCCGTTGGCTGATGTGTGGCTCGCCAGTTCGCGAGCGATCTCCGCAGTCGAAACTTCGTTACCGATATGGGCAGGACCAGCAGGTAATATGCGTTTAGCGGACGGGCCCTGATACCGGCGCACAGGCACTCGAACGAACGGCGGTAATTGCCTTCCTTTGAGTACGACATACCGGAATAGCACATCAGTTTCGAGATCATTCTGTTATCGAGCTCGGCCCCGTATTTACTCAAAATGTAACCGTTGATCAAAAGCGCGTCCGAGTTCCAGGCTTCCGGGTCCTTGAGCGTTATGTTGCCGCCATGGATCCGGTACTTCGCCAGAGGCTCTTCGATGAAGTGGAAATCGTGCCGCCGGGATAAGTCCAGGTAGACCGGAAAATCGATCATGTGGTTGACGCCTGAGCCGAATAAGACACCCTGCAGGTTGTCCTTTTTAAAGATCGTGCTGGAGACGAAGATGAAATTTCCCTTAACCAGCTCATCGAATATCCTGCCCGTTTTCCTCCGTCCCGTCGCCTTGTGGAGCGAGGTAAATGTTTTACCGGTCGGTGCACCATTTTTATCGATGATCTCCCCTTCGGACCAGACCACGAGGTTCTCGTTGTTCTTCAGTATATCGAGCTGCTTCTCCAGCTTATCCCCGGCCCACAGGTCATCCGAGTCGAGAAAGGCGACGAATTTTCCCCGGGATAACGCGATGCCTTCATTATAGGTGTAAGCCGCCCCCTCGTTCGAACGATGAAAAACGGACTTTACTCTCGGGTCCCGCCTGCCGTATCGCTCGATGATCTCCCGGGAGTCATCGTCAGACCCGTCATCGATGACGATGAGCTCAAAATCGGTAAACGTCTGGAACAGGACGCTTTCAATCGCTTGAGCGATATAGCGCCCATAGTTGTACGAGGTCATGATCACGCTGACGAGCGGCATATTACGCTTCCTCCCGATACGTAAGACAATAATGATCTATGATAACAGGCACATGAACGAGACGTTTGATATTTTGAGAGTATCGCTTACGATAGCAATGATCGTTCGATAAAGGTTAAATGGATATGCCACTTAGTTCCCGCCCGTGCCGCCGGATTGAGTCGATAAAAACGGATCGCCGCCGCTCCGGCTCCGGACCGGCCATCCGCCCAGCCGGTCATTATCGCCGCGATAAGCTTTCAGGTAGCTGCAGCACTGCTATCTACTGGGGAATCGCCCCGGTACGCATTATTTGCCACCTGGTAGCACAGGAATAACAGGTAATACACATGTAACGGATATAGCGCGATACCCCTGAACAGGCACCCGAGCGCCGTGCCCACCCTCCCCATCCGGGCATAGATCATCCCGTTGAAACATAAAAGCCTTGACATCAACCTCCCCGGGATATCCGCGCCATACCTTTCGATGACCAGCCTGTTGAACTTGAGCCAGTCCCGGTCCCATCCCCGCTTGTCCCGGAGCGACGAGTTATTGCCATGTAAACGATATTTGATCAGCGGCTCGCTGATGAAATGGAAACGGCACTTCCTCGCCAGGTCCAGGTTAAACAGGTAGTCGTTCAGGTACTTCAGATCGGGATTGAAACTGATGTCGCCGAGGAGGTCTTTTTTAAACATCATGCCCGAGCCCAGGATGAAGTTATTCTGCAGCAGCCCGCGGAAAATATCCCCCGACTTCTTCTTGCCCCCGGCCCCGAACAGCCGGGTAAACGTCAGCCTGTCGCGGCGATCGGGCTCGCCTGCCGCCTCCGGCCTGCCGCCGCCCCGGGCCTTTGTACGGAGTGGCTCGCCGTGCATGTCGATAATCTCCCCCTCCGACCAGACGACCAGGTCCTCATCCTTCCTCAACACGTCGACCTGTCGCTCCAGCTTATCCCGGACCCAGAGGTCGTCCGAGTCGACGAAGGCGATATACTTGCCGGCAGACAGGCGGATGCCTTCGTTGTTCGTGCCGGCAATGCCCGCGTTCGCCCCGTGAAAAACGTACCTGACCCTCGGGTCCCGGTCCGCGTACCGTTTGATGATCGCCCGGGAATCGTCCGTGGAACCGTCGTCGATGACGATGAGCTCAAAATCGGTAAACGTCTGGTACAGGACGCTTTCAATCGCTTGAGCTATATAGCGCCCGTAGTTGTACGAGGTCATGATCACGCTGACAAGTGGCATAAAGGACTGTCACCTCTTCCCGGCGATTACCGGGAATGCGGCCGGGACGACCGGGCCTGCGGGTGCCGCGATCGGATAGCTTACAAGTACAGTGGTCGTTTTTATTTGGATAAATTCCTATGTCGCCGAGTCCCCGCCATCCCTCCACTATTCCAGCGATAAAAACGGGCCGGGAGCTAATGCCTGTGCAACCGCCGCTGTATCCGCCCGTATGGGCCCAATGATTTCTTGAAGAGCCTTATATCCTCTTTATCTACCCCTTTTGTAAGCACGACCATCGCGTACAATGCCAGGCATACGAGAGTGACCGGGACGAGGTCAAACCGGAGCCAGGCCGCGATCGCGTACCCCGCGCCGGCGATGATAGCCCCGGCCACCGGGACGATATAGATTTTCACGATGTCTACGTTATAGCCCAGCCTTTCCAGGACGTATACCGCCACGACCAGCCCGCACGCCTCGGTCAGGAAAAATACGGCAGCCGCGCCCCATATCCCGTACGCCGGGATGACGAGCAGGTTCAGGACGACGTTGACCAGTGCCGTCAGGGCATTGATCTTCAGGTTGACTATCTGGAGGTTGGCAGTGATGAAGACGATGCCCAGCGCCATCGATGCGTACATGGCGGCCGACGACCAGATCAGGATACGCAGCACGGGCACGGACCCGGTAAAGCCGCTCCCGTAGATGAAACCGATAAAAGAATCCGCCCATATAGTGACGAACAGGGCCACAGGCATGGCGAGGTAGAACAGGAGTTTCACGGCCTTTGAGAAAGCGAAGACGAACATGGGCCGGGAAGCGGTGTGATATCTCGATATGATCGGGAACAGCGAGGAGGATACGATTGTGGGGACGATCGTCGCCATGTCGGACAGCGTGAACGCAGCGCTATACAGCCCGACCGCTGCGTCTCCCCCGGTCACGGACAGCACGATCGTCCCGATCCGGAAATATATGATGACGCAGACTGCCATGGCTCCCAGCGGCCACGCTTCGACGACGGCACTCTTTATAAACGCAGGGTCGAAGTCGAAACGGAACGCGGAGAACCGCTTCAGGTAGACGATGACGCAATATGCCAGCACCAGCACCATGCTGAAGCAATAGATCAGGGAAAAGCTCACGATGTCGAGCCGGAGGTAGATGGCCGTCAGCGCTCCGGCGAGCATCGTTACGCTGTTGATGATCGCGCCAATCGACATGTACTCCATTTTTTCGAACGCCTGGAAGATCGAATAGAACAGGTTCACGAAGGAGAACATGATGGAGTAGATAAGGATGAGATATACGACGATAATGGTCTCCCGCGGGTATCCTGAGGCATTGACGAATATGATGATGGCGGCCGAGGACAGTATGATCAACAGCGTCTTAATGATAGAGACGTTCGAGAGATATGCGTTCGACCGCGATCGGTCCCGGGATATCTCCCGCGTCGCCAGCGTGCCCAGGCCGAGGTCCGAGAAGACGATGAAGATGGCGCTTAACGCAAGGGCGAAACTGATGACACCGTAGCCCTCTGTCCCCAGGTATCGCGCCGTGTACAGGGTGTAGACAAAGCCCAGCGCGATCAGCACACACCGGGAGACCAGGAGGACGAGGGTATTTTTAGCAATGCTTGTTAACGGGTCCATTGATATTACAAGCTTAATCTCATCAACACAAATAAATAATTTTTCATTTATAAAAATAACATCCCGTTACGCTGGTAGCACCATGTTATAGTGCCCGCCCGCAGGAATAGACAGAGGGCACTATTGGCACAGCGGCCGGGACCGCCGCTCCGGCAACGGGGACGAAACCGGCCGCAGCCTCAGGATATCGCCGTGGGGCTGTCCGCCGGGGCCGTGTTTTCCCCGCGGGCGTCGCATCGCTCGATGAGCGCGCAGACGTTCTCGACCTCGGCCGTGCTCAGGTACGGATGCATGGGCAGGCTTAGTATCTGGCCGCAAATGTTCTCCGTGACTCCCAGTGGCAATCGCCTGATCCGCATGCCTGCGAAAGCAGGCTGCAAATGCACGGGCACCGGGTAATGAACGGCCGTACCGACGCCGTGGTCCGCCAGGTACTCTTTTAGCCGGTCCCGGCGGACGGTCCTGAGGACGTACTGGTGATAGACATGTTCCACGCCCTTACGCTCGATGGGCAGCACGTAGCCTTTCCCGTCGAGAAGCCTGCAGTACTGGCCCGCGATCGTCCTGCGCCGCCCGTTATCCTCGTCGAGGTGCCTGAGCTTCACCCGCAGGATGGCGGCCTGCAGCTCGTCCAGGCGGGAGTTCTGGCCATGGATCTCGCTGATGTAGCGTCGCTTCCAGCCATATTCCCGGAGAAGCCGCGCACGCCCTGCAAGCCCGGGGTCCGCGGTCGCGATGATGCCGCCGTCCCCGAAAGCGCCCAGGTTTTTCGTCGGGTAGAAGCTGAACGCCGCGATGTCCCCGAAGACCCCCGTCTTTCTGCCGTTAAGAGTGGCGCCGTGAGACTGGGCGCAGTCTTCTATTACGTATAGGCCGCTATCCTCCGCAATATCGAGGATGGCCCCCATGTCAGCAGGGTGCCCGTACAGGTGCACCGGGATCACGGCCCGGGTCTTTTTCGTCAGCGCCTCCCGTAGCCGGCGGACGTCCATCGTATAGGTTTCCGGGTCGACGTCGACCAGCACGGGGTCCGCCCCGCACAGCACGATCGCGGCCACCGTGGCGACCGCCGTATGAGAGACGGTGACGACCTCGTCGCCCGGGCCGACGCCGCACGCCTTCAATGCGATCTGCAAAGCGTCCGTGCCGTTACCGACCCCGATCGCGGCCTTTACGCCCAGATACCGGGAAAATTCGTCCTCGAAAGACGCCACTTCGTCGCCCATTATATACATGCCCCTATCCAGCACGCCCTGTATAGCCGCATCAATCTCTCCCTTGCGCGCGAGGTAAGAAGCCAGCGGATAAGGCGCGAGGTGGCAGTTACGTTGGTCGTTCATGTGATCCTCCATTCATTCCCAGTAATGCTTGCCGTACGTCCGGTAGAACCCCAGCGTCCGCTCCAGCCCGTCGCGCAGGGCCGTCCCGGGCTGCCAGCCGATCATATCCCGTATCTTGCCATAGTCCGTATAGTAATCGCCGATGTCGATGACCTTACGCTCGGGCGGGAACGGGATGAGCCGGTATTCCCCGCCCCGGTTGATCTCGATCAGCAGCCGGGCGACGTCGACCAGGCTGACCGCTTCGCCGCTGCCGACGTTGAACACTTCGCCGGCCGCCCGGTCGCTGCCGGCGCAGGCCAGAAAAGCGTCGACGACGTCGTCCACGTAGCTGAAGTCCCTCACCTGCGTCCCGGACCCGAAAATTTCGATCGGCTGCCCGTCCAGGATTCGCTTGATCCATATGCCCAGAAAATTTTGTCGGGAGTCCTTGACCCTCATGTGGGGCCCGTACGTGTTGGTCAGCCGCAGCGAACAGGTGTCCATGCCGTAGATCTGATGGTAGAGCGTGTGATACATTTCGCCGGCCATCTTATTGATGCCATTGATGTCGACCGGCCGCAGCGGATGCTTTTCGTCAACTGGGAGATAGTCCGGCTTGCCGTATATCTGCCGGGTGCTCGCGTACAGGACCTTTACGCCCGGGTTGTACCTGCGGCAGGACTCCAGGAGGGTGATCTGGGCCCGGCTGTTGATGTCCGCGTCCGCGTACGGGTTCCGTATCGAGTCGATGTGGCTGGATTGTCCGGCAAGGTTAAAGATGACGTCCCGGCCTTTGACCAGGTGCCTCATCGCAGACGCGTCGCGCATATCCGATATGTTGATCTGCACCCGGCCGTCGATCCGGGCCACGTTGAAGAGGTTCCCCCCGTGCTCCGGCATCAGGTTGTCGACCAGCGTCACATCATGGCCATGCCCGGCCAGCCGGCGGGCCAGGTGAGAGCCGATAAAACCCAGGCCGCCGGTAACCAGAACCTTCAGGCCATCGCCAGAAGGGGGCACGTCGATGCCCGTGGCCCCCATAACCACATGAGACATAATTGCTATAATATATAATTCTATATATAAAATTGATTACCTAATACAGCGGCACCGGGCCGACAGCCCGGAACCCATGGAGAGGGCTACGTTACCCGATAATCACGGCCACGGGCGTTCCGGGCGATATGCTTGCACAACAGTACCAGGTAATACGCGTGAATCGGATACGCCATTATCCCTTTGCACAGGGCCCTGATGGCCATGCCCGGCTTTCCCATCCTCGAATACGCCAGGGAGCTCAAACACAACAGTCTCGACCTCAGCCTTTTACTGATCACGGGACCGTACTTCGCCAGGATGCGGTCGTACATCATCAGTGTCTCCCGGTCCCAGACGTCCGGTTCCCGGCCGGTCGAGTTGGTGCCGTGCAGCCGGTATCGAACCAGAGGCTCGTCGAAGAAGTAAAAGTCATACTTCGCCGACAGATCGAGATAAAAACTGAAGTCGTTGAGATACTTCAGGCCGGTGTCGAAGCGGATATCCCGGAGGTTGTCCCTTTTCATGATCAGGCTCGACCCGAAGATGTAGTTGCCGGGCAACAGCTCGCTGAAGATGCGGCCGGCCTTTCTCTTGCCCCTGGCCCGGAGGAGAGCGGTGAACGTCTGCCCTAGGGGCCGACCGCCACCGTCGATGATCTCACCCTCCGACCAGACGACCATATTCTCGTCCCGGCCCAGTACTCCCATCTGCTTTTCCAGCTTATGCTCGGCCCACACGTCGTCTGAGGCAAGAAACGCGATGAACTGCCCGGTGGCCAGCTCGATGCCCTCGTTGAGCGTCCGGGCGATGCCCTGGTTGGACTCGTGGCAGACCGCCCGGACCCTCGAGTCCTTCCTGAGATATCGCCCGATAATCTCAACGGAACCGTCCCGGGAGGCATCGTCGACGACGATGAGCTCCAGGTCCGGGAAGGTCTGGTCCAGGACGCTTTCGATAGATCGGGCAATATAGCGCTCGTGGTTATACGAGGGCATGATCACGCTGACCGCAGGTATAGCTAACCTCCCCCTGAAGCGATTGTACTGACCCGGTGTGGCATGAATATGACTATCGGCGGAGCCGCCGGGCAAGATGTGCCCCCGGGGGGCCGGGCGGCAGGCACCGGTACCGCAACGATCATAGATCCTTGATCACCCTGGCCGGTATTCCCATGACCAGCTTTTTTGGCGGCACGTCCTTCGTCACCACGGCGCCGGCGCCGACCAGCGAGCCGTTGCCGATGGTCCTGCCAGGCAGGATATTGGCACCGGCGCCGATCGAGACATCGTCCTCAATGGTGGGCCCGACGACCCTGCTACTATCATATCCCAGGGCGCCCAGGTTATTGTCGTTCGTCGTGGACACCAGGGCGCTGATGAACACGCGGGAGCCGATCTTCATGTTGCCCGTGACGTTCGTGCTGTCCATGATCTTCGTGTGGTCCCCGACGGTCACGTTATAATACATCGTCACGGAACGGCCGATGATGCAATGGCTGCCGATCCGGCACTGTTCCCGGATGGAAGCCCCGTCGCCCACCAGCGACTCCCTGCCGATCTCCACGTCGGTATACACGACGGCATGAGAGGAGATGACACAACCGTCCCCGATCCGGGTGGGCTTAAGCTCCGCATGCACCGTACGCGATACCGCTTTCGTGCCCCTCGGCGGCCGGCCGATGATCGAGCCTTCGAAGATTTCCACGCCGTCGCCGATGACCACCTTCGGGTACAGGGTGAC
>MVRA01000117.1 GCA_002067315.1 Methanocella sp. PtaU1.Bin125 | reverse complement strand
CCGCACATATCCTCCGCCGATAGGCGGGAATGCGACGAGGGCCAGCGCGCAGGCCTCGACACCGCAGACCTGATCGGCATATGAACACGTTTTTTCATGAGATCACAGTTATTGTTTAGATTTCCACTTGCCTGTCAAAAGAGGAAACTGCGGTCTCTGCGGCTCTCTGCGATCTCTGCGGCCTTTAACCATTTCTTGCATTTTTCATGGGGACCCCGCATCCGGTAACACCAGCACAAAATAATTATTACCCAATCGCTTTTTAGTCTGCGGTGGTTTAGCTGAAAATCGCAGTGAGCACGAAGACAACGGTCGACGGCGAGACGTCCGTGGACTACAGCAGCAAGCTCGAGATGCCGCCCAGCGCCGACTTCGACGTGTATGTCGACAACGGCGGGCTGGTCATCAGCGCGCTGAACGAGGTATCGGACAGCAAGCGAAAGACCAAGCGCGACATATCCGTCGAGATTACTCTCGATCGCGCGCTGAGCAAGAAAATCGCCGAAGCCTGCAAGAACCTGCCCACGCTCCCGAAGTGATCGGGCAACAGCTGCTTTTTTTCTTCCGGGGCATGCCGGTCGGCCATCGTTGCCGTTAGCGATATATGGCGATCATATCGATAATATTTTTAATTATATTGCGCGTATTATATTTTGAATATCCCCGGTGAGCCGCTTGAAGAAGAGCACCTTAGTTTCTATCGTCAGCACCGACGATCCCGTCAACGGGCCGAAAACTGCGCTGGACCAGATCCACGCGAGTGACATCCTGGACAATTACCAGCGCATCCTGATCAAGCCGAACTACGTCAACGGCAGCCACCCTTCGACCGGCGTCACCACCGACCCCCGGGTCGTCCGGGGCATCGCCGAGTACCTGCTGGAACACGGGTGGAGCAGCCGGGAGTTCGCGGTGGGCGAGGGCGGCATGGCCAGCGTGAACACCATGGAGTCGTTCCAGAACAGCGGCCTCGTCGACGAGATGAAGGGCCTCGGCGTCAAGCTGATCGACCTGAACGCGGAGCCCCACGTGGACGTGCCCATCGAGGGCGGCCGGTCGCTGAAGACGGTCCGGGTGGCGCGCTCCTTCGTGGACTACGACTGCATCCTCTCGGTACCGAAGCTGAAGGTCCACGTCTGGTCGCTGTCGACGCTGTCCATGAAGAACATGATGGGCGGCATCCTCCCCAAGGGCATCATGCACGACGACCTCGCGCAGAAGATCGTCGACCTGAACCGCGCGTTCGGGCCCGAGCTGACCGTCATCGACGGGATACTGGGCTGCCAGCGCCACGAGCTGGCCTGCGACCCCATCGCGTCGAACGTGATCATCGCCGGCGAGGACTTCGTGGCCACGGACGCCGTCGGCTCGTTCCTGATGGGCCTGGCGCCGGAGGACGTGCTGTACCTGCAGCTCGCGAAGAAGGCGGGGCTGGGCGAGAACGACATGAACAAGATCGAGTACGTCGGGGAGAGCATCAACAAGCTGAGAAAACGTTACAAGATGTGAGCACCGGTCACGAAAGGCCTGATGCTCCGATGCCTATATAAAGCGCTTATGCTATTACGCTATTAGTCAAGGTGTGACAATGGAAGCTGTATATTATTACGAGGACAAGAACAAGAAAGACGTTGAGACGCTCCTTGCCGATGAGTTCTTCAAGCGGCTCGGGCCCCAGGACCGCGAGGCGAAGCTGATGGGCACCGCGCGCAAGACCGGCTATTACCTCTATGTCCGGGCCGATTCAGAGGATAAGTTCAAGACTGCCCAGGATAAGATAACCGAGTCTAAGATCCCCGTGACAAAGCTGACGGGCGACGAAGAGAAGGCCGTCATCGACGCCGTCCACCGGGAAGAGGACGAGGCCGCCGAGGGCATGGGCGCGATCTTCGGATAGCACAGAGGCTACAAAGGTCACGAAGAGCACAGAGGACGTTAAAAACAGCTCTTCTCTTATTGATTTCACCGGGATATTGAGGCGTTATCATCAGGCTCGGTAAGATAGCGGCGGCCTATTCGATCGTCATCGGCATAGCGATGCTCGGCATGTGGACGATGTTCATGGCCACGGGCCAGGTACCGGAACTACAGACGAAGTTCTATGAGATCGCGCTCCACGTAGTCGCCGAGGTCGCCACGGCTATCGCCCTGGTCACTGGCGGATACGGGTTGTTCACCGGCAGAAAATGGGGGATGCAGGCCTACATGCTGTCCATGGGGATGCTGCTGTATACATTGATCGTCAGCCCCGGGTATTACATCCAGAGAGATAATATTGTCATGACCGGCATGTTCGCCATTTTCTTCGTCATCGCGATCGTCTTCGTCGGATTGAGCTTCCTGCGGGCGCGGGATTACCTGCCTGAAAAGCCGACGAAATAACCGGCCCGGCAGCCGTCCGCGCGCGCCTGCGTGACCGCGCATCAGCCCGCCCGCTTAACGGCGACGACGTAAGCCTCTTTCTTTTCCGGCCTGATCACGTTAACGATTTTCAGCCCCTTACCTTCGAGCAGCTTCAAAAACGGCTCGACGTCGCGGATTTTGTCCAGCTTCAGCACCTGCATCACCCGGCCGCCCTCTTTTAGCAGCGGGAGAAACCGGGCCGTGATCTCGATCGATGCCGACGGCTCCACGGTCATATCGTTGAGAATCACGCCGAAGCCTGCGCCGAGTTGTGACAAATCCATGGTAAAGGCGTCCCCGTAAACGACGCTGACGTTAGGATGCTCTTCGGCTACACTGGTCAGCTGCGGCCGAAACTCTTCGCTGTACTCGATGCCGACGACCCGGGAGGCGATCGCGGACGCGTAGATGAGAAAGCCGCCGGCGCTGGAACCGATGTCCAGCACTGCGTCGCCCGGGCTGATCAGCCCCGACCGCTCCTGGATGCCCTTGAGCTTGAACCAGCCCTCGGGCCGGTCGGCCTCGGCTATCTCGATGCGGCTGCCGGGCGGGACCTGTCTGGACTGCTTTGTTACCACGACGCCGTTCACTGTGACCAGCCCGCGCCCGATGTAGCGCTGGGCGCGGCTGCGTGAGGCGATATAGCCCTCGGAAACCAGGTATTCGTCGAGTCTCATCTTTACGCTCATCATATAGGTCGGCGCTTAGACGAAAAAGTTATCGGAATAATTTTTATAAAATAACTCTCATTTTATTCGTATAAGCCCCGTAATCGAATTTTTTCTCGCAATTAGCACTAAATATATATGACATGCGGGACAATTAATCCTGGTGAGTATTACGAAGCAGTAAACGGCCCACAGACCGTTTATCTGCGTTCGGGCCATATCAAGTTAATAAATTTTTAAAAAAAATCATCGCGAGGTATAGTACACAATGTCTAACGAAAATCCGGCCCAGACCTACGACGCTTCGAGCATACAGGTGCTGGAAGGCCTGGAGGCCGTGAGAAAGAGGCCCAGCATGTACATCGGCTCCACCGATTACCGGGGCTTACATCACTTAGTCTACGAGGTCGTCGACAACAGCATCGACGAGGCGCTGGCCGGCTATTGCAGCAACATCGAGGTGTCCATCAACGAGAACGGCAGCGTGACGGTCACCGACGACGGCCGGGGCATCCCCGTCGAGATGCACGAGAAGTATAAGAAGCCTGCGCTGGAGATCGTGATGACCATGCTGCACGCCGGCGGCAAGTTCGACAACCGGACCTACAAGGTGTCGGGCGGCCTGCACGGCGTGGGCGTGTCCGTGGTCAACGCGCTGTCCCGGTACCTCGACGTGGAGGTCAGCCGGAACGGGAAGGTCTACTTCCAGCGCTACGAGCGGGGCAAGCCCGTAGAAGAGGTCAAAATCGTCGGCGAGTCTGCCCATACCGGCACGAGGACCACGTTCATGCCGGACAACGCCATCTTCGAGACGCTCGAGTTCCAGTACGACATCCTGGCGAACCGGCTGCGCGAACTGGCTTACCTGAACAAGGGGATAAGGATCACGCTGACGGACAAAAAAGCTAACAAGAGCCAGGTGTTCCACGCGGAGGGCGGCATCGTCGAGTTCATCACTTACCTCAACCAGGAAAAGAACGTGCTGCACCCGAAGCCGATCTATTTCGAGCGGGAGAAGGACACGACCAAGGTGGAGATCGCCATGCAGTACAACGACGGCTACAGCGAGGTCGTCCTGGCGTTCGCCAACAACATCAACACGCACGAGGGCGGCACCCACCTGAGCGGCTTCCGCTCGGCGCTGACGCGCTCGATCAACGATTACGCGAAGAAGAATAACCTCATCAAGGGCGACATGGTCCTCTCGGGCGAAGACATCCGCGAGGGCCTGACGGCGATCATCAGCGTCAAGCTGATCAACCCCCAGTTCGAGGGCCAGACGAAGACCAAGCTGGGCAACAGCGACGTCAAGGGCATCGTCGAGTCCCTGGTCGGCGACGGCCTGAACGACTATCTCGAGGAGAACCCGGCCGACGCCCGGAAGATCATCGACAAGACCGTGCAGGCGTTCCAGGCAAGAGAGGCCGCGCGCAAGGCGCGGGAGCTGACGAGGCGAAAATCAGCCCTGGAAGGCTCCGCGCTGCCCGGCAAGCTGGCCGACTGCTCCGAGAGAGACGCGAGCAGGTGCGAGATCTACATCGTCGAGGGAGACTCGGCAGGCGGCTCCGCCAAGCAGGGCCGGGACCGCCGGTTCCAGGCGATCCTCCCGATCAGGGGCAAGATCCTGAACGTCGAGAAGGCGAGACTGAACAAGATCCTTCAGAGCGAGGAGATCAGGGCGCTGATCACGGCGTTCGGCACCGGCATCGGGGAGGAGTTCGCCCTCGACAAGGCCCGCTACCACAAGATCATCATGATGACGGATGCGGACGTCGACGGCGCGCACATCCGCACGCTGCTGCTGACGTTCTTCTTCCGCTACATGAAGCCGCTGGTCGAGGCGGGCTACGTCTACGCCGCCCAGCCGCCCCTGTACCGCATCAAGAAAGGCAAGGAAGAGAAGTACGTGTACAGCGATCAGGAGCTGCAGGCCACGCTGGACGCGATGGGCAGGAACAACGTCAGCATCAACCGCTACAAAGGCCTCGGCGAGATGAACCCGGAGCAGCTGTGGTCCACCACCATGGACCCGGCGCACCGGACCCTGCTGCAGGTCACCATGGAAGACGTGATCGAGGCGGACCGCATCTTCACGCTCCTGATGGGAGACAAGGTCGAGCCGCGGCGCGAGTTCATCATGCAGAACGCTAAGTTCGTGCGCAACCTGGATGTGTGAGAACAATGGCAGAGGAACAGAAACAGAAGCAAGAGACCATATTGCCGGTCAAGATCGACGACGAGATGAAGCACTCCTTCATCGACTACTCCATGAGCGTCATCGTGGACCGGGCGCTGCCGGACGTCCGGGACGGCCTGAAGCCGGTGCACCGCCGCTGCCTGTACGGCATGTACGAGCTGGGCAACACCCACGACAAGCCGTACAAGAAATCGGCCCGTGTGGTCGGCGACGTAATGGGTAAGTACCACCCGCACGGCGACAGCGCGATCTACGAGACCATCGTCAGGATGGAACAGGACTTTTCGTTGCGTTATCCGCTGGTGGACGGCCAGGGCAACTTCGGCAGCGTGGACGGCGACGGCGCCGCAGCCATGCGTTATACCGAGGTCCGCATGGCCGAGATCGCCGGGGAGATCCTGGCCGACCTGGACAAGGAGACAGTCAACTTTGCTCCGAACTTCGACGAGACGCTGAAGGAGCCGACCGTCCTTCCCGCGAAGCTCCCGAACCTGCTGATCAACGGCTCGTCGGGCATCGCCGTCGGCATGGCGACGAACATACCGCCGCACAACCTGTCAGAGGTCATCGACGGCACCGTGGCGGTCATCGACAACCCGGAGATCGCGCCGGCGGACCTGCTCAACTATATCAAAGGCCCGGACTTCCCGACCGGCGCCTTCATCTACGGCCGCGAAGGCATCAGGGAAGCGTACATGACCGGCCGCGGCTCCATCCGGCTCCGCGCGAAGGCCGAGATCGTCGAGGAGGGCGGAAAGACCGCGATCATCGTCACGGAAATCCCCTACCAGGTCAACAAGGCGAGGCTCATCGAGTCGATGGCCGACCTGGTCAAGGAAAAGAAGGTCGAGGGCATATCCGACCTGCGCGACGAGTCCGACCGGGACGGCATGCGCATCGTCATCGAGCTGAAGAAGACTGCCAACGCTAACGTGTTGCTGAACCAGCTGTACAAGCACACCCAGCTGGAGACGACCTTCGGCGTAATCAACATCGCGCTGGTCGATAAACAGCCGATGGTGCTCAGCCTCAAGGACACGATCGGCTACTACATCAAGCACAGGCAGGAAGTCGTCACCCGCCGCAGCCGCTTCGAGCTGAAGAAAGCGCAGGAGCGGGAGCACATTCTGTCCGGCCTGCTGATCGCGCTGTCCAACATCGACGACTTCGTCCGCATCATCCGCGGCTCGAAGAACGCCGACGAGGCGCGGCCTGCGCTCATGGAGAAATACGGCCTGTCCGAAGAGCAGGCGAAGGCGATCCTGGACATGCGGCTGGTCCGGCTGACCGGGCTGGAGCGGCAGAAGATCGAGGACGAACAGGCAGGCCTGTTAAAGGAGATCGAGCACCTGAAAGAGGTGCTGGCCAGCCCGCAGATGGTGCTGGACATCATCAAGAGCGAGCTGCTCGCGATCAAGGAGAAGTACGGCGACGAGCGGCGGACGACGATCGTCGACTCCGCGGGCGAGATCGTGGACGAGGACCTGATCCCCGTCGAGAACGTGGTCGTCTCGATTACGAATACGGGCTACATCAAGCGGATGCCGGTCGACACGTACCGCACCCAGCGCCGGGGCGGCGTGGGCATCGTGGGCATGGAGACCAAGGAGGAGGACTACGTCGTGGACGTCTTCGTGGCCTCGACCCACGACACGATGCTGTTCTTCTCGAACAAGGGCAAGGCGTACGCGCTCAAGGTCTACGAGATCCCGCCGGCCGCGAGCCGCCAGGCCCGGGGCAAGGCGATCATCAACCTGATCAACATCGAGCCCGGCGAGGCCATCAACGCCTCGATCCCGATCAAGGCGTTCGACGACCAGCACTTCCTGGTCATGTGCACCCGGGAGGGCACGGTCAAGAAGACGGCCCTGTCGGCCTACCAGAACATCCGCAGCAACGGCATCATCGCGATCGGCCTCGCCGAGGGCGACGAGCTGATCTCGGTGAAGCTGACCAGCGGGGAGCAGGAGATCCTGATCGCCACCCGGAACGGCAAGAGCAACCGGTTCTCGGAGAAGGAGGTCCGCGAGATGGGCCGCCCGGCGCAGGGCGTCATCGGCATCCGGCTCACCGAGAACGACAAGGTGATCGGCATGGAGATCGTCGACCCGGAGCAGTCGGTGCTCACCATCTGCGAGAACGGGTTCGGCAAGCGGACGCCGATCTCGGAGTACGGCATCACTCACCGGGGCACGCAGGGCATCATCAACATCAAGACGACGCTCCGCAACGGCCCGGTCGTGTCCGTGATCGGCGTCACCGCCGACCACCAGATCGTGGTCGCGACGAAGGACGCCATCATGATCCGTATCAAGGCTTCCGAGATCCCGGAGATCGGCCGCAACACCCAGGGCGTGCACATCATCAAGCTCAAGCCCGAGGACCGCGTCATGGCCGTGGCCCGGCTGGTGTCGGAGAAGAAAGAGGAAGAGATATAATCCCGCTACTGCCGGGAAATATCTCTTTTTCCTGTTTTATAGTCATTGATAGTAATTGTTCAGGTGTCTCTTCAACAAATGGCCATGGCCAGCACATGCGCGCGCGAGTGGACGGCCGCTATTCCGCTTGATGAAGAACATTTCTTCACGTGCAGGCAATGAAGTGGGCCTTGTTACGGGGGCCTGTCATACTGATCCTCGCAACGACCGCGACGAAACGCGACGGGCGCGACGTTTCTCGAAGAATGATATCACAACCCGTTATCGTTTAACAGTCGTCGCGCCCGTCGCGATTCGTCGCGTCGTTGCGGGAATCAGTACTGCGCTAAGCCTCCGCAAAGGCTATTCCGGAAGCCTGAACAGGACTTATACAGAACACCTGAACAGTTGCCATTTGTATGAGGCCCATACGTGCGCTGGCATGGGCCCGGGCGTCGATGACCGTGCCGTTGACCTATTGATTATCCCATAATGTCATGTCAGGGCTGAAATGTCGCTGTTTTACCCGGATGTTTTCAGACAGCATCTCCACAGGGCGTCCGTGCCAGGGCATCGTCGCTTTCCCGGCCTCATACGCGGGCGCGCGCGAGGGGCCGCTCTCCTCCGCCCGGGCTTCCCATTCCAGGCTTATACGACGGACATTTCTATCTTGACATCTAGTGCTCTGTATCACCGTACTCTATCCGGGATGTTTAATGCCAGCATAGCGTATACGACCATTCAAGAATTCGTCAATCAGGTGGCGCTGCGCGCCCGGGGGCAGGAGGGCGGGTAGTACGGATGGCCCGCCGGAGGCGGCAAACGACCTATGCCGGCGCGCCAACGGGCGAGGCTTTTTTTATAATTACGGTTCTTCTGCGTTTTCCGGATCTGCCGATTCAATGAAATGGGCTTTGTTTCGGGGCCTGTCGTACCTGTACTCGCGACGATCGCAACGAAACGCGACGGGCGCGACGTTTCTCTACGTTCTCGCGACGACGCGACGAAACGCTACGGGCACGACGACGGTTAACCGATAACCCGCAATATCATCATTCTTAGAAACGTCGCGCCCGTCGCGTTTCGTTGCGGTCGTCGCGAGAACTTAGAGAAACGTTGCG
>MVRA01000116.1 GCA_002067315.1 Methanocella sp. PtaU1.Bin125 | reverse complement strand
GCAAAACCCTTGCGGCAGCAATCGAACATCCGGCTCATGGTCCTTTTCACGAACGACTCGTTGTCCGACAGCCTGATGGTAAAGATGCCCGCCGCGAAGGCCCAGTCGAAGGTCTCGTCGATGCCGTGCTCCTCGAAGTCGGCGGCGATGAACCGGGCCCCGGGATAGGCCTCTCGTGCGATGGCGATAAACTCCTCGTTGATGTCTATCCCCGTATAGTCCGCTGTTATGCCCCGGTCCCGCAGGTACCCGTACAAGTCCCCGAAACCGCAGCCGACGTCCAGGACCCGGCTGCCTTCGAGATCGCCGATAGCGGCCAGCGCGCCGAACCGGACCTTCCGCCCGCCGGGCGTCCAGCCGAGGCTGCGCGTGTCGTAGCCGTATGTCTTCAGCTTTTCCCCGTAATAAGCGGACATCCTGTCCCGGTCGCTCTGTCTCACGCTGGTAGATGTCCGCGTGTGATTAGTAATATTACGGTTTCGATCCAATTGCCATTTTCAAGGCTTTTTATAACACAGGTACCAGGCCTTGCAATCATAACCCTCTTTCAGCCGGTCCTCAGCTGAGGACTGCGTGTGCGGCGGCTCGACCAGCACCGGGTCGCCCGGCTTCCAGTCGGCCGGGGTGTCGGTCTTCTCCTTAGCCACGAGCTGCAGCCCGTCGATGATGCGCAGGATCTCGTCGAGGCTCCGACCCACTCCCGCCGGGTAGAAGAAGATCATCTTCACCACGCGGTTGGGATCGATAACGAATAGCGACCGGATGGGCGAGATGTGGCTGATGTGCGGGTGAATCATCCCGTACAGCCGGGATATGGTCGTGTCCAGGTCGGCGATGATCGGGAATGTGATTTTAACGCCGAAGTTCGCCTCGATATCGCGGACCCAGGCGATATGCGAGGGCAGGCTGTCGACGCTGAGGCCCAGCAGTTCCACGCCCCGCATCCGGAACTCCTGGTGCCTTTTAGCGAACGATATGAACTCGGTGGTACATACGGGCGTAAAGTCCCCCGGATGAGAAAAGAGGAGTACCCATTTGCCTTTGTACTCGGACAGCTTCACTTTCCCGTGGGTCGTCTTCGCCTCGAAGTCCGGGGCGATCATGCCCAGCGTTATCCGTCCCGGGGCTTCCCCGTGTATTAACTGGTCACCGCTCATCATGCCGATCATTATAATATTTAATTTATAATATATAATTAATGCTCCCGCAGAAATCACAGGGGGCGCAGAGGCCACAAAGGTAACGCAGAGGGCTTTTTCGTCGAGCGCTAACGGGGAGCCCTTTTTTATCCTCTGCGCTACATGAACAAGTCAGGCATTTCGGCGATATGTGGCCGCCGCCTCGCGCGCGCACGCACGAGCGACTGTCGTGTGTGCGGCGGTAGCTGAGCATGTTTTCGTCGTTTAATACCCGGGAATCTCGCATTACTTTCACTCCGTCGACAAAAAGATTATCACCGTGCCGCACGTTCTATTCCCGATGATCCACGTCGCGTACGACAAAGGCACGATCCTCGTCCGGGGCAACGCCGGGGTGCCCGATGCCCGGTGGGACGCGCGGGCCGGCGCGTATCGCGCGCTCGCCATCCACTACCGGGACATCAGGGCGTATCTCGACGCCTCGGGTTTCGCCTTCCGCGACGACGTGTTAGACCTCGTCCCGTGCCCGGGACTGCGGATGAGGACCGTGCTCCGGGACTACCAGGAGAAGGCGGTCTCCGCGTGGCTCCGGGCGGGGCAGCGGGGCGTGGTGGTGCTGCCGACGGGCTCGGGGAAGACGCTGGTCGCGCTCAAGGCGATCGCGCTTGCGGCGCCCGCCATCGTCGTCGTGCCGACGCTCGACCTGCTCGAGCAGTGGAAGGCCCGGGTGGAAGAGGAGTTCGGCATCGAGGCCGGCGTCTACTGCGGGGACGATCACCGGCAAGGCCCGGTGACGATCGCGACCTATGATACCGCCTACATACGCGCCGCGGAGCTCGGCAACCGCTTTAAGCTGATCGTCTTCGACGAGGTGCATCACCTGCCGTCGCCCGGCTACGCGACCATCGCCGAAATGTTCGCCTGCCCGTACCGGCTCGGCCTGACGGCGACGTACGAGCGGGAGGACGGGAGGGAGAAAGACCTGCCCCGGCTGACGGGCGGCAAGGTCTTCGAGATGGGCGTGGACCGGCTGGAAGGCGTCCATCTGGCCACATACGACCTGAAGCGGATCAAGACAAAGCTGCTCCCGGAGGAGGAGGCGGCTTACCGGAAAGACTACGACGCCTACCGGCAGTACCTCAGCGATCACAATATCATCTTACGGAAACCGCAGGACTTCGAGCGGCTGGTCATGCGGAGCGGCCGCGACCGGGCGGCACGCGAAGCGATCCTGGCGCGGCACCGTGCCCGGAACGTCGCGCTGAGCTCGCGGGCCAAGCTGGCGGCGCTGGCGGACGTGCTCCGGGCGCACAGCGGGCCGGAGGATAAGGCGATTATCTTTACCGAATACAACGACCTGGTCTACACCATCTCCCGGGAGTTCCTGCTCCCGTTCATCACATATACCACCCCGAAAGAGGAGCGG
Organism: Methanocella sp. PtaU1.Bin125; assembly: GCA_002067315.1. GTDB lineage: Archaea > Halobacteriota > Methanocellia > Methanocellales > Methanocellaceae > Methanocella_A. Next base: position 2,159 of record MVRA01000116.1, on the reverse strand, counting down.
CAGGAGAACCTGGCGAAGTTCCGCTCCGGCGCGTACCGGGCCGTCGTGACCTCCAAAGTCCTCGACGAGGGCGTGGACGTGCCCGACGCGAACGTCGGCGTCATCCTCAGCGGCAGCGGCAGCCGCCGGGAGTTCGTCCAGCGGCTCGGGCGCATCCTGCGGAAGAAGGGCGACAAGAAAGCCGTGCTCTACGAGATCGTCTCGCAGGGCACGATGGAGGAGGGCTCGTCCACCCGCCGGCGGCACGAGGTGGCCTGATGCTGTCGAGCGACCTGCTTCTGACCCGCGTCCGGGGCGACGAGATCGCGCCCCAGCTGATCCGCCCGGAGGGCGACCACCTCGACCTGGCCCGCGACCTGATCGGCATCTACGGCGATCACACCGGGAAAAAGCTGGGCGAGCTGAACGACATCCTGGAAGAGATGGAGGACCAGGGTTTCGACTACCGGCTGGTCCGGGGCCTGGTCTCGCTGCTGGAGCGGCGTTGCGACCTGCGCATGGACAGCGACATATCCCCGCCTGCCGCCCGAAGCGCCGTGTTCACGGTGGCGGCCCGCGCCTACCCGGTCGTCACCCCTGACGCCAGGGCTGCGGCCATCCGCGAAGCGGCCGATAGTCTTGGCGCCACGCCCGATGCCATCGAGCGGGCGATGTACGCCGACCTGGAAAGCGAGCTGGTCCTCCGGTCGTTCCGGCCCCCGGGGCCGGAAGACCTGGTCTACCAGTACAACCTGTCCCTGGCCCAGACGCTCCTGTTCAAGGCGACACAGCTCCGGTTCCGGGCCACCGGCGGCCACAAGGAGGTTTTACGTCAGGTGAAGCGGCTGGGGCTGATGTACGACGCGGAATACAGCGGCGGCCGGGTAGACATTACTGTAGACGGGCCCGCCTCTGCCATGAAGCTGACGGAGCGCTACGGCACGGCGTTCGCGAAGCTGTTGCCGTCTATCATCGCCTCGCCGGGCTGGAGCCTTGAAGCGTCTGTCGTCCGCAAGGACTTCTCCGGCGCGCCGCGCGTCTACCAGTTCCGGCTATCCGAAGGGAAGCACGGAGACCTCTTCCGGGCCTGGCCGGAAGAGCCTGATCAGTTCGACAGCTCCGTCGAAGAGTCGTTCTATGGCGCCTTCGCCGGGCTGCAGACAGGCTGGTCGATCAGCCGCGAGCCCGAGCCGCTGATCGCGGGCAAATACCTGTACATCCCCGACTTCCTGCTGGAAAAGGACGGCGTCCGGGTCTATGTGGAGATCGCCGGCTTCTGGACGCCGGAGTACCTGCGCCGCAAGGTCGCCAAGCTAAAGGAGATCAAGGACCGTGAGCTGCTGGTGATCGCCGACGAGAAGGTCTCCTGCGACGCGTTCCGGGACGTGCCCGGCGTCATCCTCTACGACCGCAAGGTGCCGCTGAAGCCCGTGCTGGAGCGGCTGGAGCGGGCAGAGCGGACGCATGCGGCGGCCGGGGCGGCGCGGCTGGAGCAGGCCGGGCTGCGTCTCGTGGGCGACGTCGTGAGATTATCCGATCTCGCTGCTGGCGCAGGCGTGAGCGTCGAGTCCCTGCGGGTCTACCTCGAACGCCATCCGCCATCCGGCTATGTCGCCGCGGGCGACGAGCTGGTCAGCGAGAGCCGGCTGCGCGAGATCGAAAAGGCCCTGCGCCCGTCGATGCAATATGCCGAGGCTGTCGCTGTGGTTAAAAGCAAAGGCGTAACCGCCGCCGATACGATCATCCAGCTGCTCGGCTACGCCGTGAAATGGGGCGGGCTGGACCCGGATAACGCCATGATATTCAAGGTAAAAAAGCTGTCGTAATAATTTATGAAGACCGCAGCGAGCGCAGCGAACGCGGCATGATGGTAAGCCTGTTTTGGCTGCGTTCGCTGCGTTCGCTGCGGCCTTTAAAATCGCGCCTTGGATATGCACCGGCTCATTATTCAGTCGAAGAACTTCGATCCCCGGATGATCTCCGCCGCGGGCGTGAAGGTCGTCTCGACGATGTCCTTGCCGGTCCGCTCCATGTACGCCTGGACGATGAAGTAGCCCAGCGCGTACCCGGCGTGGTCCGGCATGCCGACGGCTTTACCCCCGAACTTCGCGGCCTTGCGGTCGCCGAAGATATAGGACCGGACGACGTCGAAACCCTGGAGGTCCAGCGCCTTTTTCATG
>MVRA01000115.1 GCA_002067315.1 Methanocella sp. PtaU1.Bin125 | reverse complement strand
TTATCGTTTCGCATCCTGCATGGACGTACGTGATGGAAGCCGGTGATCTGCCGGAAGGGGTGATGACCGTCGTCTTCCCCTTTGGCGTGCCGGTGCTGCTGGTCAGGCGGGGCCAGGACATTTACGCCGTCTCGAACAAATGCGCCCACATGGGCTGCCCGCTGTCCCGGGGCTCGCTCGGGGGATACATCGTCGAGTGCCCCTGCCACGAGTGGACGTTCGACGTGAGAACCGGCGAATTCGTCACCGCGAGGGAGATCAGGCTCCCGCGATATGAGTGCAAGACGGAGAATGGAAAAATTTTCGTGAACGTTCAGGTGGTGGCATGAAGCGAGTATCGATGTATACCCTGAGCACCTGCCCGTGGTGCCGTAAAACGAAAAAATTTTTTAAAGACCGGAATATCCCCTTCGACTTTATCGATTACGACCTGGCCGGCGAGCAGGAGCAGGAGAAGATATCGGATGACATGATGAAGTACACGGGCCACATCTCCTTCCCGTTCGTCCGGATCGGCGATAAGGTAATCATCGGGTACAACCCGGAGCAATACGACGAGGCACTGAAACAGGTGGCTTGATCATGGACGTCGAAGCCCGGAAGAAAGCGCTGCGGTTCATGTTCCGGCAGGTAGTCGAACCGCTCGGGTATAAGTTCACGCCCGACGAGGACACAGCCGACTTCTGCCTGGGGCAGGAAGTACGCCTCGAGCAAAAGCACGGCGTGCCGTACTGCCCCTGCCAGGGCCTGACGAAAGACCACAAGCACAATATCCGGATCATCTGCCCGTGCATACCTTACCACAGGGAGCATTTCGATTACATGAAGATGTGCTGGTGCGGGCTTTACGTACATAAGGATGTGACGGACCCCGGCCGTCTACGGCAAATCCCTTACGAGGAGTTCTTAAAGCGCACCGGGAGGAAGCCGTGACATGTTCCGGGACATAGCCGGCGTCGACGACGTGCTGCCCGGCGGGATGAAGGCGTACGCCGTCGAGGGCCGCGAGTTCGTCCTGTGTAACGACGAAGGCCGCTTCTACGCCTTCCAGCGCCGCTGCGGCCACATGAACGCGCCGCTCGATATGGGCACGGCCAATGGCTTCATCATCACCTGCCCGCTGCACAGCGTCCAGTTCGACGCGACGACCGGGAAGGCACTGAGCCCGCCGGTACCTCCCTATTCCATGTGGGAAGAGCCGCCGCCGTCGACGCCCGACAATTTCTCGCGATGGATCTCGCAGCTGATGGCTCATGTGAAAACGTGCGATATAGAGACGTATCCCGTAAAGGTGGAAGGCGGGAGGGTCAGCGTCGACATCTGACCGTCTTCCCGGCAGCTGCAGGAAAAATGATCACTTTATGAGTACATATCGACATATCCTTTTATCATGGTGAGGCTACAGGCAGACGATCGGGAACAGCTGATGCACCGGCTGGCCGAGCGCGTGAAGGAGTTGACCGCGCTACACCGGATGGCCGGCATCTTCCAGCAGCCTCGCACGATTCCGGAGATGCTCCGGGAGATAGTATCCATCCTGCCGTCCGCCTGGCAGTACCCGGAGATCACCGCGGCGCGAATCGTTTATGGGGGCGGGCAGTATTGTTCCGGCCATTTCCGGACAGGTCCCTGGATGCAGAGCGCCCGGTTTCAGACAGTCAACGGTGACGAGGGTTCCGTCGACATCTTTTACCGGGAGGAGCGGCCGGAGGCGGACGAGGGGCCGTTCCTGGCCGAGGAGCGGGACCTGATCAACTCCATCGCCGAGATGCTGAGGATTTTCCTGGACCGGAAGCTGGCCGAGGAAGCGTTGCTCGCGAGCGAGGAGCGGTTCCGCATCACCTTCGAGCAGGCGGCGGTGGGCATCATCCATGTAGACATCGACGGCCGGATCCTGCGGGCGAACCAGAAGTTTTGCGACATCGTCGGCTACTCCCGCGACGAAGTGGTCCGGCGTACCCTGCAGGATATCACTTGTACATATGATGCCGGGCCGGAGGCCGAGAACCGGGACAAGCTGATCGCCGGCCGCATTAGCGGGTATTCCATCGAGAAACGGAACATCCGTAAGGACGGGAAGCCCGTGTGGGTGAACGAGACGGTTTCCCTGGTCCGCGACCCTGCCGGGACCCCCCGCTACTTCATCTTCATCCTCGAGGACATCACGGGGCGCAAACAGTCGGAAAGCGAGCACAGGGGGCTGGTTCACGACCTGGAGGAGCGCGTAAAAGAGCTGACGGCTATGTACCGGACACTGGAAATACTCCAGCAGCCGAAGCCCGTCCCGGAACTGCTCAGGGAGGTCGTCGCGATCCTTCCGGCGGCCTGGCAGTACCCGGAAATCACCGTGGCCCGTATCCGGTTCGACGACCGGGACTACGTGACGCCCGGCTATGCCGCTTCCGAATGGCGGCAGCTCGCCCGGTTCACTACCTTCGATGCGTTCGACGGCCTCATCGAAGTATCCTATCTGGAGGAGCGGCCGGAGGCGGACGAAGGGCCGTTCCTGGCCGAGGAGCGGGACCTCATCGAGTCTCTGGCCCGGATACTGAAAGGCTTCCTGAACCGCCGGAAAGCGGAGCAGGCGCTCAGCGACAGCGAACGCCTGTACCATACGCTGGCTGACGCTGCGCATGATATGGTCTACATCCTGGGGTCCGACGGGCGGTTCAGCTATTTCAATAGTTATGCCCGGGATATGCTCGGCGAAGACCCCGAAGAATACCTGGGCAAAAGAAGCCGGGACCTCTACGCTCCTGCCGTTGCTCTCGCGCATGAGCGGTGCGAGGCCCGGGTCGCGGCGTCCGGCGAGCCGGCGTACTTCGAGGAGCTGGCCGTTTTCCGGTACCGGAGCCTGTGGACGGCCAACTGGCTGGTACCGGTCAAAGGCGGCGACGGCCAGACCATGTCACTCATGTGCGTCGTCAGGGATATCGACCGGCGTAAGCGGGCAGAAGAGGCCCTGATCCGGGCGGAACGCGAACTCGAAATGTTAAAAAAATCCCCCGGCCCGTGAGGGCTTATCGCTATCTGGCCAGCTGCCCGGCCAGCCGCAGCGCCTCGAGATCCAGCGGCTTATCGGCACGGCAGGCCTCCTCCAGGCTTATCCGGATAATGTGTCCGTCGCGCAGGCCAACGACCGCGTTGCTGTCGTCCCGGGCCAGCAGCTCCACGGCCTTTTCCCCGAACAGGGCGGCCAGGTACCGGCTCCGGGCCGACGGGTTGCCGCCCCGCTGGGCGTAGCCGATGATGCTCAACCTTGTTTCCACGCCCGTGTTCGCCTCAATATCCCTCGCAAGCCGGCCGGTGTCGCCGATCCCTTCCGCGGCCACGATAATGCCCGATTTCTTCCCGGCCGCGACGTTTTCTCTGATGGAGCGATAGAGCGCTTCATGGTCAAAGGGCACCTCCGGGACGAGGATGATCTCCGCCCCGGAGGATAATCCCACCATACAGGCGATGAACCCGCGCTTCCGTCCCATGACCTCCACGATGAAAATGCGGTCCAGCGAAGTGGCTGTATCACGTATCTTGTCGATGTCGCTCACGGCCGTGTTGACCGCCGTATCGAAGCCGATCGTCTCGTCCGTGCCGAACACGTCGTTATCGATCGTGGCCGGAACCCCGATCATCCGGGCGCCGGTGTATCGCGACAGCGCCGAGGCCGCCCGGAACGAGCCGTCGCCGCCGATGACGACCAGCCCGTCCAGCTTATTTTCCGCGATATGCCCGGCCGCCTTCCGCAGGCCTTCCTCCATCATGATCTCCGGGCACCGGCAGGTGTGGAGCATGGTGCCGCCCGCCTGGACGATGCCGCTGACCGACCGGGGGGTCAGCGACAGGAAGTCGTTTGAAATCAGGCCACCCCACCCGTGCCGGAAGCCGATCACCTGCAGCCCCCGGGCATACGCGAGCCTGACGACCGCCCGGATGGCCGCGTTCATGCCGGGGGCATCCCCTCCGCTGGTCACGACGCCGATCTTCTTCATCCCTTAAAATTATCGCTGACGGGAAAATAAAGGAAAGCACACGTAATAGCAGCAGTCTAACGTAGCGGAACGTCAGGCGCGGTTAATGACCGCAGAGATCGCAGAGGTCCGCAGAGACCGCAGTTTCTCTTTCAGGTTTCAGGCCATCGTCTCTAAATGAAGCTGCGGTCTCTGCGGACCTCTGCGATCCTGTCCTCTCATGAAAAACTCGTCTTACGGGCGCGCTGGCGCCTGTCGCATGCCGCCTCCGGCAGGCCATTCGTACTGCCC
>MVRA01000114.1 GCA_002067315.1 Methanocella sp. PtaU1.Bin125 | reverse complement strand
GAACGCCGCGATCGAGCGGGACCTCAACGTCACGGTCGCCGACGGGAACTACACGGTGGTGCACGAGGTATCCGTCCAGGGCGCGACGCTGGCCAAAGTGTACAAGCGGACCACCCCCATCCCGGCCAACGCGACGGGCACGGCGGGCACATGACCGCGACGGTGAGGCTGGTCCGCCCCGACGAGCTCGAAAAGCTGCTGGCCCTGTACCGGGTCCTGCACCCGGAGGACCCGGAGACCGACCCGGCCGGGGCCGCCCGGCTGTGGAAGGAAATTTGTGCCGACCGCTGCCTGTTCTACGTGGCCGCCGAGGAAGACGGGCAGTTCGTCGCCTCCTGCACGCTGGCGATCGTGAAAAACCTCACCCGGGGCCTGCGGCCCTACGGCGTGATCGAGAACGTGATCACCCGCCCGGACTGCCGCCGCAAGGGCTACGGCACCATGGTCCTCCACAGGGCGATCGACATCGCGCGGGAGCACCACTGCTACAAGGTCATGCTCCTCAGCGGCGCGAAGGATGAGGGGACGCTGCGGTTCTACGAGAGGGCGGGGTTCGCGAGAGGGATAAAGACGGGATTTATTGTAAAATTGCCATAGTAGATTTTTTTGTATCGGCCTTGCTAATGAAATGCGACTACTGTCACGCTCGCCAAGAGCGTGACAGTAGTCGCTTAGCCTATGCAAGGTATGAATACATGAATGACCGGGGGATAACATCGCATGCCCGATATGTAACCGTCCGCGCACGCGAGCCGCCGCATGGCAAATTAATGTATCATAGCAAGTACCACGAGCGCCAGTGCGCCCGGACTTTGTCCTGCTGCTCCGGGTCCAGGTGACCATGCCGGTAGATGGCGTACAGCGTGTAGGCGGCTTTCTTGCGGACGTAGAAGTCGTCGTCCCGGTCCTGCAGCTTCTCGATCAAAGGGTCGATGGCCCGGGGGTCGCCGATGCGGCCGAGCGCGTCGCAGGCGTGTATCTTGACAGTCAGATCGTTACTGCGCTTCAGCAAGGCGATCAGCGGCTCCACGGCCCGGGGGTCGCCCGACTCGCCCAGTGCGTCGATGGCGGGGAGGGCCTCCGCGGGCCGGAGAGGCGTCTCGGTTATGACGTCTATGGCGCGATCGACGTGATCATTTTTCGCCCCATTCGAGGCCGGCATAAGAGACAGTATCGGCGGGGACGGCTTAAAGCTAACCGCGATCAGTCGACGCCGACGCGGTCGCTTCTCCGTTCCAGCAGCAGCACGTCGCGCCAGGCGCCGTTCATGCGGCCGAGCTTCCGGCGGACGCCGACCTCCCGGAACCCGAGCTTCTTACACATGGCCACGCTGGCCGTGTTCTCCGGGAAGACGCCGGCCTGCAGCGTCCAGAAGCCCCGGCTCTCAGACCGCTCGATCAGGGCCCGCAGCAGCAGGGTGCCGACGCCCCGGCCCCGGTGTCCGGCGCCCACGTAGATGCTGGCCTCGGCGACTCCGGCGTAGGCCGGCCGGGCCGAGTAAGGGCTGAGCGCCGCCCAGCCGACGACGTCGGGGCCGTCGCAGGCGACCAGCGAGCAGCCGTCGATGTGCTTCGCGGCCCACCGGTCGCAGGGAGGGACCTCCGTCTCGAACGTGGAGTTCCCGGTCGCGATCCCTTCGAGGTAGATGGCCGATACCCGGGCCCAGTCCTCCGGCGTCATGTCCCGTACCGTAATACCCATCCTGCTGTCACCGCTGGCTTATATCGTTTTCAGGGGCATAAGGGTTACCGTGCCGCCGGCTGTACGTTTATATACCCGGACGTCGACCTGATATCGGTGGAAGCATGACAGGCAGCAAGGCAAAGCGTAAGTCGGCACGCGAAAAGCTGGCGGACAGTAAAAACCTGCCCTTTATCGAGCAGATACCGGAGCGGATGGTCCGGACGTGCGGCGAAGGGACGCTGGTGGTCCCGGCGCCCCTGGAGGTGGACGCCATGATGCGTAAAGTCCCGAAAGGCCGCCTTGTCACTATCAACCAGATCCGGGCGGCCCTGGCCCGGAAACACGGGACGACGATCGCGTGCCCCATGGGCACTGGCATCTTCGCCTGGATCGCGGCCGAAGCGGCGGCCGAGGCGGCGGCCGAGGGCGAGGCCGACATCACGCCCTACTGGCGGACGCTGAAGGAAGGCGGCGTGATCAACGAGAAGTACCCTGGCGGGCGGGAAGGGCTGAAGGCGAAGCTCGAGGCCGAGGGGCACACGGTCGTGCCGAAAGGCAAGAAGCTGGTCGTGCAGGGCTTCGAGAAGAAGCTGGCCGACCTGGGATAAGAGCAGGTCCGGGCTATGGCTGACTGGCGCTCGCGGCTGCGATACGATCCGGTAAAGCCGCTGCTGGAAGCGGATAACGGGGCAATCGCCTGTTTTACCTGCCGGGACCTGCTCGACGAGGAGGTGCCGCCCGCAGGCTTCGTATGGGGCCTGCCCGAGGTCCGTAAAATTTTGAGAAGACAGCAGCCGGACGGCTCGTGGAAGCCGGCATCCGGCAAACAGGAAAAATGCCCGGGCGTCAAATATCCCCTGATCGAGACATACAGGCACCTGCGGCACCTCGTGGATCAATATGAAATAGACCGGCGACACCCCGCGATCGCAAAGGCCGCGGAGTACGTGTTCTCCTGCCAGACGGACGAGGGCGATATCCGGGGCATCCTGGCCGGCCAGTACGCGCCCTACTACACCGGCGCGCTCATGTCGCTCCTGATCAAGGCCGGGTATGCCGATGACCCCCGTATCGAAAAAGGCTTCCGCTGGCTGCTGGATATGCGGCAGGACGACGGCGGGTGGGTGATCGGGAGCCCGGGCATGATCGGCCTGGCCGACCGGTCTGTAAAGAATGTAAACGACCTGACGTCGAACGCCGCACGGGAGACGGCGAGGGCCTTCGACCGGTCGCGGCCCTTCTCGGCCGCCGGCACCGGGATGGTGCTCCGGGCGTTCGCGGCCCACCCCCGCTGGCGCGCCTCGGCGGAGGCCCGGGCCGCCGCAGGGCTGCTAAAGTCTAAATTCCTGAGAGAGGACAACTGGTCGTCCTACCGCCACCCGGACAACTGGGTGCGGTTCCAGTACCCGTTCTGGTGGACGAACCTGGTCTCCGCGCTCGACACGCTTTCCCTGATCGGCGTACCGATAGATGACCCGGACATCAGCCGCGCGCTGAGGTGGCTGGCGGAGCACCAGCGGCCCGACGGCCTGTGGGAGACCTCGTACTCGGCCATCCACAAGAACAGCGAGAACAGGCAATCGCAGGAGATGCGGCTCTGGATCACGCTGGCGATCTGCAGGATTTTCAAGAGATATGGTCACTGTTGAGGAGCTATGCGTAGCGGTACGCCGGGCGCGGCTAATGGCCGCAGAGAACTCAGTTATGAAAACAATCCGTTTTTTGTGAGTCCAATCCGTTTTTGTGAGTCGGTCGATGACCGGTGGTTTTGGTCAGGTGTTAATGATGAAAAACAGTGACGGTCAATCGTCAGTAGACCTTTCGCGCGTCTGCGCGCCAGGGGCGGGAGGGCGGGCCGCGCATATCCTCCGCCGATAGGCGGGAATGCGACGAGGGCCAGCGCGCAGGCTTCGACACCGCAGACCTGATCGGCATATGAACA